>DASTJB010000276.1:0-22961 GCA_035717005.1 Candidatus Angelobacter sp.
GAAAAAGGCTTGAGTTGCGTCAACTGCCACGGCGGCGACGCGACTGCAGACGATCCTGACAAGGCGATGAACAAGAAAGCGGGATTCAAAGGCAAGATCGAGCGCGCCCAGATTCCGCAGTTGTGCGGCAGTTGTCACTCCGATCCGGCCTATATGCGCCAGTACAATCCCAGCCTGCGCACCGACCAGCTGGCGCAATATCACACCAGCGTGCATGGCAAGCGCCTGGCGGCAGGAGATACCAAAGTCGCCGTGTGCATTGATTGCCACAGCGTGCACGGCCTCAGAGCGCCGAGCGACCCGGCATCCACCGTGCACCCTACGAATATTGCCACTACCTGCTCCCGCTGCCATGCCGCCGCCAGTTACATGAAGCCCTATGAGATACCCACCGATCAGTTCGCCAACTACAGCAAGAGCGTTCATCATGATGCTCTGACCGTCCGCGGCGATCTGAGCGCGCCGACGTGCAGCACCTGTCACGGAAATCATGGTGCAGCCCCCCCGGGCGTCGACAAGGTCCAGAACGTCTGCTCCACGTGCCATGTCTTCCAGGCGCAGATGTACGAAAAGAGTTCGCACAAAGACGCCTTTCAAGCGGCATCACTACCCGGATGCGTTGTCTGCCACAGCAATCATGGCATCACCCACCCAACCGACGCGAAACTCGGGACCGGTCCCGAGGCCGTCTGTTTGCAGTGCCATGCCCCGGGCGACGTCTGCGATCAGGCCCGAGGGACAATGCTGAGCAACCTGAACCGCCTGGACGAAGCCATCAAGGAGGCAGACCGTGTTCTTCTCATGGCAGAATCTTCCGGCATGGAAGTAAGTGAAGGCCGCCTGGGACAGAACGAGGCGCGCGACGCGCTGACCAAGGCCCGCGTTACGATTCACAGCTTCCGCAAGGAACTGGTCGATCAGGACATTCAGGCAGGATTGACGATCGCCGCAAAAAACCTGAAAGCCGGCCAAAAGGCCATGGCTGAACGCAACTACCGCCGCATCGGTTTGGGGTTGTCTCTGATCGCGATCGGGATAGTGCTGACCGGACTTCGTCTATATATCAGGAAGATCGAGAGCTAAGCGGTTGAGCATCAAGGAACTCATCACAGTGGCACTTCCACGGCGCCTCTGGTGAAGCAGCGCCCTGGAGATCGCGGATCTACTGTGGAGAAGCCTCGCAAGAGGTCGGCCACCACTCTTTGAATTCCGGAGGAAAATCTAACCTGGTCCTGAGGCTCCCATCGCAACAAGCCGGTTTCGCGTTGCCGCGATTTGGCCCCTGGTACATTGGTTCTGGCTGAAATCATGGGGATTCTGGCGCTGGTCTTGCTGGCGGCAGCCGCAAAGACCCGCAGAATGCGAGTGGCGGCTTTCCTTACAACCATACTGATGATTGCGCCGCCATTGGCTGCGGAGGCAATGGTGCCAAGCCTGAATCGCCGTTGACGGCCACGGTCACAGCTTCTTCCTCGCAAAGCGGCGCCGTGTTCGCGCATTCTTTCGAGTTGCGCGTCACGGTCGCTCGCTGACCGTCTCCGCCGAAAAATAAAACGCGGAGCCGTGTTGCGGCTCCGCAGCCGTTTTTCGTTTAAGTGAGATTCAGAATCTCGCGGTTATACCCATCGTAAATACGTTAGCCACATCGTAGGTGGGGAATCCCAGCAGTGGCGTCAGGTCCAGACGCTTGGGAGCGCCAAGGTGCCAGCCGGAGCCCGACCAGGCGTAGTTATAACGTGTAAAGTCGGCTTTGAAGATGAAATGATCGTTGATGCGGTGCGTGGTATAGACCTCATACGCCTCGCCCCGCGTGTTGCTCTTGGGAGCCAGAATATCGTCCTCAGCCTGGGCAAAGTTAAACCAGTATTTGGTTCCGTGGTTGAACTCAAACCCCATTTTCGTGCGTCCATCGTTCTTGGGCACGCTGTAACGCACGCCGAGATAGACCATCTGGCCTTCGCGGTTGACCGGCGTTTCAAACGGATCGCTCATCAATCCGCCGAAAGGCGTAGTCTGGCCGTTGGGGCGCGTGCTCACCCAGTTGCCGCTCGCGAACAGATCAAAGTGCCCGAAGGTCCGCTGCAGGTTCAGGCCATACAGGTTGATGGCCCCCAGGTTGGCCGACGGCGTAAAACGCATCACTACCGGCGCCTGCACCGGGTCTCCAGTGAGAGGATTTACCGGCAGAACGGTCAAGCCGTTGAATCCATCGGTGACGTTCCAGGCCCTTGCAATCGTGGACTGAATGAACGTTTTATCGGTGCTGTAAAGATCAAAGTTGCCGCCGAAGAAATGAACGTCTTTCAGGCGGTCGCCCGGAGTCTTCAGCAAATCGCCGTTGCCGAATCCGCTCTCATAGCCCTGGCCGTAGCAGGCGCGCAACGCGATTTTGTCATTGACGTGGTAGCCGACGGTGATGCCGTCAAACTGATAGTCGATCAGCGAGCCGGAAGGTGTGCCGCCGCGAGGCTCGTCCTGGCGGAAGTTCTTCGGCGGGCCCTCCGTGGATGGCCGGCGGCCGATCGACAAGTAAAGCTTCGATCCGCCAATGTTGTTCCAGGAGAAGAAGGCGCGCTCCACGCGGATCATGTCTCCGGTGGGAACGCGGGTTGTGGTGCCGTCGATACTCAGCGTGTTCGGCTGCCCATTGAAGACCTGCACGTTGGTGGAATCGCCGAATACCTTATACATGCTCAAGCGCGCGCTGACGCTCACGTTCTCCGCTACCTGGGCGTCGAACTTCAGCCGCAGCCGGTTCGTCTGCAGAACGTTATTGTCCGCGTTGTATTTCGGGACAAAGGTTGAAGGCATCAGCATGCCGAACAGCTGCTGTTGCATGGCCGGAGGAAACTGTGCCATGGCCGCCTTCAGATCGTTGAACGTCAGCTTGCTGGTGAAGTACTGGTAATCGCTGTAGTGGGCGGCCACGTTGTTGTTGATGGCTGCCACGCTGGCCGGGAATGCGCCGCCGTTGCTCTGGGCGTAGAACAGAGTTTTGACCACCAGATTTTGCAGCGCCATCCCGTCAAAATGGGCCGGCACCGTGCCGGTGATGTTGTGGACCTGGAAGCGATAATCGCCGCTCCATGCCAGCCGGTCAAGGACTCCCCTCCGCTCCGTGGCATTCACGCGCTCATTCAGGTCCTTCACCTCGTTTTGCAGGTCGCCGGCGGAAACGGTGTCTGCGGATTTCGCGTCCTTGGTCTGGGAAGCTTTCTCCTGCGCCTGCAGCCGCTGTTCCATGGCTGCGAGCGTCTGTTTCAACTGCTCGATCTCCTGCCGCAGTTGAGCATTGGTATCGGTGGGCGCGGCGGCCGGCTGGCCGGAGTCCTGGGCGCGAAGCGCGGAACCGGCCAGGGCCAGCACTGCCACCGTGACAAGCATGATCTTTCGCATAAGGAAGTCCTTTCTATGACTCGAAGTACGTCTATGGCTCGAATTCGCGAACAGGGGGAGGTTTTCTACCAACTTAAACAGTTTAGATATTACGCAACTGTAGTAATACAGAAGTGACGCAACTCACCCATCCGGGTGATCCCGGTCACAGATAAAAGGGCCGCCCGCGATGACAATGGTTGCGAAAGTTCGCAACTGTTTAATAGAAAGCAGAGGTTCCTATATGCCGAGCTCACTGCGCAATCTCCGGGCTGCCGCAACGCTGCTCCTGGCCGGCGGTTTCATCTGCCTTGGTCTGCTGGCCCCAATCTCCGGTCCCGCCTACGCCGCCGATCAAAAAGGCAGCGAGTCCAAGGGGCGCTACTATTTCCGCCAGACCTGTAAGAACTGCCACACCAAGGGGGCCGCGGGCGGCGAAATCACTCCGCTCAACAAGACGCAGGTACAGTGGAAGGCCTATTTCCTTGCCGGGAAGCATGCCAAAGGCAAGGAGGCGCTGGCCAAAGTCATGGATCCGGTCCAACTCCGCGATGTGGCGGCCTTCCTGCATGAACACGCCGCCGATTCGCTGCAACCGGAAACCTGCGGCAAGTAGGCGCGTCTCTGACGCTGCCCGCAGGTCTGAACAATGCATTGCATCTCTGGCGCGCGGCTCAGGGCCGGGGGGGGTAGGTATGAATCGAAGGAAATTCCTGAAATGGACGGCAGGTGGTGCGGTGGGCGCCGGGATGACGGCGGCGACCGCTCATTTCGCGCCGCTCCTGCATCGCCCCGGCGAGCACGCCGGTGTTGAGCGCCTTGAGATTCCGACCACATGCGAGATGTGCGTTAACAAATGCTCGCTGATAGCAGTGGTCGAGAACGGCGCGATCCGCAAGCTCAATCCCAATCCGGCCAGCCCGCGCTCTCGCGGCATGCTGTGTGCGCGAGGTAACGCCGGCATTCAGCAGGTCTACGATCGCTCGCGCATCAAGAAGCCGCTGATCCGTGTGGGCGAGCGAGGAGAGGGTAAGTGGCGTCCGGCAAGCTGGGATGAGGCCTGGGACTTCGCCGCCAAAAAGCTTTCCGCAGTCAAGCAACAATACGGACCCCAGGCCACTCTCTGGTCTTCCACGGAAAGCTTCCAGGAAGTCTTTTTCAAGAACCTCGGTCTGGCCTTCGGTTCACCCAACATCGTGCGCCATCCAACGCTTTGTCTGGCTTCGGTGAATCTGGCCTACTCGCTCACCTTTGGCACGGTTCCATCTTTTGACGTCCTGAATGCCCGATACATCGTCATGGCCGGCGCCAACCGTCTGGAGTCCTTTATTACGCCGGACACCATGGATCTCATCGACTCCACTCTGGAGCGCAAGTCGCGCCTCATCTACCTCGATCCGCGTTTCACTGTCACCGCGTCGAAAGCCGACGAGTGGTTCCCCATCAAACCTGGTACGGATCTGGCGTTCATTCTCGCCATGCTGAATGTGATCGTCAGCGAAAAACGTTATGACAAAGAATTTGTGTCAACTTACACCCTGGGCTTCGATCAGCTGGCCGAACATGTGAGGCCTTACACGCCGGAGTGGGCGGAAACGGAAACGGAAATCCCTGCCAGAGACATCGCGCGGATTGCCCGCGAGTTCGCTGACTCCGCGCCGCGCGCTTTCTTCTACGCCGGCCGGCGTTCCTCCTGGTATCGCGAAGATTTCCAGACCCGCCGGGCGCAAGCCATCCTGAATGCCATCTCAGGCAACTGGGACCGCCAGGGCGGCATGGTGCCCAATGGAAAGATCGCGCTGGGGGAGTTTCCGGTTTTTCCCTGGGATGATCCAGTCGCTCCGCGTGTGGATGAAATGGAAACCAGCTTCCCGCTCGCCGCAAAGGGCGATGGAGCGTATCTGAAACTTCGGGAAAACGTTCTTGCCGCCAAGCCCTATCCGGTCAAGGCGTGGATGATCCACAAACAGGACCCGATGAGCGCGCTGCCGGAGCAGAGCAAGACGCTGGCCATGCTGCAGCAGATGGATTTCGTGGGCGTGATTGACATCGCCATGAGTGACACCGCGTGGTATGCCGACGTGATCTTCCCGGAATCAACCTATCTGGAACGCCAGGACCCGGCCGAGGTCATGAGCGGGCTATCGCCGGTTGTCGTCTTCCGCCAACCTGTGATCAAACCGCTTCACGATACCAAACCTACGCTCGAAATCGTCCAGGGATTAGCGAAGCGTCTGAACCTCAGCCAGTACTTCGACTTCACGATGGACCAGTGGGTCCGTGAGCAGGTGAAGGAGCTACCACTGGAGTCACCGCTCGATTACCTGAAGAAGCATGGCATCTATGTTGCTCCGGGTTTCCCGAAGTACGGTTCCACGCTCACTGCCGACCATCGCTTCGTCACCAAGTCGGGCAAGATCGAGCTCTATTCTGAGCGGCTCAAGGAGGCGGGCGTCGATCCGCTGCCGGTTTACCATCCTCCGGCGCAGCCTCCGCCAGGCACCTTCCGTCTGATTCTCGGGCGCAAGGCGTATTTCACCCACGGCAACAGCACCAACAACCCGTGGTTGAACGCTTTTGCTTCTGAGAACCGGCTGTGGCTAAACCCACGTGCTGCGGAGTCGCTCGGCATCAACGACGGGCAGATGGTCGAGGTTTCCAGCACAGCCGGCGCGGTCCGGCTCAAAGCCCAGGTAACGCAGGAGATTCGTCGCGACTGCGTTTTCATGCTGCACGGTTACGGCAAACGCTCCAAGTGGCAGCGGCTCGCGGGCGCCGGGGCCTCTGACGCGCAAGTCCTGGAGACTGCCTGGGACAAAGTTTCCGGTAATGCCGCACTGCATGAAACCTTCGTGAAGGTCAGAAAGGTTTAAGGGGGAGATCATGGCAGTCCATCAAAAACGCTACGTCCTCGTGATCGACTCCCGCAAGTGCATCGATTGCAAAGCATGCGTTGTCGCTTGCCGCGCAGAAAACAACGTTCCGCTTGGCTATAGCCGCAACTGGATCAATGAAGAGCGCCGGGGCGAGTGGCCCAGGCTGCTGGCAGCATTCGAGCCGGAGCAATGCCAGCACTGCGAAAGCCCGGCTTGCGTTCGCGTCTGTCCCACCGGCGCTTCTTATCAGCGGCCGGATGGAATTGTCGCGATTCGTGAGTCAGAGTGCGTGGGATGCCGTTACTGCATCATCGCCTGCCCGTACGATGCGCGCTTCTTCCGTGAAGACAAGGGCATTGTCGAGAAATGCGATTTTTGCGCTCAGCGCGTGGATCGCGGCGAGCTTCCGGCATGCGTGGAGACTTGCCCATCGAAGGTCCGCGTCTTCGGCGACATCAACGATCCGGAAAGCAAGGTGCGCGCGCTTTTGGAGAAGCGCCGCTATCGGACCAAAAAGCCGGAAGCGGGGACCGGCCCGCAGATCTATTACCTGCTCTAAGGAGGCGCGCGGTGAAACATACGGAATGGGGCTTCTTGATCATCATTTATCTCTTTCTCGGCGGACTTTCCGCAGGCGCCTTCTTTGTCTCCGCTCTGGCGAGTCTCCTGCAGCGGAATGGAAGCGATGCGGCGTACAGCCGCATTGCCAGATATGGCGCCATGCTCGCCCCCTGGCCGGTAATGATCGGCTGCACGCTGCTGATCTTCGATTTGGGCCGCTGGTATACCTTCTGGAAACTGTTCTTTCACTTTCGCTGGACCAGCCCCATGTCGATCGGTTCGTGGCTACTCATTGTGTTCAGCGGGATCGCGCTCCTCTACTTATGGTCGTGGTTGAGCGAAGAACAGCGCAAGCGGGTAATCTCGAAACTTCCGCGCAGGCTGGGCTTTCTCAACCGCGATCTCTCCGCCTATCGCCGCCAACTTGCCGTACTGGGCACACCGTTTGCGATCGCGGTAGGCATTTACACGGGGGTGCTCCTGGGCGCGGTGCAGTCACGCCCGTTCTGGAACACCAACCTGGTCGCACAGATGTTTCTGTTTTCCGCGCTGTCGAGCGGGTGCGCAGCGGTTACCCTCCTGACCGCGTTAAGGCGCGAGGAGAACGACTCTCGCGCCTTTCAGTTGCTGTACACCGTTGATATCTGGCTCCTGACGCTGGAGCTCTTCATCGTGATTCCGTACCTGATCCACGGGGCACTTTCGGTGCAGGCGGTTAAGGATTCATTAGCTCTGGTTCTCGGCGGGCCGTTCACCGTTACGTTCTGGCTGTTTTTTCTGACGGCGGGCCTGGTGTTGCCTTTGGCGATTGAGGTACTTGAGGTCCTCCCTGCGCTCGTGCGGCGGGTCAATCCCCATTTCCGCACCAGCATGGTCGCGGTCACGGCCATACTCGTTCTGGCAGGAGGGTTCCTGCTCCGCTACATTTTCGTTTTTGCCGGACAAATGAGCGCCTTTAAGTGAGAAGATAAAATGGAACCATTACTTACAATGGCGATGAAGAAAACCCGACAAAGCGTGTTGGAAGAGCAGATCTACGAGCGCCAGGTGGAGATCTGTAAGGCGTTCGCGAATCCGATTCGGCTCCGCATTCTCGACTTGCTGGCGCGGGAGACGTGTTCCGTTTCCAAGCTCCAGAAAGAGCTCTCTATATCGAAACCCAATCTGTCTCAGCACCTGACAATCCTTAAACAGGCCGGAGTTGTAATGACGCGGCGCGAGGGCAAACAGATTTTTTGTTCTCTCGCCATACCAGAGGTAAAGACCGCCTGTCAGTTGATTCGCGACGTCCTGCGGGCGCAGATCAAGAAAGACCGCCAGCTCGCAATCTAAGCTGATCTCAGGAATCATCCTAATTCGCCGGTTTGTCCCTGGTCACCCGTAAGTCGAAGAAAACACGTGAAACTCGGCACGGCCGGGCTCCCGCGCCGTCGATTCCTGTCCCTTCGATCCCCGGCCGCAGAACTGTTGGTCCTTAAGAAAAAGTCCTTTTGAAACGTGTTATTCATCACATCCCGCCTCCTATTTCTGATCTAGGATGTCGGATATTCGTTCTGATATTCAAAGACACGCTGCGCTGATTTATCTTTAAGTCTTGCGGAAAGGAGCACGGTTTGCGCTACGCGCTGAGAGTAGCAGGTCTGGCATTTTTCATGGCGGTCTCGGCGAATCTCTTTGCTGCTGACGTCACGGGCACAGTCACCAACGGCACAACGGGCAAGGCGGCCGTGGGCGTCGAAGTCGTTTTGCTCACGCACGCGGGCGGCGGCATGGACCAGGCGGGTAAGGCCACAACCGATGCCCAGGGGCATTACAGCATCAACGTTCCCGATCCCGACGCGCAGCACCTGGCGCGGGTGAGCTACCAGGGCGTGAATTACTCTGAGAGTGTTCCGCCGGGATCGCGCAGAGCGGATATCACCATATTCGACTCGGCCAAAGAGGTTTCCGGCATCTTTGAAGATGCGCGGGTCTATCGTATTCAGGCTGCAAACGGCGAACTGAATGTAGAAGTGACCTACACTCTGCGCAACCAGTCCGCGCCACCGCGCACCAGGACCGGAGATGAGACCTTCCAGGTCGAGCTGCCGCCCGGAGCGAAACTTCTGCAGGCCAGCGCGGCGCCCGCGGGCGGAATGCCGCTGCCGGCCTCGCCCGTGCCCACGGGCAAAAAGAACCGCTACGCGCTGGTGTTTCCCATACGCCCGGGCCAGTCCAACGTAGGCGTCATTTACAATCTGCCCTACAAGGGCTCTTACCAGTTCAACCTGTCTCCGGATTCCCAGCTCTCAGAACTTGGCGTGCTGCTGCCCAAGAGCATGCAGTTCAACGGCGTGACTCGCGAGTTCACCCGGGATTCAGACGAAGCCGGTCTGGCAGTCTTTTTTCTCAAGAGCGTTCCCGCGCACGAGCAGGTGAGCTTTTCTGTGACCGGCGAAGGCGTCGCTCCGCGCGAAGCGCAGGGCGGGGGTGAAGGTCCGCCGCGAGGCGTTCCCCCGGGAAGCGCTCCTTCCGGAGATACAGGGACGCCCGGCCACGCGATCTGGTACGCAATCGCCGGGATGATCGTCATCGTCGCCGGCGGCGGATTCTGGTTGTGGCGCAGGGCCGCATCGGCGCGAAACGGCAATATCCGCACAAAGCGTACTGTGAAATCGAGCGCGCGCCGTGGAACGGGCGATGCAGCCAGAGCGAGTGCGCCGCAAGCCAGTGTCCTTGATGCTCTCAAGGACGAGCTCTTTCAACTGGAAAAAGACCGGCTCGACGGCAAAGTGTCTGCTGAAGACCACGCGCGCCTGAAGGCCGGGCTCGATGCGCTGATCCGGCGGCAACTGAAGAAGACCGCACAATAAGCCGAACTCTTCGGGGAAAGAAAAAGGCCTCCGGTTTTCGCCGGAGGCCAAGTCTTGCCGTCAAGCTATTGCACGTTCGCTGTAACGATCGAGTTTGCCGTCAAGGTGAAGGTGCAGCTTTTGGCCTTGGCGCCATTACTGGTGCATGCGCCATCCCAGATCACGTCGCGACCATTGGCGTCACTCAACGTGATGATCGAATTCGGCTGGAACTGCGCCACCTGACTCGTGCCCGTCGCGACATTGATTCCCGCCGGGCTGGAGACGATGGTCTCGCCGCTGCGTCCGCCCGCCGTAACCTCGAGCGAAAGCGTAGTCGGGGCCACCACCGGATTCAGCGTTAGCGTGGCCGAACGGGTTACACCGCCGCCGGTCACGGAGATCGTCACCAGAGTCTGCGTTGAAACCGGCTGCGTTTGAATGCTCACACCGCCGTTGGTATTGCCGGCAGGAACAAGCACCTGGCTTGCCAGGCTGGCGACCGCCGGGTTGCTGCTGCTCATCTGCAAGATCTGGTCGGTGCTGGAAGGCGCGGCCAGACTGACAGTGGCGAATGAGCCGCTCTGCCCGCTGGTGGATGCAGGGTTCAGGGCGATCGAAGCCGGCTGCGCCTGCGGCAGCACAGTGAGCTGTGACTGGGTGCTTGCGCCGTTCCACGTCGCCGCCAGATTAGCCAGAGTGTTGGCTTGAACCTGATTTGTCTGTACGGTCACGTTTGCCGACGAGCTGCCCGCGGGGATCGTGACCACTGCCGGAACCTGAGCAGCGGGTGAGTCGCTGGTGAGCGAAACTGAAGCTCCGCCTGCGGGTGCTTGCCCATTGAGCATGATGATGGCTCCGGTTTGCGCGCCGCCGGTGATCGAAGCGGTGTTCACCGTGAACGATTTGAGCGAAGGCGGCTGCACATTGAACGTAACGGAAGCCGAACCGGAGTTCAGTTTCGCGGTGAGCGTAACCGGCGTTGCCGTGTTCACCTGGCCGGCCTGCATCTGGAACTGCATCCATGCGGTATTGGCCGGCATGGTCACCGTTGCAGGAACCGGCGCGGCGTTCGGATCAGAGCTGGTGAGGTTGATCACCGCGCCGGAAGCTCCGGCGGCGCCACTGAGCTGAATCTGTACCAACGTGGTGTTGCCGCTGAAGAGCTGGTTCGTGGTCAACGTGATCGAGACTGGCGCGGGTGGCGCGGAGCTGACGCTGAAGCTTCCCGTCGCCGACCACGCGGTCACGGCTGCGGTTGTCGTTGAGGCATCACCCTGATGCGAGCGCACGCGCCAGAATTTCTGTCCTGCGGTGAGCGAGAGTTCGGTGCGGCTGGGATCGTTGAGTTGCGGCGCCAGCTCTTCAATCTGGGTGAAGCCGGAGTCTGTGGCTATCTGCAATTCGTATCCGCTGGGCTGGGGGTTCGGAACATCGGTCCAGGCGACCTTGATCGGCAGGGTCAATACCGCGCCATTCGTGGGCGTAAGCAATGACGGGGGCGGGGGAAGCGGGTTGTTATAGAAGACGGTGAAGTTGATCACGTTTGAAGGAACGCTGGAAATCCCGCTGGCATCCACGGCGCGGACGCGCGCGTAGTAGAAGCCTTCGTCCGGCGTCGAGAATGAGTACGTCGGATTGGGAATGTTGTTGATGCGGCCGCTGGTGCTGATGGGGAACGTCTGGTCCTGAGAAAATTCCAGGACGTAACTGGCTGCTCCCGGCACTGTGGACCAGTTGAATGTCATGACCTCAAGCGGATGAAACGTTGAGTAACCTTTGGTGGGCCCGAGATTCGGGGCCGCCGGCTGCGATGAACTTGCTCCCGTTACGTTCACGCTGCGCGCCGCGGAAAAGGCGCTCTTCACAAACGAACCATTCACCGCCTGCACCCGCCAGAAGTAGGTCCCGTTGGGAAGGCCGCTGACCGTATCCTGGGTGACGTTGCCATTGGTCGAATTCTGCAGGGTGATCGTAGAAAAACTCGATGAGGTACTGAGCTGCCAGTTGTAGCCGATAATGCCGCTGGGATCGGAGACAGCGGACCATGCAATGGTGAATGGCGAAAGTGTGCTGGCGCCCGAGACCGGCGAAATTAAGCTGGGCGCGGGAGGTGTGGCGGCAAAAGCCGGAATGGCCGCTCCAAAGGACACGACAAGAAAACACACGAATGCTGATATTGAGCGAAGCCTCATTGCATAGTCTCCAGGTTTTAAGGGAGGCGGAAGATCATCTGACCCGGATGTAATGACTCAGCCCAATGCCCTATATTTTTTCCGCGCAACTGATTGACTACTTCGATGCTCCGTCACCGCCAGATGTTTCCAGCCGGATCATCGCGAACACTGCTAAGACACGCGGCACGAAATGCGCAGAACAAATCTCCGGTACAGGGTCTGCGACTGTTCTCGCGAGAGAGAGGATTGGTCCATTAGGACAATGCAGTTTTTTTGCAAGGCGGCGGACGTACTACCAACTCCCAAGTCTTCGGTGTGAAAATCCGAGTGCGATGCAAACGATTGTGCGGCCCTTTTGAAATGGCAGTCGGATGGAGGCGCCTGAGGCCAATCACCGCGGCTGCGTTAGATGGGCACGGGAGCACCATCGAACAGATCGTTCGACTCGCGCCGGCGGCGCTCAGACGCCCCCAAAACGGCGCGCCCACGTAGATCCCTCGCTCTCGCTCGGGACTTCGGCTGGCGGCTCAGACGCCGCCCGACCGCCTCAACTTTACATTTCTTTTGGCTATTTTTACCGTCTTTTGAGATGATGTTCCCCACCAGTCTCTTAAGATTATTGTGCTCCTGTGTTAGAGGTTGGCGGCCCAGGCTGCCAGGGCGCAGAGTCCTCGAGAGGCGGCTCGAACCAAGACAGCTCCTCCGCTTACATTCCACATCCCGGACCATTGAACGGGGAGAGTTCTGATTTCAAAGAGGTCTGATTTGATCATCGGCAAATACGCACGGACGCTCGCCATGGCGCTGCCGCTTTGTGCCATGGCAATCCCGGCGCGCGCACAGAATCCCACCCCGGCTGCTGATGCGCAGCCCGGCGCGGTGTCCAGAAGCGTCGGCACGGTGAAAGCGATCAACGACAAGGCCCTGGTGCTCAAAACCGATGCCGGGGCCGAGATAACTGTCACGTTGCCGGAGGGCACACGCATCGTAAGGCTGGCTCCCGGTCAGACCGACTTGAAAAGCGCGACTCCCATGACCCTGGGCGAAGTGCAGATCGGCGATCGCATGCTGGTGCGCGGACGAACGGGCGACAATGGCGCTTTGGCGGCCACCTCCATTGTGGTGATGAAGCAATCGGACGTCGCGCAAAAGCAGCAACGCGATTTGCAGGACTGGCAAAGGCGCGGCGCCGGCGGCATCGTAAGCGCGATTGATGCGCCGGGCGGAGTGGTCACGGTTGCGGTCACGCCTATTCTGAGCATCGCAATCAAGATCGGCAAAGATACCGTTTTCCTGCGCTATGCGTCCAACTCGGTGAAGTTTGCTGACGCGCAGAAGGGCACATTCGACCAGATCAAAGCCGGCGACCAGCTGCGCGCCCGCGGCAACAAGAGCGCTGACGGCAAAGAGATCGCGGCGGAAGAGGTCATCTCCGGAACGTTTCGCAACATTGCCGGGACCGTCAGCTCGATCGACGCCGCCAACAATTCGATTACCGTCAAAGACGTGCTGGCGAAAAAGTCGGTGGTCGTGAAATTCAACTCGGATTCGCAGCTGCGGAAACTGGCGCCACAGATGGCGCAACGCCTGGCCTTCTTTTTGAAGGGCGGCGCGGCCCAGGGCGCACCTGCCTCCGGAGCGCAGCCTGCGGCAGCGACTGGCGCGGCTCCACAAGGAGGACCGGGTGCAGCAGCCGCCGGTCCCCGCCCAGGGGGCGGTGGCGCCGACTTCAGCCAGATATTGAGCCGTATTCCCAGCATCACTTTGGCCGATTTACAAAAGGAAGACGCAGTAATGATCGTGGCCATGCAGAGTACCAACCCCGGTGAAGCAACCGCCGTCACGTTACTGGGCGGAGTAGAGCCGATCCTTACCGCATCCCCGAACGGCATGAGCGCAGCCGCGCTGTTTTCCGGCTGGAACCTGGGCGCGCCCGGCGGCGATGCCGGACCGCAGTAGAGATGAAGGGTATCGAGGAGAGTTTGATGAAATTCTGGCCGTCAGGACTCCGCGTGTGGGTCCTTTTGATCTCCGGCGTGGCGATCTTCGCCGCTTCAGCGTTTGCCCAGGGTCCCACGTCGCGTCTGCAAGGGACGATCATGGATCCCACCGGAGCAGTCATTCCTGAGGCCGCCATCGCGCTCAAGAATTCGAGCGGGCTTGTTGTCGCGGGAAAGTCCAACGGACTGGGCGAATACGATTTCCGCAATCTCGCGCCGGGGAAATATACCGTCAGCGTCACGGCGAGTGGTTTTGTTCCCATGACGCAGGCCGTGGAAATCATTGCCGGCCAGCTCACCAGGGCCGACCTCACATTGAAGATCCTGGTCAAGGACCAAAACATCGACGTACAAAGCGACGCCGCCAAGGTCAGCACCTCCTCAGACAACAACGCCAGCAGTGTAGTCATCAGCGGCAAGGACCTGGACGCGCTCTCCGATGATCCGGACGAGTTGCAATCAGAATTGCAGGCGCTGGCCGGACCTTCGGCGGGTCCGAACGGCGGGCAGATTTATATCGACGGCTTCACCGGCGGGCAGCTGCCGCCCAAGTCGTCGATTCGCGAGATCCGCATCAACCAGAACCCATTCTCCGCGCAGTATGACCGCATGGGCTTCGGCCGGATCGAGATCCTGACCAAGCCGGGCACAGACAAATTGCACGGGCAGTTCATGTTCAATGACAATCATTCATTCTTTGACGCGTTGAACCCCTTCGCGGCTACGGAGCCGGACTTCAGCACGCAGATGACCAGCGGCAACGTCGGCGGCCCGCTGGGCAAAAAGATGTCCTATCAGATCAACGTCGAGCGGCGTGACATCAATGAGGCCACGGTCGTTCTGCCTGCCGCTTTTGCCGCCGCGAACTTGCCGGTTCAGGGAGTGCTCAACCCGCGCGTACGCACCAACTTCAGCTCTCGGTTCGATTATCAAGTGGCCGCTTCCAACACGCTGATGGTGCGTTACCAGTTCACTCATGATCGCCAGGAGAACAACGGCGTCGGCCAGCTGGCTTTGCCGTCACAGGCCTTCAATCAAACCGGCTCGGAAAACGAGATCCAGGTCTCCGATACGCAGATCCTCAGCGCGCACGCCATCAATGAGACGCGTTTTGAGTGGGAGCGCGGCGCTACCGACCAGAATTCTCTCTTCCTGGCTCCGACCATCAACGTGCTGGGGCAGTTCACCGAGGGCGGCAATCCTCTGGGCAACAGCTCCGTGGTAACGAACCATTACGAGCTCCAGAACTACACGTCGATTAACCGCGGCAACCACTTCATGCGCTTTGGCGGCCGCCTGCGCGCGACTTCGAACTCCAGCTTGTCCACCCAGAATTTCAAGGGAACGTACACGTTCGATTCCCTGGCGGCATTTCAGGCCGGCACGCCCAGGCAGCTGATTATCGTCAACGGCAATCCGCTGACCGAAGACACGTTCGTTGACGCCGGGCTGTACGCGGAAGAAGATTGGAAGCTTCACCCCAACATGACGCTGAGCTACGGCCTGCGCTTTGAAACGCAGAACGGAATCAACGACCATGGCGACTGGGCGCCGCGCGTGGGCTTTGCCTGGGGCATTGGCGGCAAGAAAAACGCCGCGCCAAAAACCGTTGTTCGCACCGGCTTCGGCATCTTCTATGACCGGTTCAGCCAGAACCTGATCATGCAGGCGCAGCGGCTGAACGGCGTCAACCAGAAGCAGTTCATCATCAAGAATCCTTCGTATCCCACGCTGCCCTCGCTCGCCAGCCTGGCGGGAACGCCGGCCACCAGCTGGACCATCGACCCGAACCTGCGCGCGCCGTACACGATTCAGGCGGCAGGATCGGTGGAGCGTCAGATCGGCAAAGTGGCGACGCTGACGGAAACATATGTGCACTCGCACGGGGTGCATCAGCTTTTCGCGAACGTGGTAAGCACGGTCCCGGCACCGCAATATCAGTTTGAGTCCGACGGCGTGTTCAATCAGAACCAGCTGATCACCAGCTTCAACGTGCGCGCCGGCACGCGGCTCACCATCTTCAGCTTCTACATGTTCAGCCATGCCAACAGTGACAGTTTCGGGGCCACCAGCTTTGCTTCCGATCCGGCGCGGGGCATCAAGGCCGACTACGGCCGCGCGTCGTTCGACGTCCATCACCGGCTCTTCTTCGGGGGCACCGTCGCCCTGCCGCACGGGTTCCGCGTAAGCCCATTCATGGTGGCGAATTCGGGCGCGCCTTTTAACATCACGATCGGCCGCGACATCAATAATGACTCCGTCTTTAATGACCGGCCTGCTTTTGCTACGGACCTTTCGCGGGCCAGCGTAGTTGAGACCAGCTTTGGCGCGTTTGATACCGCCCCAATTCCCGGGCAGACCATCATTCCCGTGAATTTTGGCACCAGCCCGGCGCAGTTCACGCTGAACATGCGCCTGAGCAAGACATTTGGTCTCGGCCCGAAGCTCGACTCGGGCAACAACAACCAGAACCCGCAGCAGCAGGCCGGCCAGCGCGGCCCCGGCGGAGCTGCGGGAGGAGCACATCCTCCAGCAGGCGGAGGGCGTCCGGGTGGCGATGCCGGACATGGGCCCGGTGGCGGTGGGCCGGGTATGGGAGGCGGTCCGCGCGGAATGGGTGGGCCCTTCGGCGGGCCTGAGAAATCGAATCAGCGATACAGCCTGACGTTCAGTGCGAATGCGCGCAACCTGTTCAATAACGTCAACCCGGCGCCGCCCATCGGCAATCTAAGCTCGGGGCTGTTTGGGAAATCGACGGCGCTGGCCGGCGGAGTTTTCAACACGCAGTCCGCCAACCGCAGAATTGATTTGCAGGTGATGTTCTCGTTCTGAGGGATCAGGCGACGGCGTTCGGCTGCAATGAAGGTGCAACGGAGTGCGCCTTGTTGCCGCCCTCGGAGCGCGCGATTTCCAGCGCGCCTTCAACGCGATTGATGACCTCGGTCACAATGTCGACGGCATCAAAGCGCTCCTGCAGGACGGCTTCCGCGATTCCGACGCTGATGGGCGGCACACGGTCTGTGCCCGGGACCTTGATGGGCGCCAGCACCTTGCGCATTTTGTCGACCACAAGGAACGCGTTCTTCTCGGTCGTATCCGCGAGCACCAGCGCGATGGTCGTAAGGTCGTAGCGCACGGCGACATCGTTCTGGCGGATGTGCGACGCAATGGCCTGGCCAATCTGCTGCATCATGTTCTCCACCTGCGCCTCGCCGATTTCTTTCGCCAGCGCGGACGCCTTGCCGAAATGAAGCAGCATGAGCGTCATCGGGGCTTTCTGTTGCAGCGAGCGCCGCACTTCCGAGAGCAGCACATCAAGATAGGAAGAGCGCTTGAGCAGCCCCGATTTTTCATCAGTGACTGCCAGCGTCTTCATCAAGGTGCGCAGGCGCACATTGCTGACCGCCAGCACCATCTGCTCGGCGATGGTTTTGAGCACAACAATGTCGGTTTGCCGCCATACCCGCGGCGAGGTCTGCTGCAAAATCAGAATGCCGGACTGCTCGCCGGAGTCCACCAGCGGGACCGCTATCAGCGATTCGATGTTGAGTGCGTGGATGTGCTCAGCCGCGGGCGCCAGCTCACGCGCGGACTTGGCATTGGGAACCACAACCGGCCCATTTACCGCCAGTTGCTGAGTAAGACCGATCAGCTTCACGATCGCCATTACATCGGATTGCTTCACGCCGGGAGCGCAATACTCCAGCGCCGCCGAAGGGGGCTTGCCGATGGTGCAGAGCCCGGCGACGCACCGGCTGGCATTGAAGTGGCGGCCAATGTCGTTCACCGCAGCAAAGAGCACGCTTTTTACGTTGGCCTGGCGGTAGATATTGCGCGTAATCTCGGTCACGCGGGCAAAATTGTCGACCGCGTTTTCGTCGTAAGCGGCGGCTGCCGGCGCGGGCTGGACCGGGGCTGCCGGCGGCTTGGCTGCGGGGGAAAACGCCGCAGAAGGCCCCGCCTTGGCTACCGCGGCGGCAACTTCATAGTGTGGCGTGAACCCCGCCGAGATGTACAGGTGCCGCAATTTTTCGTTCTTCTGTTCCTCGCGCGGAAACAGCTTGCTGACGCGCTCCAGCCGCTCCAGGGCTTTCGACCGCATGCCATATTGAAGATAGATTTCCGCCTGCAGGATGAAGTCCTCAAGCACGGTGGGCTCGGATTCGCCCCGCGACGGCGCGGGAGTTTCTTTCTCTATGGCCGCGGGCCCTTCTGCGGCCTTCTTTTTCTCAACGTGCTGGAAGCGATTGGCAATCCGGTTGAACTGGTGCTCGTCAATGCGGCCGCGCAGCATCTCCAGCCGCTTGGCGTGCCCAGATTCATAGGGATCGAGCTCGGCGGCGCGGTCCAGCGTCTCACCTGCCTGGCCGTATTTGCCCACCGAGTAATAGAGCTGGAACAGCTTGAGCAGCGTGCGGCTGTATTCGTGCTCGCGATTGGCAGTGTCAAAGAGCGTGACCAGGTACTCGGTGAATCCGAGCGTCGGCATGCGCCGCTCTGACATTTCAAACATGCTGGTAATGAACTCACGCCGCCGGCCTGCATTGGTCTCATGCTCTTCGACCTTCCTGGCCAGCTCCAGCGCGCCGCGCGAATCGTTGACGTCCAGATAGACGCCGACCAGCGAAGCCATCTCCTCCAGTTGCTGCGGGTCGCGCTCGAACAGCTCCCACGCATAGGGCTCGGCTTCCGCCGGACGTTTGGCCGCCATCAGCGCGTGCGCATAGAGCTCGCGGATTTCCGGCAATCCCTTTACGCGCGTGACCACCTGCTCCAGCACGGCGAGGCACTCCTTGACCTGGTTTCGCGAAAACAGACCGCGCCCATAAAGGAAGATAGCCTGGAAATTCAGGGGATCGAAATTGAAAGCGCGCTCATAGGATTCAAAGCCTGAGCCGGGCGCTTCCTGGTCCTGGAGCAGGCCCAGTTGAACATAATTGCCGGCTGCGGTCTTGCCTTCGCCCAGGGAAGCGGCCTTCTCTGCCGTGAGTTGCAGGTTCTCAATGGTGGGCGAGAGTTCAACGATCCGCTTGCACACGGCCAGCGCGTGCTTGTCCTTCTTTTCGCGCTCAAAGCCGCGCAATGCGGACTGGTAGGCCTCCAGGGCCTCATTGCGGTCGCGTTTTTCGATTAGCTGGGCATAGTGGAAGGTCTGCACCGCGGTCGGACTGGCGACCTTGACCAGCTTTTTGTAGGTAATCGATCCCTTTGCGCTCTCGCCGGCTTCAAATTCCTGCTCAAAGAGAGAGCTGAAAAGTCCGGCCGCCTCCTCCCGGCGATCGAGCGCCAGAGCCAGATCGGCCGCAGCCTGCTGCACCTGCGTGTTCTTCGGTTCGTCCTTGAGAATGGCGAGATACTCCTCCAGCGCCTCGCGGGGTTTGCTCCTTTGCAGGTACTTTTCCGCTCTGTCCAGTCGTTTGGAGATGTCCGCCATGGAATCAGCTTCCTCAGGCGCTCGGGCTGGGAAATTTAGCCGTAGTTGCTGAGGCTTGAAGGTACGCCCATTCTATTCGGAATTGACGATAGGCTCAATGGTATCGAGGGGATCGGGCCATCGGGCCATCGAGCCATCCGCACATGGAGCTAAACCTGATCGATAAATTGAGATTCCCTGAGCCAGTTCTGACCCGTTTAAGCTTCAGCCCCCAACCGCCAATAATGGGAGCGGAGTTTTCAGGTGGCCCGATGGCCGGATCTCCCGATGAACCGATGTTCAAGGCGATCTGGTATAACTTCCCCCAATGTCGGAACAGGAAAAAGGCCTCAAAAAGGAACTTTCCGCCCGCCAGATGGCGATGGTAGCCGTGGGCGGATCGATCGGCACCGGGCTTTTTCTTGGCTCGGGCGCCGCCATTCAGGTGGCCGGTCCGGGAGTGATCATCAGCTATCTCCTGAGCGCGCTGATCTCCTGGACGGTGGCCATGGCGTTGGGCGAGATGTCCAGCATGCACCCGGCAGCGGGCTCGTTCGGCGTGTACGCCGAGCTGTACCTGAACCGCTGGGCCAGCTTCGTGGCGCGATACGGATACTGGGCGGCGGTGATGATCGTGGTCGGCTCGGAAGTGATGGCCTCCGGCACCTTCATGCGCGAATGGTTTCCAGGCATCCCGGTCATTGTGTGGATGATCGTCTTTGGGCTCTTCCTGATTGCCATCAATCTCTTCTCCGTGGGCGACTACGGGACCTTTGAGTATTGGTTCGCCATGATCAAGGTGGTCACCATCTTCGTTTTTATCGTGGCGGGAGTCGGATTGCTTCTCAGCCGCAAGGCGCAGCCACAGTATCTCTCCAGCGGAGGGTTCCTGCCTCACGGCGGGCTTTCGCCGCTGATGGCGACCTCCTTCGGCCTGTACAGCTTTCTCGGGATTGAGATGGTGGCTGTCTCCTCGGGCGAGGCGCGCTCTTCCGGCGAGGTCTCGCGTGCCACGCGGGTCGCCTTTGCCATGCTGGCATTCATCTACATTGGGGCGACGGCCGTACTGGTGGGTGTCCTGCCCTGGCAGCGCGCCAGCGTGGAGCATAGTCCCTTCGTGACGGTCTTTGCGGTCGCCGGAATTCCTGCGGCGGGCTTCCTCATGAACCTGGTGGTGCTTACGGCGGCGCTCTCCGGCGCCAATGCCAGCCTTTACGTAACCTCGCGCATGCTGTACTCACTGGCCGGCTCGGGCTATGCGCCGCGGCAGCTGGGAGCGCTGAATCAGCATGGCGTACCGATGCGGGCGCTGATGACTTCCATGCTCGGCATCATCGTGGCCATCGTTGTGCAATGGAAAGCGCCGAAGGAGGCTTACCTTTACGTCATCAATGTTGCCTTGACGGGCGGAATGATCGCCTGGCTGGTCTCGCTGCTGGCGCACGTGCGCTTCCGGCTCACTGCGTCGCCGGAGCAGCTGGAGAAAATGACGCTGCGCTCGCCGCTCGGCGCCATTGGATCGATTTTTGGATTTGTGGCGGTGATTGCAGCGATCGCGTTGACGTCATGGGTTTCACAGTCGAGCATCGCGGCCAAAAGCGCGGGGATTTACCTGGTGGTCTTGACGGCGGGATATCTCATCGCGAGGAGCGCGAAACGGAAGAGACCCGAGCAGTGAGGCATTCTCGAAACATCCGGCAGTAGAGCTACGTCTCTACGGTTGATTCACTTTTCGTGGCAGGAGTTCGTCCCAGCGCGAAGTAGTAGACGACTCCCAGCGCCATCAGGACCAGCCCAAAGTTCAACTGGCTTACGCTGCCCAGCCACGGCAGCGTGAGCTGCTCACTACGGTTCTGGATCAGGGAGATCACCAGCAACGCCGTTGGGCCCACGCCAACCGCAATCGCGCCCGCCATGCCGCCCGGCACGCGGAACGGCCGGGGCATCTGCGGCTCGCGGATGCGCAAAACGATCAGCGCCAGAAATTCCAGCACCAGGCTTGCGCCGTAGAGAAGGATATCGAGCATGACCAGCTTGTCAAATGGCAGGCCAAGCGACGCTGCCCAGGCAACGCCAAGGACCACGATCGCCACCCAGGGCGCGCCCACTTCATTTTTTCTCGTGAAGATTTTGGGCAGATGGCCGTCCTCCGCCATCGCCACGGGCAGGCGCGAGTAAGACATCACCAGCGAGTTGAAGGTGCCGAACTCGCTGATCATGGCGGCCGCCACCAGACACGTTCCCAGCCACGGGCCCACAACCATGGCAGCAATGCTGGCCCAGCTTCCCGTGGACCAGACTTCCGCCTGCACGTGCAGATGCCACACGGCGAGCACCGGGATGACATACGAAACCACGATCGCCGCCAGCGTCAGCATCATCACGCGCGGGTAGGTCTTTTGCGGATTTTCCACCTCGTTAGCGACGGTGGAGGCGTTGTCCCAGCCCATGTAGTTCCACATGGCCACCAGGACGCCGGTAAGAAAGCTGCCCTGGGCCGGCGGCGTGGCGCCCAGAGTGAGATGGCGGAAGAAAGCAAATGCGGTGATCAAAACGAACGGGCTCAACATCAGCGTGCCCAGCAGGATGGAGCCGTTGCCGACGGCTTTCGCTCCCAGGAGGTTCCACACCAGGCAGGCCAGCACCACGGCCAATTTGATCAGCCAGCCGCGATATCCGGCCGTGGCTTCAGGCCATAGAGCGCCCAGGTAGGAGACAAAAACCGTGGGATAGATGGCCATGTCAAAGATGCTGGCAGCCAGCGAGAGCCACGCTTCCTGAAAGCCCCAGAAGGGGCCCATGGCGCGGCGCACCCACACATAAAAACCGCCCTCGGCGGGAATCGCGGCGGAGAGTTCGCCGACCATCAGGCCCGTGGGCAAACTCCAGATCAGGGGCGTAACAAAAAGAATGACGATGGCGAGCTTGTATCCGGTGTCACGGACCAGCTCCTCCATTCCGTACGGCCCACCGGAGACCATGAAGTAAGTTGCTGCCGCCAGTGATAAGACTCCCAGCTTGCCGGGGGAACCCTGAGCTTTTCTCATCGTCGTGAGGGGAATATAGCATCTGCGGCGCGTGGTGGAAGCAAGGATTTCGGCAATCGATTCAGGTAAACTTAGCTAGCCATGACCGACGATCTTCTTCGCTTTCGCCCCGAATTTCCAATTCTCGACCGCACCACCTACATGATCAGCAACTCGCTGGGAGCGATGCCGCGCGGCGTGTACGATTCCCTGCGCTCCTATTGCGATCTGTGGGCCACGCGCGGCGTGCGCGCCTGGGAAAACGAGTGGTGGACAATGGCGCGCGAGGTCGGGGACGCCATCGGCGTGCTGATGAACGCGGCATCGGGATCGGTGAGCCTGCAGTTGAACGTCACCAGCTGCCAGGCGGTGATCGCCAGCTGCTTTGATTTCAGCGGCCGGCGCAACAAGATCGTGTACAGTGACATGAATTTTCCCTCGATCATGTATTTCTGGGAGGCGCAGCGCTCGCGTGGCGCTCGCGTAAACATGGTCCGCACCGATGACGGAATTCACGTGCCAACAGAGAAGCTGCTCGATGCCATCGACGAAGAGACGCTGCTGGTGCCGATCTCTCATGTGGTCTTCCGCAGCTCGTTTATCAAAGACGTGAAGGCCATCACGGAAAAAGCGCATCGGGTGGGCGCGCATGTGGTGATGGATTGCTTCCAGTCCCTGGGGAATGTGCCGGTGGATGTGCAG
>DASTJB010000277.1:0-3424 GCA_035717005.1 Candidatus Angelobacter sp.
GAAACCAATTTCCCGCTAAACGCATGACGAAGACCTCCTGCACCATTGTTCGCGCCAAGAATAGAAGTACAATGCTTCAATCCACAAGCGGTATTCTGCTGCACGCAGGATTTGCCGCACTTTACCGCAGTACGGGAATAAACAATGAAGGGCATTCAATCGCGTCTCGTACTTGTCCGGAGGGCAAATCCTCCGGCCTTCCAACCAGGAGAGCGTCTGGACGGGTGGAAGCAAATTGCTGCCTATCTGAAACGCGATGTCAGCACCGTCCAGCGGTGGGAGAGAACAGAACAGTTTCCCGTCCGCAGGCAGATGCACCGCAAATTGGGCAGCGTGTTCGCGTTCAAGAATGAACTTGATCAGTGGATGGACCAGAGCTCTTCTTTGCAAAACCAAAAGGCAGCCACAGGAAGCTTGCCCACCTATGAGCTGCTTCTCAAGGGAAGGCAGCTCTTCCATCAGTTCCGGCGCAAGAATTTCGAGCGGGCGCGGGAAATGTTCGCCCGGGCGATAGAACTGGATCCTGGTTTTGCCGCCGCCCACGCCGGCTTCGCCGACTGCTGCTCCTACCTCTATCTCTATTGGGAAGCGACCCGCGAGAATCTGGAAGCAGCAGACTCGGCCAGCCGCAAGGCAGTCGAGTTGGCGCCAAAACTCGCCGAAGCTCGCGCGTCGCGTGGCGTCGCGCTCTCAACCCTGCGAAATTATCCTGGCGCGGAGAAGGAATTTCGCGCCGCGGTCCGCCTCGATCCCGGCCTCTATGAGGCCCATTACTTTTACGGACGTGCCTGCATGGCCCAGGGAAAGTACAAAGAGGCCATCGAACCTTTCCAGTCTGCTGCGGCCGTGCGGCCCGAGGATTATCAGGCGCCGCTCTTCCTGGGAATGGCTTACACCGGACTCGGACACAAGGCCAAAGCCGCTGCCGCCTATGCCCGGACTATCGAAGTCGCGAAACAGCAACTGTCAGTGAACCCCGGCGATGTGCGCGCACTTTACCTGGGCGCCGTTGGTTGGGCGCGAGTTGGCAGAAGAAGAGAAGCCCTCGCATGGGCGGCGAAGGCGTTGGCGCTCGATTCAGAAGATTCTGCTGTTCTTTATAACGTTGCCTGCCTCTACGCGGTGCTGGGTCGCACCGAAGACGCGCTCAAATGTCTGCGCAAAGTCGTCCGTTCAGGCTGGCGCAAAGAGTGGATCAAAAACGACCCCGATCTGGATTCCCTGCGTGACAACCGGGAATTTCAGCGCTTGCTGTCCTGATCGCCGGCAGCTCCTCCTGCGCGGCGCCCTCTGCGGTTAAATTCATCCTATTCCCCGGCTGACTTCGCCGCGGCCGGCTTCCACCACAGCACCGGTTTCCTGGCCGCAGCGGTCTCGTCCAGCCGGCGTATGCGCGTCGCATGCGGAGCGTTCTTCACCAGCTCAGGATCTTCTTCCGCCTCGCGCGCAATAGACTTCATTGCGTCCACCAGCAGGTCCAGCTCTTCCAGCGACTCGCTTTCCGTCGGCTCGATCATGATTGCCCCGTGAACCACCAGCGGAAACGAGACCGTATAAGGATGGAAGCCGTAATCGATCAGCCGCTTGGCGATGTCGCCCGTCTTTACACCTTTCTGCTCCTGAATGTGGTCACTGAAGACCACCTCGTGCATTGACGGGCTCGGGTACGGCAGCTGATAATCGCCTTCGAGCTTCTTGCGGATGTAGTTGGCGTTCAGCACCGCGTCTTCCGTGGTCTGGCGCAGGCCGTCAGGCCCGTTAGCCATGATGTAGGCCAGCGCGCGCACGTGCATGCCGAAGTTTCCGTAAAACATGCGTACGCGACCGACTGATTTTGGCCGGTCGTAGTCCCAGGCCAGCGTACCGTCAGGCCGCTCCACGATCACCGGTTTGGGCAGGAACGGCTCCAGAATCTTCTTGCACGCCACTGGTCCCGATCCTGGCCCGCCGCCGCCGTGCGGCGTGGAGAACGTCTTGTGCAGGTTCAGGTGCATCACATCGACGCCAAAATCGCCTGGGCGCGTCTTGCCCACCAGCGCGTTCATGTTGGCGCCGTCCATGTAGAGCAACCCGCCCTTGCTGTGCAGGATCTCGGCAATCTTCGCGATCTCCTGCTCGAAGATGCCCAGCGTGTTGGGATTGGTGAGCATCAGCCCGGCAACGTCCTCATTCATCTGCGCCGCCAGCGCGCTCACATCCACCATGCCATGCGCGTTCGATTTGAGGTTCTCGACCGCATAGCCGCAGATGGCCGCCGTGGCTGGATTGGTCCCGTGTGCCGAATCGGGGATGAGTATCTTCTTGCGCGGATTGCCGCGCGACTTGAGGCACGCGTGCATCAGCAGGATTCCCGTCATCTCGCCGTGCGCGCCGGCCGCGGGCTGGAGCGTGATGGCGTCCATGCCGGTGATGTCCAGCAGGCAGTCTGACAGCGTCTTCATCACCCGCATCGCGCCCTGCGAGCACTCCGCCGGCTGGAACGGGTGCGCATTCGCCAGGCCGGCCAGGCGCGCGACGACTTCATTCACGCGCGCGTTGTATTTCATGGTGCACGAGCCCAGCGGATACATGCCCAGGTCGATCGCGTAATTCCACGTCGAAAGCCGCGTGAAGTGGCGGATGATCTCCATCTCGCTCACCTCGGGCATACTGCCCAGGTCGGCGCGCGCTGCCGCGCCCAACGCTTTCTTGTAATCGACCTCCGGGACGTCGAGCGGCGCCAGCCGGTAAGCCTTTTTCCCCGGCGACGAGCGCTCAAAGATCAGCCCTTCATTCTGGTTGACGTGCCGCGTGGCTTTCCTGATGTATTTGTCGCTCATTGGCCCACCGCCTTCACGGCTTCGTCGATCTGCTCTTTCGAATTGAGTTCCGTGCAGCACCACACCGCCGCGTTCCCCAGTTCGGGATAGTGGAACTTCAGCGGGAACCCGCCGACCATCTTCTTCTTGAGCAGGCGCTCGTTGAACTTGAACGGATCTTCCGCGATCTGTACCACGAATTCGTTGAAGCGTGGCGAGCCGCCGAAGAGAATCTTCCCTTTCTTGCCGAACTCGCTGGCCGCATACGCCGCTTTGGCCAGATTTTGCGCCGCGAGTTCCTTCAGCCCTTCGCGGCCGTAGATCGTCATGTAAATGGTCGCCATGGTGGCGATCAGCGCCTGGTTGGTGCAGATGTTCGAAGTCGCTTTCTCGCGCCGGATGTGCTGCTCGCGCGTGGAGAGAGTCAGCACAAATCCGCGCTTGCCGTCTCTATCCTTGGTCTCACCCACCAGCCGGCCCGGCATCTGCCGGACAAACTTCTCTTTCGTCGCCATCACTCCAGCGTACGGCCCGCCGTAGCCCAGCGGCACGCCAAACGACTGCGTCTCCATCGAGACGATGTCCGCCTCAACCGGCGGCTTCACGATCCCCAGCGAGAGCGCCTC
>DASTJB010000278.1:0-9499 GCA_035717005.1 Candidatus Angelobacter sp.
GTATATGCAGCACGTTTGTAAGCCTATACAACCTGCCACCCGAGCAAAAACAAAGAGAGGGAGGAGGATGGCGACACAATGCATTTTGTGCGCGCTTGAAATGGGTCTATTTTTGTACAGAATGCCGTGAAAGATTCGAAAACATTTTTACTGAACGTCGCATGCATGGGCTTGAGACGAGGCTCAAAGAGATAGAAGCTAAGCACAAAGCGTTGGCCGCCAAGGTGCGCTCGAAATGAGCGACTGAATCTCTTCTGAGCTTCGTGTCCTTTGTGTTTACTCCGGCTTCTTCTCTCCCCCCAGATCCGGCTTTGGGTAATACACCTTGCTGCCGCCGTTCTTCTGCACCTCGTCGCGGAACGTTGTTCCATAATCTTTTTCGCTGGTGAGGGCGTAGGCCTGGCGCTTGTAATTCCAGCTCTTCGGATTCAGACGCTGCGCCTCTTTGAAGTGCAGGACCGCCTGGGCCGCATGGCCTGATTTGTAAAGCTGCTCGCCCAGGCCAAACTCCGCCGTCGCCAGTGCGATGTTCGGATCGTTGGCTGCGAGCTTCTCCTGCAGGCGCGCTTCGCTCATCACGTAGGCGCTCTTGTCGCTTTTCTCGACCCAATCTTTGAGCGCGTTGAGATAGGGCGCGGAATCCATGCCGGTGAAGGTCTTGAAGCGATCGTCGGCGAACGCCACCTCCGGCGGGCGCACGATCTTTCCCTGCTCGTTGATCCACACGCCCGTGGGCACATTGACCATGTTATACAGCCTGGAGACGAGATGCTTTTCGTCGATGAGCACCGTGAACGTCAACGGGCCGGCCTGCTTCGCGCGCTCGATGCTCTCTTTTGGGAAATCAGGTTTGCTGACCGCGTACTTGAGCGGATCAATCCACGGCCCCGCGTCTTTTACGCCGCCGGTATCCTGCGCCACGGAAACGATCTCAAAATTCTTGTTCTTCAACTCCTGATACATTGCCTGCCAGCCTGGCAGATCAAAGCGGCACCCTCACCACGAGGCCCAGGTCACCAGAAGGACTTTCTTTCCGCGAAAATCGGCGAGCGAGTGCAGCTTGCCGTTGATGTCGGGCAGCGTGAAGTCGGGCGCCTGCAGTGAGCTGAGTGCCTGGCGCTGGTCCGCGCGCAGGCCGAAGTACCAGACAGAGAGCGTCTCATCGTGCGCGACGGGCTGGCGCGCGAGCGCGGCGAAGGCCGTAAGGTTGAACCATGTCAGGGTCCCTCCTGGGCCGGTCCGGGAGTGAGCGCCGTCCGCGTCTTTGCGGATCAACACCTCTTTGCGCAGGAACTCCTGCTGCTTCGCTTTGGGCAGCGGGAAGCACAGCTCGTCTCGGCAGACGCCCTGGGGTTTTACTTCAAACCGCGTGGCGCGCTTGAGATCGGCGGTGGTGATCCAGAGCTGGCCGGCATCCGCCCGCGCCGTGGGTATCTCGGTTGCGCGGTCGTCATAGACGATGGTGGCATGAATCTCTTTGGCGTGCGCGGACAAACTTGCCAGGCAGATCAGCAACAGGCCGGAGCAAAGACTGGCTTTCATCGTTGCCTCCATTTGCAGACTGAAATTATATGACGGAGGGACCGGAAAGCGGGCTTCACAGCCTGTAGCTGGCATGTTCGGCAGCGATTGAGCTGCTCGACGCGGATCGGCGGCAGTGATTCTGCGGCGAGAGGAGATCGGTTACCTGGTTCCGGTGGCGATCACGTGGTAGTTGCGCGCGCTGAGCCAGCCTTCCCATCCGGCGACCGCGAAGGGCAGCACGCGCTCCAGCTTGTGGTGGCCCCGGCGATGAGCCAGGTACATGCCTCCGGCCAGCAGAGCAAAGCTGGCGCCTGAATACGCCGCCGCGCCAGCCCGGCTGCTGACGAACGGCCGCGCCAGCGGGTTCATTTCATAAAATCCGGGATATGCCAGTCCTTTTTGCGTCGAGAGCGCGTCCGCCGTGAGGCTTGCAGCAAGGGAGCTGAGCGCCAGAGCATTCTTCACGTCGAAGAAAGCGTGCGCGGCGGGGCGAGGCTTCAATTTGATCATCGCCGCCGGCGGAGCTGGGGACGCGGCGAGTGTGGCCGCGGGGGCGTCAGGCAGAGTGGCCAAAGACGGCATGCCGGCCGGCTTCGAGAGTGCCGCTGCTGTCGCTGAATCCACAGGCGCTGGCTGTGCGGCTGGGTCTGCCGCTGAAGCAACCGTCGCCGACGACGCGGCCGGCTTGGAAGCAGGGCGCTCATCGCCTGCGTAGGCAAGCGTTCCGCACGCGACCAGCGCGGCGCAAATCACGGCCAGCTTCAAGTGAGGCTCCCCCTTGCTGACGACAGCAGCAACGCCTTCCCTGAGATATTGTTCGGAAGATGTAAGGATTCTGGCGGCAAACCAGAAGGATGAAAATAAGGTCCTATGCTTAGTCTCACCACTGATTCACACTGATAACACTGATAGGAAAAGAACTTGCGATTTCATACCTGATCAGTGTTTATCAGTGGCAATCAGTGGTGATTCTCATTCTTCGAGCGTTGAGAGATCTCCTACCTCGCGTCCCAGTTCCTGCGCCTTCAACAGCCGGCGGATGATCTTGCCGCTGCGCGTCTTGGGCAGCTTGTCCGGGAAGGCGATATCCTGCGGCACCGCGATGGCCCCGAGCACATGCCGTACATGCTCTTTCAATTTCACTTCAAGCTCCGGCGACGCCGTGTGGCCTACGCGCAGGATCACGAAGGCCTTGATGTTTTCGCCCTTGATCTCGTCGGGGCGGCCGATCACCGCCGCTTCTGCTACGGCGGGGTGGCTCACCAGCGCTCCTTCAACATCGGCGGTGCCGATGCGATGGCCGGCGACATTCAACACGTCATCGGCGCGGCCGACGACGGTGAAGTAGCCGTCCTGATCGACGATCGCCACATCGCCCGTGGTGTAGGCGTTGGGCACTTTGCCCCAGTCCACGGCGTAGCGCGCGGGATCACCATAGACAGTGCGGAACATGTGCGGGAACGGCTTGCGCAGGACCAGCAGTCCGCCCTTGTTCGGCGGCAGCTTGTTGCCCTGATGATCGACGACCTCCGCCACTACGCCGGGCAGCGCCTTGCCCGCCTTGGCCGGACGCGACGCCATGATCGGCAGCGTGCCCAGGCACGGGCCGCCGGTTTCGGTCTGCCACCAATTGTCGGCAACGAACCCCGTTGTTCCATTGCCGCAGATCACGCGATAGGCCCAGTTCAGCGCCTCAGGGTTCAGCGGCTCGCCGGCGCAGGTAAAGAGGCGCAGGCTGCGCAGATCGTATTTCTTGGGCAGCTCGTCGCCGTGGCGCATGAACATGCGGACGGCCGTCGGCGCGGTGAACACCACCGACACGCGGTACTTCTCCACCAGCTCCCAGGCAATGCCGGGATTGGGATAATCTATCGCGCCTTCGCGGAAGAGCGTGGTCGCCCCGGCGAGCAGCGGCGCGTACACGATATAAGAATGTCCCACTACCCAGCCGATGTCCGAGGTGCAGAAGAAGATGTCGTCATCGCGGATGTCCCAGAAGCGCGTCATGTGGTAGTGAATGCCGACCATATATCCGCCGTGCACGTGCACCACGCCCTTGGGTTTGCCCGTGGTCCCGCTGGTATAGAGGATGTAGAGCGGGTCTTCTGAGTCCATCACCTCGGGCAGGCACTCGGCTTTTTGCGCGCGCACCAGCTCGTAGAAGTCGACCTCGCGCTCGCTCAATTCGACTGCCGGCTTCACGCGGCGCAGCACCACAACTTTTTCCACCAGCTCCAGGCCGGCGATCGACTCCTGCACGATGGCGCGGAGTGGCACCTGCTTGCCGCGGCGGAAAGTCACGTCGGCGGTCAGGATCACACGCGCCTGGGCGTCTTCAATCCGGCTGCGCAACGCGCCCACGCTGAAACCCGCATAGACGACCGAGTGCACCGCGCCAATGCGCGCGCACGCCAGCATGCTGACTACGCCTTCCAGGCCCAACGGCATATAGATGATGACGCGGTCGCCCTTCTTCACCCCGAGCGACTTCAGCCCGTTCGCCGTCCGCGAGACAAAATCGAGCAACTGGCCGTAGGTGATCTGCTGCTCAGTGCCGTCTTCACCCGCCCAGATGTAGGCGACTTTGTTTTTGCGCCCGGACTTCACCTGGCGGTCAAGGCAGTTGTAAGTGATGTTGCACTTGCCGCCCTGGAACCATTCAAACGTCGGGTATTTCCAGTCAAAGACTTTGTTCCAGGGCTGGAACCATTCGAGCTCCCGGGCGGCGTCGGCCCAGAAAGCCTCCGGCTCTTCCACGGAGCGCTTGTACTCAGCCTCGTAATTTTTGAGGCGCGCATTTTCCACCAGCGATTTAGGCGGGAGGAGTTCATTTTCCGCGTGTAAGAGCTGCTCAATTCCTCTTTCGGGGTGGGCGACTGTTGCCATGACTCCTCCTGGAGATGCGCGGCCAGAGGCCGGCGAAATTGGACTTGCCGGGGCCAAAACGGGCGAAACGGGTATTGAGCCATTTCGCCCTAAGGAGCGCGTGAGTCATTGTACTCGAACGCGTGAGGCACGATCATAGGCCCGGACGGGCACGGAGAATGTGACGGGAATCACACAGGATCGGGTGATCGGGTGATCGGGTCATCGGGTGATCTGATAACGGGAGAAGTCCCTCCGATCGCCAGATCACCCGATCACGCGCGATCACCAGATCCAATCAGTGTCATCAGGGCGAATCAGCGGTAGGAACTACTCAAACTGCTTGCGGAAGTCGGCCATCTGTTGCTTGATCTCCGCCACTTCTCTTTGCAGGGCGGCAACCTGCTCTTCGAGCTGCGCAATACGCCCAGAGTCTTCTGTGCTGCCGGCCAAAGCGGATTCTTCGGCCGGAGGCTCCCAGCTCCCTACGTCGCCGGAGAGCAGGTGGGCGTAGCGAATTTCCTTGGTCCCGGGACGGCGGCCCAGCGCCTTGGCCAGCGGCGGCTCGCGGCGCATCATCTGCTGCAGGGCAGAGCCCACGTCGTCAAGGTGCTCAAAGCGGTACATGCGTTCGGTGCGTCCGCGCAGCTCGCCCGGCGTCTGCGGGCCGCGCAGCAGGAGTACGCAGAGGATTGCGGTCTCCGGGCGCGTGAGGTTCAGAACTTCCTGAAGCCGGTGCTCGTACTTGGTGACGCGGCTGTCGGCGCCGCTGGCGGTACCGGCCAGGCCTTTGTCGCTAAGGTTGCGCAGCGCCAGACGCACGGCTTCTTCATCAAAGCTGGTGACCGGCTCGCGATTGTTCTTCTGGTTGCAGGCGTTGATGAGCGCGTTCAGCGAGAGCGGGTAATAGTCCGGGGTGGTGATGTCTTTTTCGATGAGCGCACCCAGGACGCGGGCCTCAGCGGCATTGAGGATAAGGTTCACGAAAATAATTTATCAGGAGATCGGGTTCTGAGGGTGAACCCGGCCACTCGGGGCCGGCAAGGGGCGCTTTTCCCGCCCAGGGGCGACCCGGTTACTCGGTCAAGGATGAACTTCGTCGGCGGAACTCGACGTCATAAATCCGATCATGTTCAGCAGGGCTTCCGGGGTATCCAGGTTGTGCAATGAGCCGTCCACTTTGGCATCGGTGGGATCGTAGCCGTTGTACAGCATCAGGATGGGCAGTTGGGGCCTCAGCTCTTTGATTTTCGTGGCCAGGAATACCCTGCTGGTTTCTGGAACGGAATGACACATGAGGACCAGACTCAGGGTATTTGGGGCGGCGACGAAGGCGACCGCCTCCAGGTCGTTGGTTGCAGCGGAAACCTCATAGCCCGCATGCTGCAAAACCATGGTCCTGATGTTCTGTAAGCTTTCATTGCGACTGATAGTCAGGATCGATTTTGACGTACTCACAATGCACCCGGTTCCTTTAGCGGCACGACTGCACCGCTTTGATGCTGGAAGGCGCAGGGTCTGCTGGGGATCAACAGGCGTGGGTCTTCGGAGTAAACCGTTAAACCCTTCGATTAATTCTTTATGGCCGCCTCAAAGCCTGTCCGCGCAGACATAGCAACCCGGGGCTTATCCATTTCTTCCGTGACAGAGGAGAGAATTGCTTCCGCTGAGTCTTTCTTCATTTTCAGAACAGAAGCCTTCCAGTCTTTCCCTGGTACAGCCAAACTGACCGGCTGATGCGCGTCCTGGCCGTGCTCAGCGTCGAGCATTCTCGTTATGGGGCCCTTTGTCATACGAAGTATGTCTAGGACTAGCCTAGGCCGATCACGATGCCGTGTCTGTACAAGAGTGAACACCTGCTGGATCAGCCCTTGGAGGCTTCCATCACTGGCTGGCACGGGTCATCAATGATGACCTCGTCGCTCGGAACTTCGCCTGTGCCTTCGCAAGTGGGACATTTATCACCGTCAGAACATGCCCCAAATCCAATACAGGTTGGACACTTCTTCATCTTGTAAACAGCCATGCCTCTCCTCCTAATCGTTCAGTCTCCCCTAAGGGGAGCATTGGCTACTTCGCCATGCCCGCTGCTGCCGCGCGCAAGAAAGGTCTAACGGCCGCTAGAGCCCCAGGGCCTGGGCGATCAGCACCAGCAGTTTGGTTGGGCCGTCAGCCTTATGAACCACGCCATCCACGTGGGCGGTTTCTGGAATGTCCTCAGCGCCGGTAATGAGCAGGATGGGAATTTCGGGCCACAAGGCCTTGATCTGGGCCGCGAGGGCCGTGCCCAGTTCATCCCGCAGAAAGTGGTCGCTCAGGACCAGATCCACGTGTGATTCAGCGAGCAGCCGGAGTGCGTCAGGGCCTGAGGTGGCCGTCAGGACAATGTACCCGGCATTTTCCAGGACCAGTTTCCGCATCGTTTGAGACGGCAGCCGGTCTTCCAGGGAGAGAATCACGGGATGGAGGCCCGGCGCGAGCCTCACTCTATAGCCGATTTCGATACACTAGGCGAACCCATATTTCCAGACTAAGCGTCTCTGAGCAACGAAACTGTGCAATATTGCTCATAGGTAACGGGGACCCTGGCACTCCGGCCCCCGGCAGCCGAGCATTCAGCCATCGCCGACACTGTCATAAATGCATGGTGATCCAGATCACTGCTTTATAATGAAGGTTTCCCTCATTCTGAAAAGAGTTGATAATAAGGGGTAATTGCGGCCTTAGGGCCGCGCAGGACATTTCATGGCGACAACAGTCGATCTAGGCATTCAGGAAAAAGCGGCGGGCACGCACCAGCCGGGCCGCAGGGTCAACGATTTCAGCATCCAGGTGGCGACGGTGAACGGTTCGGGGTCGCAGTCAGCCAATACCGTGCTGCTGCGCAGCATCTTCCAGATGGGCGTGCCCGTCTCGGGCAAGAACCTGTTCCCGTCGAACATTGCCGGCCTGCCGACGTGGTACACCATCCGCGCCAGCAAGCACGGCTACATCGCCCGCAAAAAGGAGATCGACTTCCTGGTGGCGATGAACGCCGAGACGGCGCAGGAAGACGTGATGTCTCTGGCGCCCGGCGCGGCCTGCGTCTACGACGAGCCGCTGAACCTCAAGAACCTGCGCCAGGACATTACTTTCTATCCCGTGCCGTTTGACAAGCTGGTGGCGCCGGTCTGTCCGGAGGCCAAGCTGCGCAAGCTGGTCAAAAACATGCTCTACGTCGGCGTGGTGGATGCGCTGCTGGGCATCGAGCTGAAAGAATCCGAAAAGGCGCTGCTCAAGCAGTTCGGCAAAAAGAAGAAGGCTGCCGAGCTGAACACCGCCGCCGTCCGCGCCGGTTATGACTACGCTCTTGCCACATTTACAAAACAAGACCCGCTCTGGATTGAGCGCATGGATGAGACGCACGGCAAGATCATCATTGACGGCAACGCCGCCGCCGCCCTGGGCTGCATGTTTGCCGGCGTCACGGTAGTGACCTGGTATCCCATCACGCCGTCGAGTTCACTGGTGGAGACGCTGATTGACTATCTGAAGGAATACCGCATCGGCGCCGACGGCAAAGCGACCTTCGCCGTGGTGCAGGCGGAAGACGAGCTCGCCGCCGCCGGCATGGTGCTGGGCGCAGGCTGGGCGGGCGCACGATCGATGACCTCGACTTCGGGCCCGGGAATCTCGCTGATGGCCGAGTTTATCGGCCTGGGCTACTACGTCGAGCTGCCCGGCGTGTTCTTCGATATCCAGCGCGTTGGCCCGTCCACTGGCCTGCCCACACGGACCATGCAAGGCGACGTGATGTTCTGCGCCTTCCTCTCCCATGGCGATACCAAGCACATCCTGCTGCTGCCGTCATCAGTGGAAGAGTGCTTCAGCCTGGCGCTTGACGCGTTTGAGCTGGCCGAGCAGTTCCAGACGCCCGTCTTCGTGCTCTCCGATCTCGATCTGGGCATGAACAACTGGATGTCAAACCCATTCAAGTATCCGGAGAAGCCGATCTCCCGCGGCAAGGTGCTGAACGAAGAAGACCTGAAGCGGCTGGGCGGCTTTGCCCGCTATAAAGATGTGGACGGCGACGGCATTCCCTATCGCACGCTGCCGGGAACGAACCATCCGGCGGCGGCATACTTCACCCGCGGCAGCGGCCACAATGAAAAGGCGCAATACAGCGAGCGCCCGGACGACTACGTGAACAACATGGACCGCCTTGCGCGCAAATTCGAAACCGCGCGCAAGTTCGTGCCTGCGCCGATTGCCGAGATCAGCGGCACGTCGAAGATCGGCATCATCGCTTATGGCACCACGCATTGGGCCATCGGCGAGAGCCACGACCAGCTGCTGAAGGAGCACGGCATCGCCGTGGATTATCTCCGGCTGCGCGCCTATCCCTTCAGCCAGGAAGTACACGACTTCATTAAAAATCACGACCGCGTTTACGTGGTGGAACAGAACCGCGACGCCCAGATGTTCCAGCTGTTGAAGCTCGACATCCCGGCGGACCAGGTCACCCGGCTGCGCAGCGTGCTGCACTACAACGGGCTGCCGATCGATGCGCGCTCCGTGACTGACGCAATAGTTTCCCAGGAGGCCAAGTAATGTCCGCGACCACGACGCCAACTCCCGCGCCCGCTCCCAAGACGAACCACATCGGGCTGTCCGTGCTCGACTATCGCGGATCGAAGACCACGCTGTGCGCCGGCTGCGGCCACAACGCCATCACCGAGCGCATCATCGACGCGTGTTATGAAATGGGCGTGCAGCCGGAGATGGTGGCGAAGCTCTCGGGCATCGGCTGCTCGTCAAAAACGCCAGCCTATTTTATGAGCCGCGGGCACGGCTTCAATGCCGTGCACGGGCGTATGCCCGCGGTCGCAACGGGCGTGGCGCTGGCCAACCAGAAGCTCATGCTGCTAGGCGTGAGCGGAGACGGCGATACGGCCTCGATCGGGATCGGGCAGTTCGTGCACCTGATGCGGCGCAATCTGCCGCTCATCTACATCATTGAAGATAACGGCGTGTACGGCCTGACCAAGGGCCAGTTTTCGGCCACGGCGGACGTAGGGTCAAAGCTCAAAACCGGCGTGATCAACGATCTGCCGCCGATCGACACCTGCGC
>DASTJB010000279.1:0-4034 GCA_035717005.1 Candidatus Angelobacter sp.
AACCAGGACGGGATCGTCCACCTGAAGGCGCAGGCGATACGGCCGTTGCCGATCAGCGGAGCAGAAATTCAATCGCATGACTTTCACTGATCGCGGAGGGATATGTTCTAATTCCCCAGACGGAGGGCACCATGCGCAAATTCTTTGTAATCGTGTTGATCGCGGCACTCGCAACTTTTCTCGCCGCGTCGCTTGCCGGCTCGCCCGACAAAACGGCCGAGCTCAAGAAAGCTGACCAGGACTGGGCCAAGGCGGCGCAGTCCAAGAACGTGGAGCAGTTCATGAGCTTCATCGCGGATGATGCCGAGGCCTGCGGGCTGGACGGCAAGTGGGCGCACGGCAAAGCCGCGATCGAAGCCGAGTGGAAGCAGATGCTGAGCGATCCCGGCTTCAAGCTGAACTGGACGAACGAGGCGGCCGAGGTTTCCAGGAGCGGCGACCTGGGCTACACGCGCGGGACATTTGAAGGCAGCCAGGGCGACAACAAGTTCTCCGGCAGCTACGCCACGGTGTGGAAGAAAGGCAAAGACGGCAAGTGGAAGGTTGCGGTGGATATCGCCTCGGCCGCGCCGCCACCACAGAAGTAGCTACTGGCCTGGCGGCTCACTGGTCTGAAGAGGCTTAAGCCGAACCTCAAGGTGTTGATGGATTCCTTTGGAGGTAATTTTTTTCTCGAATGGCTCAAAGCCCTCTTTGGAAACCGTTACGACGAGGTGAGTGCGCTTCGGATAATGTGTCACGTTGATCTTGTACTTGCCGTGCGCGTCGGACTTTTCTTGGGCTTTGTCCCACGGCGGCTCGACCACTTCCAGGGTCACAATCGCCGATACAACCGGATTTCCCGCTGCGTCAGTGATTTTGCCATCGAGCAATGTGCCGCCTTCGCAGCCTGTAAGTGTGCAGACGAGAAGCGTAGTGGCCACGACGCCGATCTTGCTGCGTGCGCAGTTCACGTCACGCGCCTACCGCTCCGCCCGATCCCAGCGGCAGGAAGTACTGAGTGCCGCGGATGGGTTCGCTGACCCGCCGCAGCAGCTCCTGCAGGTCGGTGTGGCGCTCGACGAAATCGATATCGTTGGTGTTCACCACCAGCAGGTCAGACGAGGTGTAATGAAAGAAGAAGTGCTCATAGGCCTTGACCACTTCTTCAATGTAGTCATCGCTCACGGCCGTCTCGCCGGCAAGGTTCTTTTTGCGCAGGCGTTTCTTGAGCACCTCAGGCGACGCCTGCAGGTAGATGACGAGATCGGGCGCGGGCAGCTGGCTGCGGAAGAGCTGATAATAGCGGTTGTAAACCTCCAGCTCGTGGTCGCTCAGGTTGATGTAGGCGAAGATCTTGTCTTTTTCGAAGATGTAGTCGGCCACGACGGTCTTGCGCGAGTTCGGCCCCACGTCCAGCCGGTGCAGCTGCTCAAAACGCCGGATCAGAAACGCAAACTGCGCCTGGAAGGCCGCGCCGCGCTCGCCCTGGTAAAAGCCGCGCAGGAAAGGATTGTCTTCCGGCTCGATGACGCGCTGCGCGTTCAGGCGGTCCGCGATGATGTTGGCCAGCGTGCTCTTGCCCACGCGAATGGGGCCTTCCACTGCAATATATTGTGGTGGTTCGAAAAGCTTGGCCATCGGTCACCGTGGCGGACTAACCGGCAGCATATCGCGGCGAACGCCCGCTGGCAATGAGCAATGAGTTAACAGGCTGTGGAAAGCCGGGTGGCGATGAAAACGATATTGCAGGGCAAACGGTTATGAAGACGGAGAAGAAGTTGGTAACTTGATGAGTTGGTAGCCTGGTAAGGGAGATCCCTCGCCACGCTCGGGATTTCGCCTGCGGGTCCCCGCTTTGCTCATGCCCGCAATGCGGCTCAACTTACCAAATTGCCAACTTACCAACTCGAAAACAAATGTTTTGGCCTTTCCTCACTCTCGCCTCCGCCGCTGCGGCCTCTTACGCCGGATACGCCACCATGGCGCCGCGCTCGCAGCTCTACGGCCGGACGCTCACACACGGAAGTGATCCGCAGCAGCTTGCGCTCACCTACGACGATGGCCCCAACGATCCGCACACTCTGCGCCTGCTCGAAGTGCTGGCAAGGCACAATGCGAAGGCGACATTTTTTCTGATCGGCAAATACGTGCGCCGGCGGCCCGAGATCGCGCGCGCCGTGCAGGCTGCCGGACACGAGATCGGGAACCACACGTACAGTCATCCCAACCTCATCTTTGTCTCTGCGCGCCGGCTGCGGCAGGAGCTGGAAGATTGCAACAAAGCGATCGAAGACGCGCTGGGCCTCACGCCTGCTCTCTTTCGTCCGCCGTTTGGCGGACGGCGTCCCAGCGTGCTGCGGACCGCCCGGGGGTTGGGTCTGAAAACAATCATGTGGTCGATCACCGGCTATGACTGGAGTGCAGAATCACCCGGATCCATCCTGAGCAAGGTCACTCCCCGCATGAACTCCGGACGCGGCGAGATTGTCCTGCTGCACGATGGCGGCCACCTGGCCTTTGGGACAGACCGCGCACACACGGTGGAAGCGACGCGACTCCTGCTGGAGGGCTGTCCGAACAAACGATTTGTCTCCATCTCGCAGCTCGCGGAGAACACCCCCTACTCGAAAGGACTAAGGTAATTTCCATGAAGGCACTCGCGGCAGAACTGCTTATAATTTCTGGGTGCGTCGTCTTGTCCCGAGCCTCGTTTGTCTGGCCTTCGCAGCAACGTTGCACGCCTCAAGCCCAGACTTGCGCCAGGAGAAGCTCTCTCCCGCGCCGGCAAAACTGCAAGTTGAGCCCGCGGAAAGACACGCTCTGCCTCTCACCGCCGCTCCCGCGGATCACCGGTCGTTTTACACCCAGTTCTATTCCGCCGGGCCGCTGCCGGCGAAAACGACGCGCAAAGGCGGGCTGCTCCACTGGTTCACCAGCGCCGTGAAAAAGACAGCCCAAAAGGTCAGTTTCTTCAACTGACAAGGCGCTTAGCCGATCGTTGCTGCCGTGCTCTTTGTCCCGCATGAATACTGGCTCGTTGGGTCGTTCCAGTAAGGCTTTCTGAAACGACAAAATGCCTGAAACCCTGTACACTGCTCATGTAAAACCGCTTCGCTCACCGTCGTTTGGAGTCATAACCTCATGCACGCCGTTCGTTGGCTTACATTCCTGCTGCTGATGCTTATCGCTTCCTTCGCCCTGGCCCAAACCAACGTGGACGGCCAGGTGAAGAACGCTGCCGGATCTCCGGTGGCAGGCGCACAAGTCTCACTCGCGCATGCCAACATGGCCACTGCGATTCAGACCGCCAGAACAGACCAGGAAGGCAAGTTCCACTTTGCGGCTGTCGAAGGCGGGCAGTACGTCATCAAGACGGAAGCGCCGGGATTCTTTCCCGGCCATTATGAATTTGTGCTGCGGCCGCGCGAACCCGTTTCGCTGGCCATTCAGCTCAGCTCACGAACAGCATTCCAGGAAAGCATTGAAGTCCGCGCCGAATCCCCGACCATCGACCCGGCGAAGACCGGCAGCTCGCAGACCTTCAGCCATGAGCAACTGGAGCGCCTGCCCGATCCGATGACCGAGAGCGCCAACGCGCTGGTCGCAAACCTGATGCCGGGCGCCAGCCAGAGCCATGACAACTTCATCAACGTGCGCGGCAACGAATTTTCCCTGCACCAGTTCATCAACGGCGTGTCATTTCTGGAAAACACGCAGCCGCAATTCGGCCCCGGCATCAGCCCGCAGATTTTTGAAACCGTGGACTTGATGACCGGCGGATTCACTCCTGAATACGGCAACCGCTTCGGCGGCGTGCTCGACATCACCACGCGCTCCGGACGCACCATGCAGGGCCACGGATCGCTCAATTTCCTTGGCCTCACCCAGGACAACTACGACCTCAACGCCGAATACGGCGGCGCCGCCGGCAAGCTGGGCTATTACGCCTTTGCCGACGGATTCACTTCGGGCCGTTTTCTCGATCCGCCGAACGCGATCGAGCTCAACGCCTTTGGCTCCGGCCTGCGCGGCACCACGCAGCTTGACTGGGC
>DASTJB010000280.1:0-6315 GCA_035717005.1 Candidatus Angelobacter sp.
CGCACCACCACGTGGCTTCAGCGATCTTGCGCATCAACTCCCGCGCCTTCTTCGGACTCCCCATGGCCTGGCGGTCCTTGACCGCGCGGAGAGAGAAGTCGTCATCGCGCTCCACAGCGTTCATGAACTCGTCGGTCACGCGCACCGAGTTGTTGGCGTTCTGGAAGAAGATAGAGCTGTAGGCGGGCGAGTCGGGCGTAGAGCCGTCATAGCCCGCTTCGATCAGCGCCCAGGCCTTCTTCTCTTCGTCCATCTTGCAGTTGATGAAGTCTTCAATGTCCGGATGGTCGACGTTCAGGATCACCATCTTGGCGGCGCGGCGCGTCTTGCCGCCCGACTTGATCACGCCCGCAAACGCATCAAAGCCCTTCATGAAGCTCAGCGGGCCTGAGGCCTGTCCGCCGCCGGAGAGCTCTTCTTTCGATCCACGCAGCGTCGAGAGGTTCGTTCCCGTGCCGCTGCCCCACTTGAACAGCATGCCTTCGGTCTTGGCCAGCGTCAGGATCGAATCCAGCGAGTCCTTTACCGAGTTGATGAAGCACGCCGAACACTGCGGCGCCTTGTAGCCGGTGGTCGTGAACTCGACCGTTCCCTTCTCGGCGTTCCAGTGCCAGTTCTGCGCGTCAGAGTTCGGTTCCAGGCGGTCGCAGCCCACGTTGAACCACACCGGCGAATTGAACGCAGCTTTCTGCTGCACCAGGATGTGCACCAGTTCGTCATGGAAGGTGTCGCGGTCTTCCGCGGTCGAGAAATATCCCTGCTGCCAGCCCCAGTCGCGGATGGTCTCGGCCACGCGCTGAATCAACTGGCGGACGCCGGTCTCACGCCCCGGCGTATTCAGAGTGCCATGCAGATATTTGCTGGCCACGATGTTGATGGCGGTCATCGACCAGTCTTTCGGCGACTCCACATTCTTCTGCTCAAAGATCACGTTGCCCTTGGCGTCCGTGATGTTCGCCGTGCGCAGCTCCCACTCCACTTCGTCGTAGGGCGAAACACCGGACCGCGTAAAATAGCGCGCAAATTTGAGTCCGGCCGCGCCCGTGGCGCTCTGCTGGTGCGTCGATGTGCGAGTCTCTTCCTTCATGCCGATCTTTGCGTTTCCGTCCGCCATCTCATTCTCTCCCATTCGCTCGATTGCGCTGCAGGTTGCTTTTTGGCGCGAGCTCCCCCCTTGCCCGGCCGTTCTCCGCTTGCGATTGTTTAGAATCCCGCCGTAGCCGCCTTCTTCAGCATGACCCCATGCGTTACACGATCAACCGCGGTTTCGGCAACAGTTTTCAACTCCGTTTCTTCAAGGGCTCCGCAACGCTGCACTGCTTCGCCGTCGCACCCCATCAAGCCAACCCCTGGCTTGCTGGGGACCCCGCCCTCATACTCCGCTCGCGCAGTGCGGCGCTCGCTGCGCACTTCACCCCTTTCGAGTCGCTCAGTGCTCGGAACCGCCGCCGGCTTTTGTTCGAAAATCTGCGCTGCCACCTCGCGCTGCGAATTCAGCCAGGTCTTGAGCGCCGAAGCCGCGGCCCGGCGATCGGCAATGCTCGGCGCTATCGCATACCGGACATAGCACCGCGACTCGCCCAGCTTCTCCCGCCACGGACTCCCCATGGCGAATAACCGGCTCATCGACCGTGCCAGATCTTCGGCTTCCTGCACTTCAAAGACGGCCAGCATGCGCCGTGAGTTTTCCGCCGGCTGCATGACCTCTTCCGCCAGCGCAAAAATTCCCGGCTGGTCCGGCACCAGCAGCAGGCTGAAGCTCGATTCACATCGGAACCACCTTGACCAGTTCATCTCCATCACTTTTTCTCCAGCAAAGGCCGCCAACACCGCCGGGGTCGACGCGATGTCGATGACACCTTTATGAAGTTCACCGCAATTGATTGTTTTCGGCGCCACCTCTAGCGCCGGTTTTATCTCTCTGAATGACCCGTTTTGGCTTGCTGCGGGTCCGGCCAGGACAACCTTGGTGTTGGAAAGTTACGCCTGTATATTGTGCATGTCAAGAGGCTAATACAATCTATTGTACCCTAGATACGTTACGGACCCCAAATCCCCCAAAGTCGCTCATTCGCCGCCGTTTACAAGCCCGGCGGGATCCTTGCCTTCTGTGGTTCTACCCGATTTTTATCCACAAGGCCGCCGCCGCACCCGAATCCGGACGCTTGCCATTAAGATTTCGGCTGGTCGATCAGAAAAACTTCTTTGCGACAACAGATTGTTTTCGACTCTACGCGTCGCGTTTCGGCGGGTCAATGCCGCAACTTGGTGCAGCACTGTGGATTCGTGTGGATAAAGAAGCAATTAGCCAATAGCAGCTAGCGATTGGCCTCGCTGTCTTGGCCTGCCTGTGGCCCTTTTTTTGAGGATTCCGAGCACCCTGCTTTGCCGGCCGTTTGCTAACTGCCAAGATTGCCGTTTGCTCATCCAGCAGCAGTAACCACTGGCCCCTCCTGCGCATCTTATTCCAGTAAGACATGAAATTGACTGTTCGCAAACAAAAGCGCGCGGCCGTGCGTGTGGACGCCGCATTGTTCGTCGTCGCACTGTTGTGGTTGCTGACCTCGTTGCTGGTGCTGGTCCTCTACCCGCCGGGAGCCGCGCATGCGCAGCATCCTGGACATCATGCGCCGGAGCACATGGTACGTTATATCTCTCCATCGCTTCAGCCACGTCTCTGATCCATGCATTCTGAAACACGCGGGAAAGCTGCCCTGAGTTGCGCATCGGCGATCTCCGCCGTGCTCAGCATTCCGGGAACTCCCTAACCGATTGATATTTGCTAATTGCATTCGTCCACTGTACTCTCGTCGCCATGAAGCTCCTTCTTCGGGTGGCCCTTGTTCTTATTCCAACGTTCGGCTCTTCTCAGCACCTCGTAAAGCAGGAAACGTTTGCTGCGATCGCGAACGAATACTCCGGCGAAACGGCGCAGGAGAACACCCGCCGGATTGTCGAATATCACCGCATCCAGGGCAGCCCGATGATGGCCGCCGTCGCGGAGCAGGTGGTGCTCCCGCGCCTCAAAGCTGCGGGACTCGAAGCAAGAATCGAACAGTTCACCTCTGACGGAAAAATCAAATACGGGACCTACACCTCGCCCATGGGCTGGGACATGCGCTCCGGCGAACTCTGGATCGAGAGCGTTGCCGGCGTGAAAGATTTCAAGCCACTCATGCTCTGCCGCTACGCCGACGTGCCCATGTGCGTCTCCACCTATTCCAAAGGCGGGGAATGGTCCGGCGAGCTGGTTGACGTGGGCAGCGGCACGAGCGACGCGAACTACCAGGGCATCGACGTGCGGGGCAAAGTTGCCCTCGCCTCAGGCTACGCTGCCAATGTCGTTCGTCAGGCGGTGCTCAAGCACGGGGCCGTTGGCGTCGTGATCTATCCTGATGCGGCCGACCGTCCCGACCATCCAGACATGGTGCGCTACAACGGCATCTGGCCGCGCGCGGAAGAGCTGGAAAAGACCAGCGGCGGATTCCAGATCTCGCGCAATCAATATGACACTCTCAAGTCGCTGATGAAGCAGGGCGCGGTGCGAGTCCACGGCAAAATCGACGCCACACTCGGCCCCGGCAAGCTGACTCTGGTACATGCTTACATTCGCGGCACTGAGCACCCGGAGCGCGAAGTCCTGATCACTGGGCACCTTGACCACCCCAAGTGGAGCGCCAATGACAACGCTTCCGGCTCCGGCGCCATGATGGAGGCCGCGCGCGTGCTGCAGACGCTCATCGCCGCCAAAAGGCTCGAACCACCCAAACTCACCGTCCACTTCATGTGGGTGCCGGAGTATTTCGGCACGCTGGCATATGTGAGCAACCATCCGGAAGCCCGTCGCTGCGACTCCCCGTGGGATGATCCACGCAATAAACCCGAGGCCTTCGCTTCTGGCAAGCCCTGCATCGTCGCCAACATCAACATGGACATGGTGGGCGAAGACACGGTCAAGACCAACTCGCGTTTTTATTTCACCCGGACTCCTGACTCGGTCACATCATATCTTGACGCTTTGCTGTCTGACGTCCTTGACCAGACGCGTGAAGCCAATCTCTATGCGCCTACCGGAACACGCAATTACTGGCAGCCCGAATCCATCCCCTACGCTCAGGGGAGCGATCATGACGTGTTTCTCGGTCTCGGAGTTCCGGCCACCATGCTGGGCCACGATCCTGACTGGACCCATCACACCAGCGAGGACAAGATCGATAAAACGGACGCGAGCGAATTTCGTCGGGTGGGAGCGGTCGCCAGCGCAGCAGCCTATTGCCTCGCTGCTGCCGGCCCGCAGGACCTCAGGAAACTTCAGGCTGGCGCTTATGCCTCTCGTACGGCGGAGCTGGCTCGTCGTCTGGCTCGCGATGCCACAAGCAGAGTTGACGAGCCTCCGGCCAGAAGAATGATCCTGAATCGTGAAGACATGGAAGACCAGGCAGACTCACTTGGATCAGTCATTTTCAAGAGCGATAAGAACTATGTTCGCGAACGCCACGGCAAAGGGGAGGCCGGGGACGGCCTACACCGTCTCACTCTTCTCCCGCTCGATGCATCAGCTTTTGAGGCTTTGGGGCCCGGCGACAAAAAGTGGCTCGCCGAGCAGGAAGCCCGCTTTGCCAGCGACTCCGAAGGGCTCGCCACCAAACCAAACTTTGGCCTGATCAGTTTTGAAGCCATCAACTTCATGAACGGCCGCCGCAGCACAGCAGAGATCGCCGATCTGCTCTCCGCCGAATATCTGCTCGATATCGATCAGGCCTGGGTGGGCCGCTTAGTGAGTATCCTGGAAAAACAGAAGCTGGTGGCGATATGAACGTGGCGGATCGACCTGCGGAACTCGAAACGGTTTTCACCGTAATCGATTATTACGACGGTCCGCGAAAGGGGATTGCCAACTACCAGGGCACTCCGTCTTACTACGAGTGCATTTTTGACGACGTTGCAGGAGATTACTCGGATTTGTACTACCTAACGCCGATCGATCAACACACCTTTGAGGTCGCCATGGAGGATTGGGAAATCTGGCGAAGATGGGAAGCGGCATATCATTCCGGCAAAGTTACCCTCGACAGCCACCCTGCCTTGCCTGAAGATAGAAACAGACATGAAGAGCTGCAGGCAATTCTGGACGCCGCCCTGCAAAGCAGCCCAAAGGCGATTCTCAGGAAGGGGCAGTTTTACCTCGAACCAGCCTCGGCCTCTCCACCCGGCGTGATCCGGCCGCTCCGGGTTCTATGGACGCAACCTGACTCGAACACTGCTCCCGCCTGACCGCGCGCTTCAAGGGCTGAACGCTGATCGCTGACTGCTACTTGAACTGCTTCATCCCCTCGCGAATGATCTTCCTCGCCTCTTCGGCGTCGCCCCAGCCGGCAATCTCGGTCCGTTTGTCTTCGAGATATTTGTAGATGGAAAAGAAATGCTCGATCGCACTCAACGTATGCGGCAGCACCTGTAAGGCCTCGTTGACCTGCTTATACAGGGGGTCTGTCGCCGCCACAGCCAGGATTTTCTCGTCGCGCTTGCCCTGGTCCACCATCTGCAGCACGCCGATCGGCTTCACTTCCATCAGGCAGCCGGGAAAGCTCGGCGCTTCCACCAGCACCAGCACGTCCACCGGATCGTCGTCGTGCCCCAGCGTGCTGGGAATGAACCCGTAGTCGCCCGGATAATGCACCGGCGAAAACAGTGTGCGGTCGAGCTTGAAGACGTGCAGCTTTTTGTCGTACTCGTATTTGTTGACTGAGTCTTTGGGGATCTCGATGACCGCATTCACGCGGTCCGGCGCATTGTCGCCGATGGGAAGCCTGGTGTAGTCTGTCATTTTTCCTTGATCCATCCCGTTTTGGCTGGAAGCTGGCCTGGCTGTTGGCGAAAAATTAATGTTTGCCGCCCGTCGTACCCGGCATTATTTTATTGGATTCACGAGGTAACAGTATGGGCCGCATCATTCCCCTTGCCCTCCTCCTGGTGCTGTTCCGCGCTCCGGTCTTCAGCCAGGAGTGCACCACCACCGTGCTCGTCTCCTTTTACGATCAGCTCACCACCGCCGAAATCCAGACCCTGAGCGCCGGCGACATTGAAGCGCGCATGTCCAGCACCGTCCTGCCGGTGCTCGACGCCAACCGCAACTTTTCCAATCGCCTGCTGATTCTGCTCGAAACCGAGGGAGCGGCAAAGAGCGAGAAGCTGGGCGATTTGGTGGAAATGGTCACGCGCCAGGCGCGCACCGCTCCTGAAGGCAAGCCGGTGGCCTTCGGAATCTTCTCGCAGAAAGCGCTGTTCACCAAAGCATTCATTGACGATCCCGAG
>DASTJB010000281.1:0-10451 GCA_035717005.1 Candidatus Angelobacter sp.
CAAACTGCTCCGTAGACATGAACTCCGCCGCCCTAACCAAGTCGGCGGCTGCCAATGACGAGCAGCTGATTGTTTCAGGCACGCCCGTCTCATTGGTCATGATTTCTTTGAACACCTTGGTTGCTTCGCGCCAACCGACCAGTATTTGAGCCTTCTGTGCGGCGTCATCAATCGACACCGTTTCCAAATAGCTCTTTAGCTCAATCTGGGTCGCAGACCCGTAAAGATAAAGAAGTCGTCTGCCAGACTTCTGTGGTGGAACCGTTGCGCTTGCCATTTAAACTATCCTCTGTTCAGATTATAGAACTAAAGGATGCCTGCTCTAGTGAGGTCGACTCTCACATGCTTCCACCAGTTTCAATTCACCCATGGGCTGAACACCCGCCGGCAATCCGTTGAGCAAGTCCTTCTTGGCGTGTACCGGGTATGCTGTTGAAATTGGTTGAAGGGCACAATGGAGCGTAGGATCTTGAACGGAGGATCGAACGATGGCAAGTAAGGTCGTCAAATCAAAGGGTAAGAACGTGCTGAGAAAACGAAAAGGGTCATGGAAACTTGACGGGCCGGGGACCAAATGGCTGCATGCTTCGCTGCTAAAAGTCATTTATGTTGGCACTGGCCCAAAGCGGGAAAAGATTGCGATCTTTCGCGTGCGGTAATGGAACAGCGGAAGCCTATCGCGGTTCAATTTGAGGCTGTGTAGAATTCGTCGCGATTGATGAACGAATAATAGATGTGCCGCCCCGCTGGGGCTTATTGTCGCTACTCACCTTACCCAGGCCTTCCGGCCTGGGCTACCTTTGTTTCGCGCCCCGGGGCAAGCGCTCGGTTAGGCAGAGGGTCACAGATTTTTTTGTTGCGGTGATTTGAAATCATGCTAATGTGGATTCGTAGTTTGTTCGTGGCTGCGCAAAGCAGCTAGCACCTGGCAGCTAGCAATTAGCAAAGAACCAGCACAGCCGAGGGCTGCTGTGCAAAAGTTTGGATGACCCGGCTTCGGCCGGGTTTTCCCATTTTGGGGTTGTGACCCTCTGCCGATGCCTTCAGCATGGGGTCAAGTGGGGTCGAGTGGGGTCGAATGGGGTCGAAACGGGGGGGTAGGGGCGGGGCGGAGCCCCGCCATCGGGTGGTCGGGTCATCTGGTGATCGGGTGATTGGAAAAGAAAGGACTTACCGCGGATTGGCGCAGATAAGCGCAGATCGGAACAAGGTCGGAAAGGCCAAAAAGAGGTGAGAAATGAACGGAAATGGATACGATCAGGGGCCAATTGAGACGAGGGAGATCAAGCCGCGGGACCCAAGCGATCCGCTGGCGACGAAGGTTTACAAGGGGCAATTCTATTCGCAAGAAGAAGTATACGAGCTGATGCACCGGGAGAGTGCGGTTCAGACGGCGAAGGAGGACCGGGAGAAATGGGAGGAGTCAGAGGCGGGGCAGCTGTGCATTGCCTTTTATGAGGCGTTCCGGGCCTACGAGAAATACCTCCAGGAGCATCCCTCCGCGCTGCGCAAATATTACAGCGGAAAGCGGGTGGACTATGAGGAGCAGAAAGCCTTTGAGCAGGCGCTGAAGTTCATGGAAGATGACCGGCGCGAGCGAGCGGAGAAAGACCGGAAGAACCTGGAGAAGGCGCAGCGGGCGGCACGATGCCGGCACGTGCATGCCAATGGCGAGCAGTGCGGCGCGCCGCGGGTGCGCGGCAAGAAGCTCTGCCACATGCACGAGCGCATGCAGGAGATGAAGCCGGAAAAGCCGGGCCTTGATCTTGGGCCGATGGAGGACCCGGACAGCATACAGATGGGGATCAAGAAGCTGCAGGCGGCAATTATCGACGGCAAGCTGGAGGGAAAGCTGGTGGGGCAACTGGCATACACGATCCAGCTGGCAGCGTGGAATGTGATGAGGACGAGCCTGGTGAAGGAATCGCCGTGATCGGGGGATCGGGTGATCGGGTGATCGGAAAGGCAAAAGACTTACCACGGATGAACTCGGATGACAGGGATCGAGATCGGGTGATCGCGGGTGGTCGGAAAAGCAAAGGCTTACCACTGATGAACGCGGATGACACGGATAGGAATCGGGTCATCGGGACAGCGGGTCATCCGGTGATCGGAGAATCAAGAGCGCCCCAGGGCGCGATGGACGATGATCTTTGAAAATTAGCAATCGGCAATCAGCATTCAGCGTTCAGCCGAAGTGAAGGGGATGGGACGAGAAAATGGGGAGGAGTATTCTGCTATCCTCCGCCTATGGCCTTCCCTCGCCCCAGGCGCACGTTGGACACCGAGGACGCGCTCTACGACTACGCCATCCGCGCACTTTCGCGCAGGATGCGCACGGTCGCCGAGCTCAAGCGCCTGATGCGCCCGCGCGTTCCTGAAGGCGAGATCGGAGAGCTGCTGGTGAACATGGTGATCCTGCGCCTGAAAGACCAGAAGTACCTGAATGACTCGAACTACGCCGCGATGTACTCCGGCCTGCGCCGCGACAACGAGAAGTTCGGCCGCCGCCGCGTGATCACCGACCTGAAAGTCAAAGGCGTTCACGCCGACGTGATCGAAAAAGCCGTGGCGGATGCTTACTCCTCCGTCGACGAGCCGGCCCTGGCCCGGGCGTTCCTGAAACGCAAGCGCATCAAGAAGCCCGGGAACAACAAGGACGCGGCGCGCATCTTCCGTGCGCTGGTACGGGCCGGCTTTGGCGCGGGCGTGGCGATTACGGTCCTGAAAAAATGGGAAGTGGATGACGAGGTGCTGACGGCGTTGCAGGAAGAGGCGGAAGAAACAAGCTCTTGATTCACCGTTCTTCAGTTTCAACCGCTTCAACGCTGACGATGTCATCAAATTCGGCCCGATAGGCAGGCTGCACGTCTAGCTTTTCGTAAGTGGATTCTTTATCCGTCGAGATCAGATCGTAAATCACATCTCTATCCTCATCCGATATGAGATTTACTCTTATCAACGAGGTCTCGCCATCGCGAAATCGGATTCTGAGTGTCTTATCGATATTGGCCTTGAGAAGTTGCAAATCGTGTTCCGTCATATGCCTCAGCTCCCAAACGCCGCGACCACCCAGAAGTTTCCGTAGCCGTGCTCTTTGTCGGGGCGGAAGCAGGCGCCGAAAGTCATGCGGCGGTAGTTGGGATTCGCTGCGGCGTTCACCAGCTTTTCCGGCAGGCGGCGCGGCTCGGAAGAATTGAACACCACCAGGTACCGGCCGCTGATGCCGCCGGCCAACTTCGTGGCGTCGCCATCGGTTGCGCAGGCCAGTTCGTGCAGGTAGGGATCGGCATGCGCCTCGATCTCGCGTGCGCCGTGGGCTTTTCTTGCTGAGTTGAATTCTTCAGCAAAAGCCGCGTCGAAATCCGCTTCCGTATAAACCGGGACCTGGAAGACGAAGTCCTGCGCGACATAGACTCGCCCATCTCGCTCCACCATGCCAATGCCCACCGCGTTGTATTTCGGGCTGAGCATGTTGGCGCGATGGCCCGGCGACCCCATCAAAGCCAGGTGCACATCTTCTAAATGCTCTGTCCGCGCGATGTTCTCCGCTGAACCGGTAAAGCGCAGGCCGGTCGCGCCCAGCCGCTCCGCCAGCGAAGCTTCGCCGGCAAACTGGTGTGAAAGCTCCGCGTTTTCCGCCAGCAGCGCGGCGTGCTTTCGCGCCGCGTCGGCCGCCAGCGGATTCCACTCGAGCGCCGGCAACCCGGCCTTCTCTCGCTCCTGGTTGAGCTGATCGAAGACCTGCTTTTCCGCCGGCGAAGCCACCGTGATCGCAGGCGCGGACAGGGCCACGGACAAAAACAAAGCTGCGCAAAGCAAAACGAACTGCTTCATGGGCGGCTCTCTTCGGTCTCAGGATAAAATGCCGCAACCACCCAGAAATGCGAGAATCCATTCCTGCCGCCGGTCTCGAAGCACACGCCAATCTTCATACGGTTGACCTTGCGGTCGGCAATCGCCTGGCGCAGCTCGTCGGGAAGGGTTCCCGGATCGGACTGGGAATAGATGACCAATCGCGCAGCTCCCGGCAGTCCCTGAATCATACGATTGGTATTCATGTCCTGCGCGCACGCGGCCTTATGCAGACGCGGATCGCTGATGATGTCCAGCGCAGGCAGCTTTCTGCCCCGTCTTGCTTTATTCACGCTGCTGACGACCGCTTCACGAAACTGCTTTTCCGTGTAGCTGGCGGAGACATGGGCGAAGTCCTGGGTGACAAATAATTGGCTGCCGTGCTGCACCATGGCGATGCCGATCGCGTTGTATTCGGCGTTCAGGATGTTGGCGCGATGTCGGGGCGAGTGCATCAGGCCGTCGTGCACGGTTGCGACGTCAGGCGCCTCCGCCACGTTCTCTGCCACCGAGTTGAAGCGCAATCCGGTCGCGCCTACGCGCTCCTGCAAGGCCGGCTCGCCGGCAAACTGGTGGGAAAGGTCCTGGTGCTCGTCCTGCAATCTGGAATGGGCCAGCGCGGCTTCAGCGAGCTTGTCACTCCACTCGAATTTGCTCAAGCCGGCCCTCTGGCGCTCACGGTTCACCAGATCGAAGAGCTGCTTTTCCATCGGCGACTGCGCTCCAGCAGCGACGCCAACAAGAATCAAAAAGAGGCCGGCAAATATAGGCTTCATTCAATCCGAATTTTACGTGAGAAGCTCCGCCTGGACATACAGCTAAACCACGGAGATTCCGGAATCCCGCCGCCGCAGCCAGCGCAACAGCAGGGCCACTGCGCCTCCGGCCAGAAGCGCAAGGCCGAAGAACAACTGCATCCAGTAGTAGCGGCACGCCATGAGCACGGCGCCAACTCCAAGCAGGATGAGCGCACCAACAAAGCCGCCCGAGCTTGAATCCGCCGAAGTCGCGCTCTTGGCGTATCGTCGTTGCCGCAACCAATACAGACCCAGCGCAATGACGCCGCCCGCCACGACTGCCAAAGCCAGGAAGCCCGCTCCAAAGTCGAGCCGGCCCGCCACGATGACGCCCATTCCTATCACCGCAGCAATTCCGGCCAGTCCAACGCCGCCATGTGTGTCGAGTGTCGCTCGGCTTACGCTTCCGTAGCTCTTCATAACCGGCGCCGGATCACTTTCTTTGTGCTTTGGCATAACACAAGCCTCGCCCTTCCCACGGCAGCGGGCCGCCCTGAACGGCGGATTGCGCCGTCCGGGCAGCCGATCAGCCTTTACGTCCGCTTCGACTTCAGCTCGCTCAGGATGCGGTTGATCTCGTCTTCTTTTTCCATCGCAGCGAAGCGCGCCTCAACGCTGGAGCCTTCCACTTCCAGCAACTCGGCCTTGGCCTGGCCGACGGCCTCCGTGCGCATCACCTTGTGGCGCATGCGGTCGAAGGTTGCGCTGTGGTCGGGGCCGTTCATGCTGGCGTGCGCGTCAGCGGCTTTGTCCAGCGTGCGCGCGCGCCGGTGCTGCGCGATCAACAGCTCACTGTGCGCCCGCGCCTCTTCCAGTTTCTGCTGCAGCTTGTGCAGCGCGTTCTTCAGCGTCTCAACCTGCACCGCCTGGTCGGCCACCTGCTGCCGGAAGTTCTCTGAGAGCTGCCTATAATGCAGCGAACGCTCGATTGCCGCCCGCGCCAGGTCGTCCTGCTGCTTGCCCACGGCCATCTCCGCCTTGCGGTTCCATTCCGCAATCTTCTCCTCGTTTTCTTTCTGTTTCTTTTCCAGCAGGTGCTGGTCGGCAATCGCAATGGCCACCTGCGTCTTCACCTGAAGCAGCTGGTTCTCCATATCGAGGATGACTTGCTTGATCATCTTCTCCGGGTTTTCCGCTTTGTCGATCAGGTCGTTCAAATTCGCCCGGACCAGTGTGCTAACTCTCTCTAGTAACGCCATAACTCCTCCAAATATTTCGCAGGACCCTGTTCTCTTCTCTCCCGATTACGATCTGTATGCGTTCAGCCGGACAGCCAGGTCACGGCGGCGGCCAATCCGCGCTGACGCCGAGCCAATGAACATTCCGATCACCAGCCCCAGCGCCAGCCAGAAAATCCATTTGCCGAAGGTCAGCGCAACCGCCATTCCCGCGAGCGCGCCCAGCATCAATCCCGATAACGAAAGCTTCTTCATCTTGTGCTCCATTGTGTAGGCCCCGTTCGATTGGCGCATGAACGGAGCCAACCGTTCCAAGCCTTGTTACTTGCCCGCGCCCTTGGCCTTGCCCGTCGTCGCGTCGTCACCTCCGGGCAAAGCCGGACCCGGTTTGGGACTCTTGTCGCCGATCAGCCGCACCTTCGAGAGCAGATCGGTGATGCTCATCCCAGAGAGCGCCTCGAACAGCGCCGGCACCTGCGCGGCGATCTCCGCCATGTCGCCGGTAATCTTGCTCACTCCGGCGGAATGGCCGTTGCCGGTGGAAACGATGGTGATCTTGTCGACATTGGATAGCGGCTGCGCCATGGCGCGCACCACTTCCGGCAGTCCACTGATCAGCTTGTCCACCACGGCCGCCTGGTTGTACTCCTGATACGCCTCGGCCTTGATGTTCATCGCCCGCGCCTCGGCTTCGCCCTTTTTGAAGATGATGTCGGCTTCAGCCTCGCCCTGCATGCGCGTGGCGCTCGCCCGGCCCTCGGCTTCGGCGATCAGCCGCTGCTTCTCCGCTTCCGCCAGGTTGAGCACGCGCTGCTTCTCGATCTCCGCCTGCTTCAGCACCGTGGCGATCAGCTCATTCTGATGGCGCGCGATCTCGGCTTCCTGCACCTTGGTCTGCTGCTCGCGCTCAATCAGCTGCACCTTCACCTGCTCGGCGATGACAAGCTGTTGCTGGATGTTCTGCTGGATTTCGTATGCCTTGTCGGCCTGCGCCTGTTGCTTCTTGACCAGCTCCGCGAAGGTGGCCTTCTTGACTTCAAGATCGCGCTGCGCTTCGGCCTGCTTGGCCAGTGACAATGTCTCCGCCAGCACACGCTCCTGGTCAGCCTGTGCCCGGGCGATTGCCGCAGCACGTTGCGCTTCCGCCTTCTTGATCGCCGTATCGCGATCGGCTTCGGCGGCGGCGACGTCGGCATCGCGCTTAATCCTCGCCACGTCCGGCCGGCCCATGTTGGCGATGTACTCATTCTTGTCGCGAACTTCCTTGATGGTGAACGAGACGACTTCAAGGCCCATCTTGCTCATGTCGCCGGCGCAGGTGGCCCGCATGCGGTCGCCTACCATCTCCGGCTCCTTCACGATCTGCTCCACCGTCAGCTGGCCGATAATGCCGCGCAAATGCCCTTCCATCACCAGCCGGATCAGCCCCTCACGTTGTGGCGGGGTCTTCGACAGAAACTGCTCGGCGCCGGTGCGGATGGAAATCTCGTCTGACTTGACCTTGATCTGCGCCACGGCTTCCACCGTGACCGCGACGCCCTGATTGGTGTACAGGTCCTGCTGCGGCGCCACGTCAAATGACATCAGCTCCAGCGAAAGCAGCTGCCAGTTTTCAATCAGCGGCCAGATGATGGTTCCGGCGCCCTTCACCACGCGCGGCGTCTTGCCGCGGCCATAGACCAGCAGCGCCTGGTTCGGAGCAACTTTGCGATACAGCCGCGCCAGCATGCTGATCACGATCATCACCGCCACAATAGCCAGGCCGGCAACGATAGCGACTGTCTGCCATTCCATAGATCCTCCTAAGACCTTCATGACCTCTTCTCTTCCTCCTCCGGCAATAAGCCGGCCTTTTCCGCCAGATCACTCCAGCGGCGCACATATGCCACACCGTTTTCAAAGCGCGTCACGATGACTTCTTCACCGCGCGGCATCTCCTCGCGCGTCTCGCTCCGCGCCGCGCACGCCCGGCGCGCGCCCTCTTGCTCGAAGATAATCTCGCCTGTGCCATTGCCCCGGATCGTGCCGCTCACCCTTCCCAACACGCCGACCATATCGAAATCCATGGGATCCAGCGCCGACTCATGCGCCATGAAATATTTCGTCGCGAAGACGATCACGAAGCCGGCTCCTACAAGCCCGGCTACCGTTGAGAGCGCCAGCCCCGCCAGCACCCAGACATGCCGCAAATGGACCAGCAGATATCCCGTCCCGCCAAACCACGCCAGAAAGATGGCCAGGCTCAGGGGATTGAAAAATCCAAATCCGCTGCCGGACGACCCGTGATGCCCGGCGCCATGGCCCAGGTGAAAATGTCCGTGTCCTGGCAGGTGGATATGCAGCGTCCCGCTCAGGAATGAAATCGCGGTAAAGGCAAAGCCGACGACGAAACAAACCAGATAGAAGATTTCCCAGTTCATAGCTTCACCTCGTTCAATCAGCGCCCCATTCGCACGCGTTCTTTTGCGGGCCCCAATCCGTTCCGCGTTCTTTGCGGAAGGGATGGGCTGGCGTGATCGGCGTTAAGCCTCGCTCATCTCCGCTGCGCTCTTCTGCCCGTTCGGGCGCAGCACGTTCAAAAGTTTCTCTGCCAGCTCCGGCGTTTCCAGAATCGCTTCCATCAGCACCAGGCAGCTGCGCGAATCGTGGTGCTTGGCCAGGTTCAACAGCGCCCGGCTCACCCCCGGATCGCGCCGGAAACGCTCTGCCCCCTGGATCAGCCACAGGTCCAGCGTGTCTTCCGCCGAGGTCACGTCCGAAATCAGCTCATTGTGGAAGCCCTCGGGATCGTCCACCAGATATCCCGGGTGGACCTTGAAGAACCTCGCCAGCAGCAGCCGCGTCTTGTTCGTCAGGTGCGGGCGCGCGCCGTTCTCGATCTGCGAGAGATAGCTCTGGCTGATCTTCATCTTCAGCTCGCGCGTGACCGCCTTCACCACTTCCTGCTGCGTCATCTCGCGTCCAAAGCCGCGAAGGTTCCCTTCCATCAGCCGCAGGTAACGTAATTTCTCGCCAAGTTTCATATTGCTAATCGCGATAACAATATTTCAATTTGTAATACGTGTCAAGAAAAAAATGGCCTTACCAGTCAATCTGCTTAAGCCTTTAATAATGAAATGTTTACAAAAAAATAAAAGGGCAGAGCTTGGGAGCTCTGCCCCACTGCGGTGCAGCCGTTAGAACTTGATCTTGATCGCCAGCTGCATGTTGAAGGCCTCTCCCGGCCCGATGCCCGGAGCGCCGTTGAAGTCGCCGATGGTATCGCTGACCAGGCCGAAGCCTGAGCTGGTCGTGCAGGTACGCTGGCTGAGCAGCGGCGAACTTGCGTCTGCCGCGCCGCAACTGCTGCCCACCGAGCCTGGTCCGGAAGCAACGTTGACGCGGTTAAACAGGTTGAACATCTCCGCCCGCAGTTGCACGGTGAACCTTTCCCGCACAGGAATGTTCTTGAAGATGGAAAGGTCGACATCGCCGTAGCCGGGGCCGCGGAACTTGTTGCGTGAGAGGTTGCCGTTCGTACCCGGTGCCGGCGCCGCAAAAGCGGCGGGATTCCACCACTGCAGTCCGCCGTTGGCCGCGGAGAACTTATGGTCGGCGCCCTTAAACGGGTCGCCGATCACATCCAGGCCCAGCCGGGTTACGTCTGAGGGTTGCCCGGTGTGGAAGTTCCACAAACTGGCGATCTGCCAGCCGTGCGTAAGCCATTTCGGGCCCACAGATCCGCCCGGAATGTCATAGTTGAAAGACGTCGTGAACAGGTGGCGGGTATCGTAATCACCGTTGCCGTAATCCAGCTTGATGTTGTTGGGATCGTCGGCAATCACAGCGCGGTATTCGCTGATCTCATCCAGCGCGTGTGACCAGGTATAGCCGAAGGTCGAAGTCAGCCCGTGCCATTTCCTGATCCTGAAGGTGGTCTGCAGGGCGTTGTAGTTAGACGTACCAACGCTGTTGAGCTGAAGGATGGAGCCATACTTGTGCAGCGGATCGGTATTGAATGCCCCATTCTGATTGATATCGGTGACGATATTCAGCTTGCGTCCCTGGCTGCCCACGTATCCGATCTGCAGGACGGCCACGTTGCTCAATCCCTTCTCCACCTGCAGGTTGTAGTTATAAAAATAGGGGACGCGGAAGTTCTGGTTGACTGAGAACAGGTTGAATCCGGGCTGCCCGGTGCAAAGCGGATTAGCACAAGCGACAACTCCGGGGAAGATCGAGGCGCCGCCGGTCTGCACAGTCTGCCAGTTATAGGTGCTGCGCGAGTACGTTGACACCGGGGACGCACCAAATGGATTGCCCTGGATGCCCTGCGCCGCCGTGATGGGCGGACGGAAATCCAGGAACGGATTCATATTGATCTGGTCATAGAACACGCCAATGCCGCCGCGCACAACCAGGTCTCCCTTTTCCGTCGGCTGATAGGCAAAGCCGATTCGCGGCGCCCAGTTGTTCTTGTCGGGCGGGAAGACAGAATCGATCCCTGCTCCCTGCACCCGCAATCCCTGTCCGGGAATGAAGACTGCAAGGTCTTTGCGATCGCTGTGCAGCGGGCCGAAGTACTCATAGCGCATTCCCAGATTCACGTTCAGCCGCGGTGTAAGCTGCCAGGCATCCTGGA
>DASTJB010000282.1:0-21584 GCA_035717005.1 Candidatus Angelobacter sp.
GGGTTCACGATGCTGCGGATGCCGGGAACATTTCCCGATGCCGAGGCGATGCGGACCATCGATGGAAAGCGCTGCCAGCTGTTGCGGGTGGAGTTCGAGCTGGAGAGCCGGAATTTTCTGCGGCACCAGCACGATCCGAAAAAGGCCGACCTGATCATCTGCTGGGAACACAACTGGCCGGAGTGCCCGCTGCCGGTGCTGGAGCTCAAAACGCTGGTGAAGCAGATGGGCGATTGGGGCAAATAAAGGCTCCTTTGTTGCCCTCCTGCAATCCAGCTCCAGCTGCACGCGGCACGCCACCAGTTTGCCCTCTTTTTTGCAGGGCGTGAAAGCACCATTTCGGCGCGCGATTGGTACGCCGACTTGCGCCGTGAGCCTGTTTGCTGCCTGGCACAGCAAACCGGCTGTGCGAAAATCTGCTCTGAATGCCGGGAGAACCAGGACAGCAATGAAGATTTCACGGGATGACGATGGCTTCAGGTTCATCGGGGACTGCGCGCCGGAAACCGGCTTTGTGGCCCAGGACGTACATTGTCTTCGCTGCAGCCGCCGCATCGATCCTTTGAGTGAAGGCCGCGACATAGCGCTGCGCTGCTCTGGTTGCGACTTCACCGGAAAGGTCTTCTGGTCTGAAACCGATCTCCATGCTTACCTCGCCGAACAATGGAACCGCCTGCGCCAGGCCTGCGCGCATCCTGTCGTCAACGCTTTGAAACCAGGGTAAGCGAAGAAGTTTTCACACTTGAGCAACAAAATTCAGGGTTCCGGCATCTGACTGGCCGATACGTGAGGCTCGTCACGGGACAGGGCTTTGCCGGCGGGGAAGTTCCAACTTAGTTTGTTGGTGGGGGCGGACAGATGGGACAGTTTCGGCCGGGCGAGAGGGTCGTCAGCAGCGCGATCTATCGGGTGTTTCACGATTCCCACCGGCTTATGCATGAAGCGGCGCTGCGAGAGGACGACATTTTTCCGCGCTGCAAGCGATGCGGTTCCGAGGTGAGGTTTGAGCTGCTCCGGCCGGCCAAGAGCGAATCCGTTGTTCCCTTCCGTGACGGTGAAATCCTGGAAGAGTGCCCACGACTCGCCAAGCCGCACAAGCATGCAGGGTAAGCCAACTCTTTTTCCTCTTCACTCAATCTTAAAGTCGACTGAAAACTGAGTCTGTGTTCCGATCAGGCACTTGATGTACCTCTTCAAGCGGGGCCCACGCTCCATGCCTCAGGGCAGTCTCCAGAGGACTAAGAAATGCCGCAGAAACGCGCCCACTCGTCAAAGAAATCCCAGAGTCATAGAAATGGTCTTTGGCTGGCCCCTCGTTACAGCCTCAAACCTTCTCCCAGGCAAGCCTTGCGGGAGGGCCGGCGTGCAGAGTCTCCGCCCAGCGACAGCCGGCTGCTGGAATTGGCCGATGCCGCCATGGCGCTTTGGTCGCCCGCGCCAAAAAAATCAAAGCGCAAGGCATAGACCGATCACACGGCAATCTGTTCGCTCTGCTCCTGTTCCAGCACCGGCAACTCGTAGAGGTGGATGCGCATGGAAAAATCATGCCTGACCTCTGTGAACCGGACGGCGCGGACCAGTTGGAACTGAACCGCACGGCGGCACCCTTCGCAGCGGGGGAATTCCTGGTCGCGCAGCAGGGTGACCTCATGGGGCAGGAGGTGTTGGCGGTGGATAACGCGGTAGAGGCCGCTTTCAGGGATCCTTTCGCCAGTCCGGAAAAGGGCCCGCTTGCTCCTCATACCCCTGGGGGCGGATTTCACCACAAACAAACCTGACTTCGGGGCCCGGAGCAAATGTCTGTATTCCTGGTTTGTTAGATGCAATCCGTTGCACCCCGGTCTCTCTGGATGCCGGTGACGAAACCCTCGAGGTAAGCAGCTGGACCTTGCCTCAATAGAGCCTGTAATCCACCTCCAACTGCATCGCCACGGCCACCGGCTTGCCGTCTTTTTTGGCGGGGACAAACTTCCACTTTTCGACGGCCGCTATGGCGTTGGCGTCCAGGGTTGGTTCAAGCGGTTGGACGATCTTGATGTCACGGGGAATGCCGTCTGCCCCGATGAGGGCAGAGAGTTTGACGATGCCCTGGATCTTTTTCTTTCTGGCGCTTCGTGAGTATTTTGGCTCGGGGGTATGCAGCGGCTTCGGAGCTTTTATGTCAGTATTTTTGAGGGTGTAAACAACCTTGTCTTCGAGCGATATTGGGCCCAGGGCTGGCGAGCCGACGCTGTCATCGGACGAAGCCTTGGCCGTGCGCGGCACGCACTCAAAATTCCCCGCATCGTTGCTGTCACCCGTGCCCTTATATTTCGCAAACTGAGGATACGAACACAGCGGGCGGGTCATTGAGACGCCCTTGGAGTGGTCCAGGGGGTTCACGAATTTGCTGGCGATGATCCGGTCCGGCGCCGTGCCTTTTTCCACCCACTGCTCCAGCGCCTCATGAATGTCATGCTGCGGATCGCTGGGAATAGCGGACTGGCCGAAGGCATTTGCTCCCGGGCCGCCGCCGCAATGTTGCACGCCCGGCGCCATGTAGAGGCGCATGAAGGCGTCAGTCTGCTGGCGGCCAAGCGCGGCCTGCACACTTTCAAAATAGTTGATGGCGCCGAGCGGTGGCAGCGCGGCGTCACTCCAACCGTGATAGATGATGAGCTTGCCTCCGCGAGCGGCGAACGGCTTCAGATTGGGATCGTCGGCGTTGAAGGTGCGTGCCTGCTGGTCGTCGGCGAGCTTCACGGCAGCGGCAATGTCGATGGTCTTGAGGTCAAGCGGCTGCGGCGTGGTGATCATGTTGCCGAAGAATCCGTTGGCGAAAAGGGTTTGCAGGTCCGTGCCCGGCCCCCTTCCGATCCACAAAACCCAGCCGCCAGGTCCCTCTTCGCCGCCGGGCTCAAATCCGGGAAAGATCTGCTTGCCGGCTGAATCGCGCGGGCCGGCGTAGATTTTTTTGAGCGCAGCGACCTGCGCCGCGTTCAGGCAGTCAGCCGACTCAGCCTGCTTGCAGAGCAGCGTTTCCGGATTGAAGCGGCACGCGCGCGGATCGTCGACCACACCGTCTTTCACGCCGTCATTAGCGTCGCAGGCGGCGTTCACGGCTTTGGCGATCACCGGAATCTTCTCGGCGCCAATGTAGGCGCCGGGCGGAGATATAGCTTGAATATCAAAGATGAAAGTCGCGAAAACTTTGGTCCAGTAGTTGGCGGGAGCGCCGACGATGATGCCGTCATAGTCGGCGGGGAAGCGCTGCGCTTCCATCAGGCCCTGACGCCCGCCGTTGGAGCAGCCGGTGAAGTAATTGTGGTTTGGAGCTTCGCCGTAAAAGGCCTGGATGATCGCTTTGGCCGTGACTGCGGTCTCGTGAATGGCGCGCCAGCCGAAGTCAACGATCTTGTCGGGATGGCCCTTGGCCCAGGTGGCGTCTACCGGGGCGCCGTCATGACCGGTGTTGGTGCTGGCGGAGGCGAAGCCGGAGCTGATAGCGGTGCCCAGGCCAGGGTAATCGATGGATCCGGCAAAGCCGCCGTTGCCGACGCCGCGGAAGTTATGGTTCCAGCCGGTCAGGGGCATCCAGACTTCGATTTTGATATCGGAGTCCGGAGCGGGCTTGAGCGTGGCCTGGACGCGACAGAAGGCGGGAAGATTTCTTGGGTTGAACATCGGGCCCGGCTCGGAATCGGCGCCCGGCGGAACGAATGCGCCGGCCGCTACCTGCTGCGCCGAGGTGATGGTTCCGGAGGGCAGCTTGAGCGTGGAGAGGCTTTCACAGGTGGCGGCGAAGACAGGGCTGGCGATTGAGGAGAGCAGTAAAAGAAGGAGGCAGAGCTTGCGGTCCACGGAGCACCCCTAAAAAAGAAATGTGGCGTCCCGCAGTATAGAAGCAGTGAGGTGGGATTGCCAGAATCGCCGGAATTGCCAAAGCTGACTATGACAATCCTTCCGGGCTCTGCCTTTCGTTACCTTTCGCCCTGGCCACGAGCCGGACCAGAATATGGTCCATGGCAAGCGCAACAACCTATGAATTACGGCCGGAAACGGTCATAGCGGTGGCGCCCGGACGCGTGCGATTTCTAGAGCATGCCGGGCAGAGAGTGCTGTTCATCAACTACTCGCATTGTGATGTGGCCATGCTGAAGGCGGTGGCTGAGGAAGGGCACCGGGTGATCGCCGAGCAAGAGCCGAATTCGGTGCTTACGCTGAATGACGTGACGGGGACTACCTTCGATAAGGAGTCGGTGGCGGTGCTGCAGGAAAAAGTCGCAGCCAATGCGCCTTACGTGCGGCGGGCGGCGGTGGTCGGAATCAGCGGGTTGCAACGACTGATTTATGAGGGCGTGCAGGCGCTCTCCCGGCGCCGTATTCCCAACTTCGAAACCCGGCAGGAAGCGCTTGCGTGGCTGGTGAGAGAGTAGCCGCAGCTTCCCCCTAAGTGTTCATACCTGTTGTGCGCCGGCCACGTTTGCTGCTAAAGTTTGTTCGCTCGATCCCCCTTGAATCTTAGTGCCCCGCCAGGAGCAGAAAATAATGTCACGAATTGTCCGCTTGTTTACCGCGCTGGTCCTTTTGGCCGTCACCTGCGCCGCGCAGAAAGACACGAGAAAGCGCGTCGCCGTACTGGATTTCGATTACGGCACGGTGCAGTCTTACGTGTATTCGATTTATGGCACCAATCAGGATGTCGGGAAGGGCATCACGGACATGCTGGTGGAGCGTCTCCTGAAGGACGGTAAGTACAGGATCATTGAACGGAAAGCGTTAGATAAGATACTCGCCGAGCAGAACTTTTCGAACAGCGACCGCGCCAACCCGGCCACGGCGCAGAAGATCGGCAAGATTTTAGGCGTCGACGCAATCATCATGGGCTCGATCACCAAGTTCGGCCGCGACGACAAGAGCAAGAGCGTCGGCGGGCTGGGGATCGGCCGCGGCGGCTTTGGCATCGGCGGCGTGAAGCGCAGTGAGGCCAAGGCGGTCTGCGCGATCAGCGCGCGCATGGTCGATACCACCACAGGGGAGATCCTGGCCGCGGCGACCGGTGAAGGCGAGAGCAAACGCTCGGGCACCTCGTTGCTCGGCGCGGGCGGCGGTGGCGGCGGTGCCGGTGGCGGAGTTTTTGATACCCACGCCTCCAACTTCGGCCAGACCCTGCTTGGTGAAGCGGTCACCCAGGCCGTGGCGCAGCTTGGCACCGAACTCGGTGGCTCATCGGGCAAGCTGCCCACTCATGTCGCGGAGGTTTCCGGCGTGGTGGCGGACGTGAGCGGCAATACGTTAATTATCAACGTGGGTTCAAAAAGCGGACTGAAAGTCGGTGATTCTCTAGAGATCAGCCGCCCAGGCCGCCAGATCAAAGATCCCACCACCGGCAAAGTGCTGAAGACGATCACCAACAAGATAGGTGATGCCACGGTGACGGAAATCGATGCTGACTCCGCGACGCTGACCTTCAACGGCAACGGTCCGGCCAAGGTCGGCGATTTTGCCAAGACGCCGCAGCCGCCGGAATAACGGAAAAGATTGAGGGGACTTCAGGCCCGTCCACGCGGCGGGCCTCTAGTTTTTCAGGCTTACGTTCCTTTTTGATGGGACAACTCTTGGCGCGACTGGCCGCTGAAAACCACCACACGCGAGGCCCAGGGCGCGATCCAATAAATCACCACTGCTACCACCACCCCGGCCGGCAGGTCCATTATGTAGTGATAGCGCAGATAGACTGTCGAAATCACGATCATGACGCCAAGGAAGACGTAAACGCCGCGCAGCTTTAGCCGATAGTGGTAGGCAAGGAAGATGGTGACGAGGGTTGCCGCCAGATGCCCGCTGGGAAACGAATCGTAGGTTGCAATCTCCGCGTGGTCCAGGAAGCTCCGCAGGAGATGGGTCAGCGCGCCGCCGGAGGCAACAATGTCGCGCGTGAAATGAATTTGCGCGTTGCGATACGGTCCCAGCACCGGAAAAATGTAATAGAGAAAAAAATCCGCGTAAAACGTAAGCCCAATCGCCGCCACCGTGTGCTGAAGCTCCGCGCGGTTGCCCCGCCGGTACATCACAATCAGCACTGAGAGCGGCACGAAATAGAACGAGACGTAAAAAACGTGCATCAGATCGAGCAGCGGCCGGGTGTAATAGCGCTCCAGGTACTGCGAGCCGGTCATGCCAAAGAACCAGCCATCCATGCGGACCAGCGCTGGCTCCAGCCAGTTTGTGTTCAATGCCGGTATGGAATAGCCGAGGGTTTCGAAGACCACCAGCAGGATGATGATCGGCACAATCAGGTCGTCCAGCAGCCGCACCGCCGCACGCGAACTGGCGCGCGCTGTCAAGACCGTTACGGCCAGCAAAACGAGCGAGCCAACATATAGTGGAAGCAGCCAGTGGCTCTGCGGAATGTGCTGCCAGTACACCAGCTGCAAGACAATCAGCGCGATAAGGAAAAAGAATTGAACTGCGTCCAGCAGCGTGAAGTCGATCCGCCGCCGGCTGCTCAGAGCGCTCCCGGTCTGCGGCTCCGGCCTGGAGCCGGCCGGCGTCACGAACGCTCTCCCGGCTCGGCTGACTTATAGATGTCATACGCAGGCACGGCCGGGCGCGGGGGGAAGAGAAAGCGCGCTCCCCGGCGCAGCAGTCCCGGCAAGATCGTGGCCTTGACGTAAAAAGCCAGCGGAATCGGATAGCATCCCAGCCGCGATTTGAAGAGGTCTGCGGTCTGGCCCACTTCGACCTCCGCCGCGCCTGCCTTCAAGGCGTTATCCAGCTCGGCATACATCAGGTTGAAGTAGAGGTCGGCGCCTTCATTCAATTTGTAATCGATGCCGCAAAACATGAAGCGGTAGGTGTTGCCGCAGCGCAGGGCCCAGTTGAACCCCACGATTCTTCCATCCTTGCTGGCATAGGTGAACGAGATGCAATCGCGGAACTCGCGCGCCATGGCGAGAAAAAATTCCCGCGGCAGCACCTCCAATTTGCTTTCTGCCCGGTCCACCACAGCCAGATAGAGCTTGTGGAGCTCGTCAGAGTACATCTGCTCCAGTTCGGGTCCGCCCTGGAGCCGGCCGAGCGTGATGGCAGCCTTCTCCAGTTTCTTCTTCGATCGCCTGATGTCCTGCCGGTAATGCGCTTTCAACGAAATCAGGTAGTGCTCAAAGTCGTTGAATTTCCGGTCAAACATGTTCATGGGCAGGCTTTCGCCCAGCGTGTACCCCAGCGCGAGAACACTCTTCATCTGCTCGCACTCCGCGGCGGTGAACTCCTTGAAGAGAAGGAATTTTGCTCCGCACTTTGCGGCCTGCTCGCGCAACATGGTGTCCAGCTGCTGGAAAACCCACGCCTTGTCCACGTCAGGCGCCATACGCACCGAGCTTTGCCCATTCGATACGGGGAGGCCGCACATCATGATCTTGAAAAAAAAGAGCCGGGGAAAAACGCGACGCACCGCCCCGATCATCTTCTTCAGCCCGCTGCCCGCCACGATCGCCAGGTCAACCGTGAATTCCGTGAGGCAGGCGCAGGCCGCGGGTTCGCCGTCGTCGTTGCGCAGGACCACGTAAGAAACTTTGGCCTGGCCGGCCATGCTCTGCTCCACACAGCGCAGGAATGCGGGTTCCATGAACGGGTTATTGGGATCGGCACACAGGCGCTGCCATGCGGCAAGGTCGACCGAGTCGACGTGGGAGTAGATGGTGTGCCGGCAGCCCGGGGCCTCAGTTTGCATGGACGGCTGCATCAATCCGCCAGCGTAAAGCCGTGCTTCTCCGCGATCTCACACATGTGCCGCACCCGCTCCGGCGTGATCGGACCGTAGGAGCCGTTGGTTTTCGCGTTTTCCAGGCCCATCAGCAGAGTTTCCGCCATGCAGGGCAGCACGTGGCCTTTTTCCAGCGGAATACCCGCGACTTTGAAATCAGGATTGCGCGGCAGCTTCACGATCGGGCTGTGAATCACCTCGGCATCAGGCCGTTGCCGGGTCACCGACTCATGCACGTCTCCGGGCACGGAGATATCGCAGACCACAACCGGGCCGCGCGCCAGATGTTGGGGATAAATCAGCGCGTGCGCCGCGTTCGAGGCGGAGACTACAACAGAACAGCGCTCGAGAACTTCGAGGTTGTCCGCGAGGTGCACCTTCTTGCCCGGAGCCGCGGTGCGGACATCTTCCGCCACAGCCAGCAGGCGCGGCGTAGTGACCGAGCGGCCGAGCAGATAAACTTCGCCGAACTCGCCGGCCAGGATGGTGGCGCAGGTGCTGCCGATGTTCCCGGTAGCGCCCACGATCGCGACGGACGCGCATGGCGTGCAGATGCCCAGCTTTTTCACCGCGCGCCGCACCGCCTGGATCGCCATACCGACGGTGAGCGCGTTGCCGGAGGTGATGGCCGGCTTGCAGCCGCGCAGGTAAAGGCCATTGGCGGAGACAATCGAGGTATGCCCGCCCAGTCCTACGACCGTGCAGCCCTCTTCCGCGGCCAGGTCCACGCCTTCCCGTACCTTCTCCAGCACCCACTTGGAGCTGCCGTTATGCATGGCGTCCATGATCTGCGCCGCGGTAAAGCCCAGGCCGACGAAGCGCAGATGCACTTCACCGCCGGTATCAGACTTCACGTTGACTGAATCGTAGACGCAGGGCGCGATGAACCGCGCGCTTTGCGATAGATAGCTCTCAAGCTGGTCAAAGGGCAGGCTGGCCAGCGAGGGATCGAAGACCTCGACCGACTCCGGCCCGATCAGGTTACCCAGGAAGCCAACCTGCAAATCCGTGTTCGCCTCCTGGCGGCTCGACGGAAAGCTGCCGCGATAATCGACGAACGGCGCCTGGGGCTTGCCCAGTTGCTGCCGGACCAGCGGTGCGGCATCCTGGCAGCGCAGCAGTTCGCAATACTGGCGCAATGCATGGAGGCAGTGGTCCATGGAATCGCGCGAGATGTAGGCCGAAGGTTCCAGCCGCAACGTGAACGGCTCGCTCAGGGTTGGCGCGACGCGAACATTGTGGACCATCAGCAGGTACGCCGAGGCCGCGTAGCCAAAGTACTTCTGCCGGGAGAGCATCAGGAAGGTGTTCGAGGGCGAATTCGAGTGATCGTGCAGCTCCAGTCCCAGCATCAGTCCTGCACCGCGCACTTCTTTCACCTGTTCCGGGAACTCGGCTTTGAGCGCATGCAGTCCGTCGAGCAGGTAGTTTCCCGCGGCGGCGGACTTTTCCGCCAGCCGATCGCGCTCGATGATCTCCAGCGCCTTGAGCGCCACGCGGCTGCTCAGCTCATCTTCCGCGAATGTGGAGGTGTGGATCATGGAAAACTCTTCCACAAAGCGCTCGCGCTTGATCAGCAGTGCGCCGACCTTCACCAGCCCGCCGCCGAGTGCCTTGGAAAGGCAGATGTAGTCGGGATCAAGGCCGACGGTTTGTGAGCCCAGGAAATTCCCGGTACGGCCCATGCCGGTCTGAATTTCGTCGGCGATCAGCGGAATGCCCGTTTTTTTCGTGGTTTCTGAGAGCCAGGCCGCAAACTCGCGCGAGAGCGGCTTGATGCCGCCTTCGCCGCGGATCGGCTCAACCACCGCGCCGGCCACTTCGCCGGCAGATTGCGCCGCCTCTTCCCAGCTTTGCGGATCGTCAGGATCGAGATACCGGACCTCAGGCCCGAGGCCCTTGAACGGCTCCGCGTATGACCACGTGAACTGGATGGAGCCGAGCGTCTTGCCGTGGAAGCCGCCCTTGACAGCCCAAAAAACCACCGGCTTCCCCAGACCGCGCCGGTTTTGCGTGGGCTGGGGTGGAACGGGCCGGTTGCGCTCGAGATAGGCGTGCTTGATGGCGGCTTCAACCGTCTCAGTGCCGGAGTTGGTGAAGACCACCATGTAATCGCCGCCGAGCCGCTCGTTCAGGGCCGCGGCCAGTTTTCCCGCCGAACTGCGGACCGAACCCTGCGCCAGCATAGGAGCTTTGTCGCACAGCGCGCGTTGCAGCTCGTTCACCAGCTCAGGATGGTTATGCCCGAAGAGCAGTGCTCCGTAGCCGCCCACCAGGTCCAGGACCTTTACCAGCCGTCCATCTCTGTTTTGCCAGAGAAAATCGCCTTCGGCGCGCTCGTAAGGCGCGTCGACGCCCATGGCCTCGAGAAGCTGCACCAGGTTGGGCCGGCAAAAATGTCCGTAGTCGTTCATCTCGCAATCCAGACGTCATCGCGCCAGCGATGAATTATGTCCGCCAATGGTACACAAGCGAAACCCCTCAACATACGCGGCATGTGATTACAGTGCACCGATGATTCTACAAAGACCTGCCATAGATGGAATAGTGCTTGCTTATGGTTCCTCCCAGTTTTTCCAGCATGCGAATCATCAGGTAGTTATCCTCCAGTATCCAGCCGGCCTCGCAATCGTCACGGCCGCGGGCCAGAAGGCCTTTGATCATCTCGTACACCAGCACTACGTCAGCGCCGGTCTTCCAGTGTTCCGGAACAATGCCGAGCATCATCAAGCGGAAGCGGCCCGTGCGCCGGACGGCGGAAAAAAACCTGAACCAGCCGAGGGGAAGCATCTTTCCGTTGCAGGCCCGGGCGCCGGAGTTGATGTCCGGCAGCGCGAGCGCGAGGCCGATGGGCTCGTCGCCGCAATAACACACCTGGAAAAACTCCGGCGCCGCGATCAGCCCGAAGCCGGCCATCTCCTGCTTGAAGTCGTCGCCGCTCATGGGAGCGAAGCCCCAGTTGTGCGCCCAAATCCGGTTGTAGAGCCTGGCTATTCCGTCCCAGTCCCGCTTGAACTCAGAGAAGCGCACCGGCTTGAGATAGATGTTTTTCCTCTGGCGGAGCCTGGTGACGAATGTCTCCAGCCGCTCCAACTGCAGGGTGGCGCCATGCAGGCGGATGCTGAGCAGCCGCTTCACGACTTCCAGGCCGTACGACTCGAAGTAATCGCGGTACAGCGGCGGATTGTAAGCCATGAAGGGAAACGGCGGTTCCTGATCGCCGCCTACCAGCACTCCGCAGCGGTGGTTGGTGGAAAGATCCACGGGACCGCGCACAGTTTCCGCGCCGTGCTCGCGCAGCCAGCGGCAGGCGTGGTCGAGAAGCGCGTGGGCTGCGCCTTCATCACGTGCCTCAAAATGGCCGAAGAAGCCGACGCGATCGCCGTGAAACTGGTCATGCGCCGGGCTGCGCGTGGCGCTGATTCGTCCCACGATCTCGCCATCCTGCCACGCGAGGAAGAGCCCAACCTGGTTTTCCTTCATGAAGATGCTGGTCCAGGGCGTCAGCCGCCAGCGGTCAAGCAGGACCACCGGAGGAACGTAATTCGGGTCGCCTGGATAGAAGGCATTCTGAGCCCTCAGGAAGAGTCCCGCCGATTTGCAGGGTCTCACCTCAACCTTGGAGCCGGGCGCCGGTTCCGGACACGCCTGGACTGGAACTGGCGAGGACGTGGAGGATCGTTCCTGATTTAAGACCGGAAGGTTAGTTCTGGGGCACATGAATGCGTGGCGAAACTGCGGACCCCTCGGATGACATTAGGGAATCAGCGGCAGATCATAGCATACGTGCGGCTTTCTCCGCCCCATGATCTCTCTTATTTCCATCAATTGATTCGGCTTACGATGATTTAAGACTTGCATTTCCCGGCAGAATGGATATGCTTTGCCTATCTGCTAAATAGACCCGTCAAGTGTGCTCATGCCGCCCTGAGCGCGGCAACAAATGGGCATCTACAAACGTTGACCAGCAACTTTTTCGTTGGTTGTAACCTGACGCGGGAAGGTGTGTGACAAACGGAGGTTGAAGACCTATGGATGATGTTCTGGCGCGCGTGCAGTCGGCGATTGCCAAAAGCAGCCGCATTCCTTTAGCGAGCGTGACCGTCGATGCCACCTTTGAAACCCTGGGCATGGATTCGCTCGACCGGGTCAACCTGCTGTTCGCGCTGGAAGAGGAGTTCAGCGTCTCCATTCCCGACGAGGGCATGAAGCAGAACATGTCTGTGCGCGAAGTCGCTGACGGCATTTCCACGTTGCTCAACGGCAACGCGGCCAACGCCGCTGCCCCAAGCAGAAATTAACACCTAAAATAGCTTTTCCGAATCCAGCAGGATCGTCACCGGCCCGCTGTTGACCAGTTCCACTTCCATCATCGCCTGGAACTCTCCGGTTTCGCAGCGCAAACCTCCGGCCCGGACCTTGCCGACAAAATACTGGTAGAGCGGCCGCGCTTCTTCAGGCCGCGCCGCGCCGTCAAATGAGGGACGGCGGCCGCGCCGCACGTCGCCATACAAAGTGAATTGTGAAACCACCAGCAGCGCGCCGCCTGCTTCCGCCACGGAGAGGTTCATCTTCCCTTCACCATCTTCAAAGATCCGCAGCCCGGTGATTTTTTCGACCAGATAGTCGGCGGCCGTCTCGGAATCAGTTTTGCTCACGCCGAGCAGAACGAGCAATCCGGCGCCGATCTCGCCGGTAACTTTGCCTTCGACAGTGACGCGACAGCGGCTGACGCGCTGAACGACTGCACGCATGGGGATACTCTAGCACTCAGCAATCAGCACTCAGCATTCAGTCCTGAAACATCCTCGCCTAGGCGACGAAAACCTTTGAAATACAGTGGAACGGAGGAAGCAGGGGAGATTCAACTGATATTTTTCAACCAGCGGTAAACAAGACTTATTTTCCTCTACTCCCGTTGTTCCTCTGTGTTTCAAGGGTTTCATAACCACATCCAGACTGCTCAAGGGCTGAATGCTGACGGCTGAGTGCTGACTGCTTCGCTATGGAAATCCTGTGCACGGCCTCTGGAAAACATGGCAGAAATCCCGCCAAATGAGCGTTGACGCTTGGCAGTGAATCGCTGACAATCGCCTGACGCCATGTTTTTCTATCTTGCAGGCTCCATTGAGTACTCGCCGGACAAAGGCAAAGGCTGGCGCCTGCAGATCACTCCTGCACTGCGCGAGCAGGGGCATGAGGTCTATGATCCGGCAGAAGACGAGCTCAAGAACCTTACCGAAACCGAGGTGCGGGAGTTTCGCTCGTGGAAGCAGACCGATCTCGACCGATTTCGCCGGACGGTTCAGAAGATCATCGCTTACGATCTGGACCTGATTGAGAACCAGGTCGACGCCATTGTCTGCTACTGGGATGAATACGCCGGGCGGGGCGCGGGCACTCAGGGCGAGCTGACCTTCGCGCACCGGCTGGGCATTCCCGTGTACCTGATCTGCGGTGTGCCGGTGGAGCAGATCAGCGGCTGGCTGCTGGCCTGCGCCACGGAGATTTTTTCAAGCTTTGAAGAGTTCAACCAGTTTACGAGCAGCAAGCTGGCTGCCTTGGACGCTTAACTACGAGGGCGGTGGGCCCGACTTGCGCGGCGAGCTGCTTGTCTCAGGCGCGGAATGGTTCTGCCGGGCAAGACGCGCTAGCGGTTTGGAGCGCGGCGACAGAAGGATCGATGCGCAGCGAGCCCGCCCACGCGGCGAGCGGAGCTGTTGCGGGCGCTGAAACATCTCTGCCGGGCGAGGCACGCCGGCGGTTTGGAGCGAAGCGACATGAATGCGATGCGGGGCAATCTGGGCTGGATTGAAGTGGTCTGCGGGCCGATGTTCAGCGGCAAGAGTGAAGAGCTGATCCGGCGGCTGCGGCGCGCGGAGATCGCGCGCCAGCGCGTGCAGATCTTCAAGCCAATCATCGACGAGCGCTATGCCTCCGACCAGATCGTCTCCCACGACGATGGCCGCATTCACGCCGTTCCGGTCAACAACGCCGCCGAGGTCGAAGCCAAGCTGGATCTGCGGACAGAGGTTATCGGCATCGACGAAGCGCAGTTTCTGGGCGCGGCGATGGTCGAGTTTGTGGTGCGCCTGGCCGATATGGGCAAGCGCGTAGTGATCGCCGGGCTCGATACGGATTACCTCGGCCGGCCCTTTCACCCCATGCCGGAGCTGCTGGCTGTGGCCGACGAGATCACCAAGACGCTGGCCATCTGCATGCAGTGCGGCAACCCCGCCAAGCACACGCAGCGGCTGATCGGCAGTGAAGACTTGATTGTGGTGGGCGCTGCCGGAATGTATGAAGCCCGCTGCCGCCGCTGCTTTGAGCCTAACCTGGCCGCGATGGAAGCGGAGAAGAAGAAAAAGCTGGAAGCTGTGGCCGCTGCGAGATAAAAACAAACCACAAAGGTCACGAAGGAACACGAAGGTGTGCGCTCTTGCCGATCCAAACCTTTGTGTTCCTTCGTGTCCTCTGCGGTTAAAGCTTTTTACTCTTCGACTTCCACCATCTCGCCGCGCTCCGCTTTCGCTTGAGTAATGATCTTCTCCTGGAGCGCGGTGGGCACGTAGTCGTAGTGGGACATCTCCATGTTGAAGCTGCCGCGGCCCTGCGTCATCGAGGTGAGGTCGGCGCCGTAGCTAAGCATCTCGGCCATGGGAACTTCGGCCTTCACCACCGTCTTGCCGGCTTTGTTGTCCATGCCCTGAATGCGTCCGCGGCGGGAGTTGAGGTCGCCCATGATGCTGCCGGCGAACTCGTCGGGGATCGTGATCTCCACCTTCATGATCGGCTCCAGCAGCGTGGGCTTGGCCTGCTCCATGGCTTTCTTGAAGGCGATACGGCCGGCGGTCTTGAAGGAGAGTTCGTTGGAGTCCACGTCGTGGTAGCTGCCGTCATAGAGGATCACGCGGAAATCGACCACGGGATAGCCGGCGAGATAGCCGCGCGCCGCGGCCTCCACGATTCCCTTCTCAACGGCGGGAATGAAGTTCTTGGGGATGGAGCCGCCGAAGATGTCATTGACGAACTCGAAATTCTTGCCGCGCTCCATCGGCTCCATTTTGATTTTGCAATCGCCATACTGGCCGTGCCCGCCGCTCTGCTTCTTGTGGCGGCCCTGCACGTCGGCCTTGCCGCGGATGGTTTCGCGATAGGGGACCTTGGGCGCCTTGAGATTGACTTCCGTGTGATAGCGGCGCTTGAGCTTGGAAACCATGACTTCAATGTGTTGCTGGCCGGTACCGGCGATCAGGAATTCCTTGGTTTGCTCGTCGCGGAAGAAGCGCACCATGGGATCTTCTTCCATCAGTTTGTGCAGGCCGTTGGAGAGCTTGTCTTCGTCGTTGCGCGACTTCGGCTCGATGGCGAAGGTAATGGCCGGTTCCGGGAGCGCTACGGACGGGAACTTGATGGGGTTGGCCTTGTCTCCCAAAGTGTCGCCGGTGAGGGTGTCACGCAATTTGGCCACCGCGCCAATGTCGCCCGCATGAAGCTCAGCCACCGGAACCAGGTTCTTGCCCTGGGGGATCGAGAGATGCGAAAGCTTTTCCGACGTGCTGCGGGTAAAGTTCTGCAGTGTGGCATCGTTCTTCACCACGCCGGAAAACACCTTGAAGTAGGTAATGCGTCCGGCAAAGGGGTCATTGGCGGTCTTGAAGACAAAAACCGAGGTCGGCGCCGAATCGCTGACCTTGAGATCCGTCACATGACCGTTTCCAGAGGTCGCCGGTTCGGCGTGGACAGCCGCATGTTCGGCAGCGGTTGGGAAGTAGTCGACGACGAAGTCCAGCAGGTGATCGGTCCCGATATTGCCCAGCCCCGACGCAAAGAGCACGGGGAAAATCTTGTCATCCTTGATGGCCTCATGCAGCGCAGGGATCAGATGCTCTTCACTGATGGTGCCCTTGTCAAAAAACTCCTCCATCAGCTCGTCTTTACCCTCGGCCACAATCTCCACCAGCTTTTCATGCGCTTCTTTGGCTGCGGCCTCAAGATCGGGGGGAATCGGGCCTTCTTTGCCCTTGCCGCTGCCACCCATGTCATAGGTATAAGCCTTCATCGTGACCAGATCGACCACGCCCTTCAGGCTCTTTTCGCTGCCTATGGGGATCTGCACCGGCACAACCTGACGGCCAAAAGAGCTGACCAGACTTTCGAGCGCCGTTTCATAGTTGGCGCGTTCGCGGTCCATGCGGCTCACGCAGATCACACGCGGCAAGTTGATTTCTTCGGCGTACTGCCAGACTTTTTCCGTGACAACTTCCACGCCGGAGACGCCATCCACCACCACCAGCGCCGCTTCCGCTGCGGACATGGCGATCTTGGCTTCATGGGCGAACATGGTGAAGCCGGGCGAGTCGAGCAGGTTGATCTTGGAGTTGTGCCACTCGACCGAGGCAATGCCCGTGGATATGGTCATCTGGCGGGAGATCTCTTCTTCGTCGTAATCGGTGACCGTGGATCCGTCATCCACGCGGCCCAGCTTGGGCGTGGCGCTGCCCGTATAGAGCATGGAGGAGACGAGCGAGGTCTTGCCGGAGTGAGAGTGGCCAATCACCACCAGATTGCGGATGTCCTTGCCTTCGTAAACTTTCAAAGTGCCTCCTTCAACAAGCGGGCCCGGACGGGATTAGCAGGCGAGTCGAACGGCTCGGGTTCTACGTGGACTGCCAGGTGTTGGTCAAGAGGGTCCGGGGCTCCAGCGGGACAAGATAAGTACCAATTAAACAAATATTATCCCGCCGGGAGCGGATTTTGGGAAGGGGCGGAGGAATCGCCGACATCGCCGGAATCGCGCGCCATCGCCGTCATCGGGGTACAAGTCACAACAGCGATTTTATGGGGGCGACGTTTCTTGCTTTGGGTGTCATGCTGGTTTTGGGATCACAGCGGTTCCGGCGATGCCGGCGATCTTTGCCTACGCAGCGTCCTTGCGGTTAAATACTTGATATGTGCCGAAATATCAAGACGCTCTTCAACTTCGATCCGCCGGTCACGCCCGAAGAGGTGCGGGCGGCCTCGCTGCAATTTGTAAGGAAGATCACGGGCTTCAACAAGCCATCCAAGGCGAATGAAGCCGCGTTCAACGCGGCGATTGATGAGGTTGCAGCAGTTTCGCTGCGGTTGCTTAAGTCGCTTGAGACCACTGCGCCGCCCAAGAACCGTGAAGAAGAGGCCGCCAAGGCGCGGGCTCGCGCCGCAGAAAGATTTGGGACCTAGCTACGCCGGCGTACGCGCCAGCTGCAACACCGTCAACAGGTGGTGCCCCTCGTGCACCAGAAAAAATTCCAGCCAGAGCGCCAGGCTCATCTCGCCGAATTTGGGATGAGTGCCGGCGCGCGCAAACTCTTCTTCACTCAAAGAGCGCAGCCGGGTCACGAGCCTGGTGCGCAGCGACGAAAGGTTCGCCAGCACCTGCGGCGCCGGCATTTCCTGCCACTTCTGCCACTCGGGATCATCTTCCGCGCGGTAGCGGCCGAAAACCGGCTTCGGCTCGGCGAGGATGCGGTCGATGCGCTCAAGAAAGACCTGGTGATACCGGGCCAGGTGGGCAAGGTTCTCCCGGGCAGACCATTTATCAGGATTTACCCTGCGGGAGAGCGATTCCGGCGGGACACCGCGCAGAGCTTCGTCGAGGAAATCCTGCAACTGGGTTTCGCAGCGCTGGAGGCGGGAGGCGGTTGAGGTGTTCATCAGGATTTTCCCGGCGCGCGTTCCACGAAGCGGTAGCTGCCGTGCGAGTCGTAGTCGATGCCGTGCTTCTTCTTGAGCTCCTGAATGTAACGCAGCGTGCTTTTCGTGTGCGGGCTGGCGACGCCGTCGCCCAGCGGCTCGTTGGTGTGAAGCAGGATCTCTTCCAGGCAGCTGCTCAGGCTCATGCGCTTATGTTTTGCCAGATCATTGAGCAGGGCCGCTAGACGCCTTTCCAAACGCACCGGAACGTCGACGCGTTCGATTTCGATGGCCGGGCCCATGTTGAACAACGGATGGCCAAAGGTGAGATAGTGGCCGTGCAGGTCGCGAACACTGTAGTCGCGGATGCCGTACTCGCGGTCGCCGGGCGGCTGCGCGATCTCGACGCCGTTGGCGCGATGGAATTCATAAAGCTCGTCGGCGTCGCCGACGTGGAAATAGACGGAGCAGCCTTTAGGATCGGGCGTGCCCTGTTGCAGGAAGATCTGCACCTGATCGAGCTTGACGCCGGCAAAGTTCGGCGGATCGCCCCAGAGGAAGCCGAGCTTGAAGCCAAGCTTCTCCGTATAGAAGTCGACGGCCGCGCGAATGTCACTGACGGTCAGCCCGGCGTTGTGCTGTTCGCAGTCGATTTGGGGAGGTTCAAGCGTCATGGCGGATTCTCCCGGACAGGGTAGAACTGCTTGATAGAAGAGCCAATGATACCTAATCTGATCAGCGTTTATCCGCGTTCATCAGCGGTTAGGTTTTTTCGATGACCTGCGATTCCGGTGAGGGCAGGGGATCCCTCGCTACGCTCGGGATTTCAGAAAGAGCTCGGGATTGCGGAACAAGGCTACTTCTTCTTCGGCATGACTTTCAGCGTATCCGCGGCGAGGATCTTCTTGACCTGATTTTTGGCGTGGATGGACCAGGGGCCAATGGTATCGAGTCTGGCGTAGGCTTCCCAATGAGTCAGGGCCTTGCGCGGCTGGCGGGCCTTTTCGAAAGCCAGGGCCAGGTTGTAATGCGCGTCGGCATAAGTGGGGGCCAGTGAGATGGCGGATTCGTAGGCGCGGATGGCGTCAGGCAGGCGGCCGGTTTCGTCGAGCACGTTGCCCAGGTCAAAGTAGGCCAGAGCGTAGCGCGGGTCGACCTCGATGGCCTTGCGATAGAAGCGCTCGGCCTGCTGGTAGTCGTGGCGGTTGTAAAAGAGCGTGCCCAGGTTGATGTAGGCGGCGGCGTGCAGCGGGTCAAGCTCGACGCACTTCTTGTAATTCTCGATCGCCTCCAGCTGCGTGCTGGGATCTTCTTCCAGCGAGACGCCGCGGGAAAAGTAGTCGCTGGCGCTCTCGGCCGAGCGCATCGAGCGCACGTTGGGCGATTCGACGACATTGCGTTCCGCAAAATCCATGACGAACTGGCCGGCCAGCGGCTCAACCGCGGTGCCCTGATGGCGAAAGACGACGCGCGACCGGCTGGCGAAGGAGCTGGCCTCAAGCAGCGGGTTTTCCATGCCCGCGACCCGGCGCATGGCCTGCAGCGATTCGCGGATCACGGCCGAGCGCACGCGCTTGGCGCGGAGGTCACGCAGCTTCTTGATTTGCAGGAGGTCGAAGAAAGAATAGGAGTCCGCCGCTGGCAACAATCCGGCTTTTTCCCAGCCCGCAAGTTGCCGCGCTGTAATGCGAAGGATCCGCAGAACGTCCGATCGATCGTATCTTTCCACAGTGGCCTTTGGAAGTACGCGGTCTTTCTTGTGTACAGAACATTATGCGAAAGACAGAGCAGAAATAGCAAGGGGTAAGTCGAGCTAAATTGTGGAAAAAGTAGCGGTTTAGTTAATACGACGTTAAAGCAGAGAGCATCGCCGGAATCGCCGTGATCGCCGAAATCGCCGTAATCGGAAAAGCAAAGCCTGACTGCGGATGAACGCGGATCGGGAAGAAAAGTTCGCCAGCGGACTAGAGTCGACGAGTTGGAGCCGAACTACCAGAGTGAGGCCGAGCCCGAACACGCGGCGAGGCCGTTGCGTCGGGAGCAAGACAGATTAGAGTCGACGCAGATCGGCAGCGGTTTGGAGCGCAGCGACACATGAGATCCAGCGGGCGCTCCGCGCTGAGGCCGCCCACGCGCCGAAGCGCGTGGATCAGGAGCACGAAAATGTGAAGCGGTCGAAGTTTGCCAGCGGTTTGGAGCGCAGCGACAGAGATGAAGGCCGAGGCCGATCACGCGCCGAGGCTGCTGTATGAGGCGCAAAACAGGCTGAAGTCAAGGGAGAATTGTTGGCGGTGTGGAGCGCAGCGACAAAAAGAAATGGAGCCGACGATCGGACTTGAACCGATGACCTGTCGATTACGAATCGACTGCTCTACCAACTGAGCTACGTCGGCCACGTCGTACTGGATGTAATCTATTTTAAGTGAAGGCGGATAGCCCGTAAAGAACGCGCGCGCCGAAATTCCCTACTCCCGCCTACTCCAGCTGCAAAGTCAATAATTCTCCCTGGGTCTCACCGCTCTTGCGATAGGTGACGGTAACCGTGCGGTTTTTCAGGTTGCAGGGATTTCCTCCCATACTCTTGACATCACCCCTGATCTGCAGGGGTTGATTGGGGACGATAAACAGTCTCCAATTCTTTCCAGCGGAGGCAACGACGAAGACCGGACGCGAGGAGCAATCGACGGACACCAGCGTTCCCTTCATGGAGAGAGCTTCCTCAGTTTTGCCGGCGGAACGGGCATCATGCGCCGGTTCGGAGGCTCCGGCAGGGTCGTGGTTTGAATCAACGGCGCCGGAGGAAGGCTGGCGGCGCACAGCAGACTGGTAATTCTCAATCTGCTGCAGCTGTTGCGCAGCCATGGCGGCAATCTGTGGTTCGGGGCTGTTTTGCAGCTGCTGCAGCAGCGGGATGGCATGATCAAAATCCCGCGCGCGAAGATAGGTATTGGCGAGATTGCCGGCATAGTAGGCATTGCGAGGATTCAAGGTCATGGCTTTGGTCAGGGCGGCAACCGCCTGCTCTTCTTCCCCGGTAAAGGACAACGTCATGCCCAGAAGGTTATAGGCGTCAGCATAGGCCGGTTCCAGCGTGATGGCCGTGTTCAGCTCCTTCTTCATGGTGGCCAGGTCATCGGCATTGCTCGACATGCCTTTGCGATACAACATGGAGGCATACAAGTAATGTACCTGGGGATCCTTGACGTCATGAGAGACGGCGCGTTTGAAGTATTCGCCGGCTTTGTCCCATTCATTCTTCTCGAGCGCTTCATAGCCGAGTGCGCGGTTGGCCACGACGTTGTCCGGCTGGCTGGCGATGATCTCCTGAAATTCGGCGAGGCCTCGCTGGCGGTAGTCGCGGGAATGATAATCCAGGTCAGCCGTGATGCTCTTGACCTCGAGGTCATTGAGCGGATGCGAGGTGAAAGTGATAGCCTCACTTCCGGGAGGCGCGGGCATGTAGAAGTGCGTCGAGCTGCCACGGAAATAATTTTCGATCGTTCTCTGCAGCATTTCCGGCTCCATGCCAAAAGCCCTGCGAATGGCCTCCGGCACCGGTACGTGCTGGTCCAGGGAGAGATGAATGTAGGCAGAGACCTGCTTCATCATCCCCTTGCTCATGAAGAAGTGGACGGTCAGCCAGGATTGCGCATAAAAGACGGAGCGCCGGTCATCGCGGTTGTAAATCCGGGAGTCATGGCCCACGCTGAAGAGGTCCACCAGCTTGAGCCACGGGCGTTCCGACAGGAGAGCGGAAAGCTCAGGCTTGATCAGCCCAATTGCAATTTGTTTCTTGTCGATCTTCAGCGACGAGCAGTACTCGGCGAAGCCCTCGTCAAACCAGACGGGCGAAGGAGGGAAGTTGCTGTTGATCAGCAGGTGCGCGTATTCGTGGAAGACGGTGCCCCAGTTGTCCTCACCGGAAAGGTCCAGGGCAATGAACTGCCGGTCACTGCCGGCGCCGGGGCTGCCGTGGCCGCCGTTGCCCAGGAAGAAGCCGGCAAGTTCGATAGGCTTGCCGCCATAGAGCGGAGCGTACTGGCGCAGCTCTTTATTGTTGCGAAAGGCGATGATCTGGAGCGGCGCGGTGTTGACGCTGACCTTCTGAAACAACGCGCCAAAGGCGATCCGCATTTGCTCGAAACGCGTAGCTACCTCACGC
>DASTJB010000283.1:0-42736 GCA_035717005.1 Candidatus Angelobacter sp.
GGCGTACGAGTCAAGCAGTTTGGGCCAGTACTTGTCCAGGAGCGCGCCGCTGGCGAACATGTCCGCCCAGACAATGCGCCCCCTGACAGCTACTACGACGCCAATCGCGTTTTGGTTCCGCAGCTGCTTGATCACGCTCTCATACGACTTGCGCATCGGCTCGACAATCTGGTCCACCTGCTGCTTCACGACTGCGTTGTCGCGGGCCTTCGCGTAGGATGACGTGCTCTCCAGTTGCTCAAGGCTGTACGTATACTCTGCGATACCGCCGCTGCCAGCGCTGACCTTGGGCGGCGCAGCCGCGGCTCTAGCCGACATCGAGGCCTTGCTCTGGCCCACTGCGTCCCACACCTTCTGCTGGTCCTGGTCGGCCATCGCCTTCATACGTACGCTGGGCTGGAGCATAACGGATCCCTTGGTGCCGAAATTTGTTGAGCTCTCAGTCCAGCGGCCGTGCTCCACACAGAAAACTGAGAGATCCACCGGATCGCTCTCCGCGGGAACAATGCGGTCTTTGCCCACCACGCGGTCCTGCTTGCCGCCGGTGACAACTTCTCCGGCCAGCAAAATCAGCGGATGCTTGGAGTTATTGACGAGCACCAGCCGGTTGACTTCCGCCCCCACATACTGACGTTGCGTGTAGGGCGGTCGGCGGCGCATGGTGGAGTGCAGATTTCCCACTTCCGTGACTACCACTTCGCCGGAGCGAATGCCTTCATCGAGCGTGATGAATCCGCTGGTGTCGTGCGCTTTTGAGGAAACCACGGGAAAGATCGTGAGATCGCCGTGGGAGATGGGTTCTAAGACTTTGTAATCGCCAAGTGCGGCGGGCACTCCGGTGTCTCCAGGGGTCACCATCGCCATCAGGCCCAGGCCGGAGAGCGAGGCCGCCACAATGGCCAGAAAAGACAGTTTCATAAACAAACTCCTTGATTGAGCCTGCGGGGCCCAAGATGCCACCGGCAAGGCACAACAAACGAGCCCCCCCCTTGCTTTCATTGTTAAGAATGTAAAATGGCAGCAATCTTGCAGTTAAAATTGGTAGTATCCGAAAGATGAGTTCTGGGCCCAGGCCGGCTGAAGGTGTAGTTATTACCGTTCGCGCCCTTTTCGAGAAGAGCGGCGGAGAGCGCTATGGCCTGACCCTGCATGCCTTTGAAATCGTTCTGGAGCAGGTTGCCGCCAAGTATCTGCCCGGCGCCAGCAACCAGCAGAAACTCGACTTGTGGCGCGACCTGAAGCTGGAAGAGCTGGCCCTGGCCCGCGCCTGCGCCGCCGGCCATGACGCTGCCTGGAGCGCCTTCCTCACGCGCTTTCGCGAAAAGCTCTACGACATCGCCCGCGGCATCACCAAAGAGGATTCCAGCGCCCGCGACCTGGCCGATTCACTCTACGCCGACCTGTACGGCACCTCGGAACGCGAAGGCAAGCGGGTTTCGCGGCTGAACTTCTACATGGGCCGGGGATCGCTGGAAGGCTGGCTGCGCACCGTGCTGGCGCAGGAATTCGTGAATCGCTACCGAAAAACAAAGCGCCTGGTAAGCCTTGAAGAGCAGGCCGAAGACGGGGTACAGTTCTCCGCAGCGGATCCCGGCCCCACAGCGCCGGTGGACGGCCGCCTGGCGGCCGCCCTGGACGAGGCCCTGGGACAGCTTGCCGATGAAGACCGGCTGGTCCTGGCGGCTTATTATCTCGATGACCGGACCCTGACTGAGATCGGGCGGATGATCGGGGTGCACGAATCGACCATCAGCCGGCGGCTGGAAAAGCTGTTGAAAGGGTTGAGAAAAGGCATTATGGCCGGACTGGTCCACCGGGGAATGAACCGGGGACAGGCCGAAGAGGCCCTGGAAGCCGATGTGCGTTATTTACAGATAGATATCAGCAAAAAACTGCAAGAAAATCGTTCTGCCACGTTCCAACAGCAGAACAAGGGATCTAGTTAGCAATGTCTGAGTTGTCCAACCTTTTGCGCCAGCGGCTTGGCGCCCAAACCAGTGCCGAAAACAACGGCGCCGGAGTGCATCCGGATGCCGACACGCTGACCGCATATTCTGAGCAACTGCTCCCCCGGGCCGAGCGCCAGCAGGTAGTAAAGCACCTTGCAGGGTGCGCCGATTGCCGCCAGGTGCTGGCACTGAGCCAGGTTGAGCTTGCCGAAGCTGCAACGCAACCCGTGCTTCAACCCGTGCCGGTTTCATGGTGGCGCAGGGTCCTTGCTCCCACCTTCGGTGTTGCTGGCCTGGTGGCCACCATGGCGGTAATCGCACTCCTGATGGTGCAGAACCCGCACAAGTCTGGACCTCAGCAGGCCAATAAGGATTCCGTGGGCGCTCCGGCGTCGGGCCAGCAGGATTCTGAAGCAAAAGCTTCGGCCGCAGCCCAGCCGGAAACCGCAGCCAACAACGCGGCCAAACCGGAATCGACTGCTCATAACCGGCCGGATAGTGCTGATCGCGATAGCTATCGCGCTACCGGTCCCGGAACCGGAACCTCAATCGCTGGTCTGACCGGACCCAAAGCGGGGGCGCCGAACCGGATTGCTTCGCTCGCAACATTGGCAACTCCTGCCCCACCGCCCGTGCTCGCGGCCGGCCTCAGGAAGCAGGACTTCGTCAACAATGCCTTTTTTGACACCAGCAATGAAGACCTGATCGTGGGCAATCAGCTCCCCTCCGCGCCACAACCGATGAAATCAGAAGCGCGGTTCAATGCAGCTACTCCCGGACAGATCGGTAGCTTCTCCGACATTCCGGCGAATGCCGTCAATGGCAAGTCATCGGTCGCGATTCTGACGCCTGAGCCTCCAAAAGAGCATTTCGGACTTAGCTGGGAAAAGACCGTAATCAAAGGTGCTCGTCACGTCATCCGCTCGCCCTTCAGCGCGCCTGCGATCAGCTCAAGTTCGCTGACGGCCAGCGCGATGCTTGCGACGCCACCAAAGTTCTCTGACTCGCAAAAAGCCGCGGAGAGCGCAGTCGCCGCGGCGCCGGCAAAGACTGACAGCGCCGGCTTCGCCGGAAGCGGGGCGTTCAGCTCTGCCTCGCGGCATTCATTGAGCTCGGCAGAAACCGCGGCCGCGCTGTGGAAGGTTGCCGACGGCAAGCTGCTCAAATCGTTCGCTCAATCTGCCTGGGAAGAGGCGCGCACGCCCGCCGCCTTTGAATTCACCACGGTGAACGCGCAGGGCGGCCAGGTCTGGGCCGGCGGAACGAACGCTGGACTCATCCACTCCTATGATGGCGGCAATACGTGGGACCTGGTGAAATTGGGTGACGGCGCGTCCGGCGCGATTGTCAGCATCCTCTTCTCCGGCAACCACGTCCAGGTGACCACCTCAGACGACCAGTCGTGGTCGAGCGCCGATGGCGGCAAGAACTGGGCGCGGAATTAGCACTCAGCGATTAGCGCTCAGCGCTCAGCGATAACGAATGCTCCTGGAGGAATCTTCCCCAACCTGGGACCGCATGCGCGAGGTCTATTGCCTCCGGTCTGCCTCAACCTTCTTAATCAGCGCTGCCAACATTTTCTTTGTTTCGATCACCTTCGATTCAATATCGCGGTGGCTGGCCTCCTCCAGAAAATTCAGGTCCTTCGCGAGCAGGAGATGGTTCTCCAACTCACTGGCCGAACCCATTGCCATCAGCAGAAAACGTTGAAACTCTCCGTTGCTCGTGCTTCGTCCGCATCCTTCAGCTATGTTTGCACCGACGGACGAAGCTGCTCGACGAATTTGAGACACAATTCCGAAAATCTCATACTTGGGAAAATTTGTCGTAAGCGTGTAGCACTCAATCGCAAGCTGGTGGGCTTTGGCCCATACTTTGAGATCACGAAAATCTTTCACGATGAGATGCCTGACCCTGCTGTGCAATTCGTCTGATCGGAGTTCTGTGCCGCGTTTTCGCTAACCCGCCGGTGGCCGGCTGCTTCGCCTTGCTCATTCGCTGAGTGCTCGTGCGGTATAATCCCCGCCAATGATCCTCAAGATTGCCCTGCTGCTGTGGTTCGTTGCCATTCTGCTGTCTTTCACAGTGGAAGGCCGCGGCAGATCGTGGATCTTCCGTTGTTTTCTGGCTGGGTTCTGCCTGCTGGTGATCGGGTTCTTCCTCAAAATTATTTCCAGGATCCTGTAACATGTCGAAACTCAGTACTTCGCTACGTGCTTTATGCGCGCTTCTGCTCGTCTGCCTGTGCTCTGCAACGCCTGCTCAAAATCCAACTACCGCGCCGGACCTGACCGGCTTGTGGCAAGGCACGCTGGGAACGGGCACGGTGAAGCTCCGCCTGGTGCTGACCTTTACGCGGGCCGCCGACGGGCAATACAACGCCATTCTTGACAGCGTGGACCAGGGCGCAACCCTTCCCGCGGACAAGGTCACGCTGACCGGCGACAAAGTGCGTGTCGACGTGGGCAAGGTGAACGGCTTTTACGAAGGCACGATCAACAGAGACGCCACCGAGATCGCCGGCTCCTGGACGCAAAATGGCGTAACGCAGCCGCTCTCGTTCAAGCGCGGCAGCGCAGATTCGGCACAGAAGAAAAATGAGGTTAAGCCTGCTGCGCCGCCGCAAAAACCTCTTACCGTGCCGCTCGATGTCATGATTCCCTCGGCGCCCACGGCGGTGCAGGCCGACGGGAAGAACGTTCTGGTCTACGAACTGCACATCACCAATTTCAGCGGACAGAACGTAACGCTTACGCACATAGAGGCGCTGGGCGTGGGCGGAGCTGAACTGGCCAGGCTTGGCGCGAACGAGCTGGTGACGAGCGTGTTGTTGGTGGGCAACCGGCAGGCCGCGGGCATGGAGAAACTCAATCTCGCCCCGGGACAGCGCGCAATAGTTTACATGTGGGTGGCGCTGGATTCGTCAGCAAAACTCCCTGCGGCTCTGGAGCATAAGGTGAGCGCGAAGATCGGCGCTTATCCCGACGAACTTACCATTCAGTGTGCCCGCGTCATCGTTGGCCGCGATGTTCCTGTCATCTCGCCGCCTCTGCGCGGCGACAACTGGCTGGCCGGCAATGGCCCCTCGAACACCTCCGGGCACCGCCGCGCTCTCATTCCCATTGACGGGCACGCCGCCATTGCCCAGCGCTTCGCCATTGACTGGGTGCGGCTCAATCCCGATGGCAACACCTACACCGGCGATCGGCTGGATAACAAAAACTATCGCGCTTACGGCAGCGAGGCGCTCGCCGTGGCCGATGGCACGGTGGTCGCGACGAAAGATGGCATTCCGCAAAACGTTCCCGGCGAGAACTCGCGCGCCGTGCCCATCACGCTGGAAACGGTAGGAGGAAATCACGTCATCCTCGATATCGGGCACGGCCGCTTTGCGTTCTACGCCCACCTGCAGCCGGGCAGCCTGAAGGTGAAAGTTGGCGACCACGTCAAACGCGGACAGGTGCTGGGGCTGGTCGGGAACTCCGGCAACTCAACCGAGCCGCACCTGCATTTCCACATCGGCAACAGCAATTCCCCGCTCGGGTCGGAAGGCCTTCCCTACGTGTTTGCCTCGTTCGAGGCGCGGGCAAAAAAGGACGCGCCGCCGGTGCAGCACAGGATGGAAATTCCGGCGGAGGATGAGATCGTGACGTTCGCGCAAACCAGCAAATAGCAATTGGCAAATGGCACTTAGCTCAGCTAAAGCTGACGCCCGCGTTATTCTTCAGGGTGGGCTTTAGCTGGGCTAATTGCTAATGGCTGATTGCTAACTGCTGGTTCACGCAGACACCAGTGACCCAATCTTCTCTCCCGTAACCACCCTCTTGATGTTTCCCGGCACGTTCAGGTTGAAGATCACGATGGGGAGATTATTCTCCTGGCAGAGTGAGATGGCGGTTGCATCCATCACGCGCAGGCCGCGGCTGAGCACTTCAAGGTAGCTGATCGTCTCGATCATGGTGGCTGTGGTAACGATTTTGGGATCGGCGTCATAAATCCCGTTGACTTTCGTAGCCTTCATGATCACGTCCGCCTTGATCTCCATGGCGCGCAGCGAGGCCGCGGTATCGGTCGAGAAATAGGGATTTCCGGTGCCGCCGGCAAAGATCACGACCCGGCCTTTCTCCAGATGGCGCAGCGCGCGGCGACGGATGAACGGCTCGGCCACCTGATTCATCTCAATGGCCGACATCACGCGGGTGTGCACCGCCTGCTTTTCCAGCGCATCCTGGAGCGCCAGGGAGTTGATCACCGTGGCGAGCATGCCCATGTGGTCGGCGGAGACACGGTCCATGTCGCGCGCCTGCTCGGCCACGCCGCGGAAGAAGTTTCCGCCCCCGACGACCAGCGCAATCTCGACGCCCAGTTCATGGACGTCCCTGATCTCCGCCGCAATCGAGTGGATCCGGGTCGTCTCGACGCCGAAACCCTTGTCCCCGGCCAGGGCCTCGCCGGAGAGCTTGAGGAGGATGCGTTTGAAAGCCAGCATGGGTCGGGTCAAGTATAGCAGCCGGTTTCTGAAATCCCGAACCCGCGACCCGAAATTGGGCGCTCTCATCGGCAGTTCTTACGCGGGTGAGGGACCCCGATCTGATGAGCCCTGCTAAAGGGAGCACCCTTTTGGGGAAGCATTGCTAACCGAACGAGGTAGGGGATCCCCACGCTCCGCTCGGGATTTCAGAAGTACGCCCTGTTGCATAAGGGATTCCTCTCAATTTCCCCGATACGTACCTAAAGAAATGGCGCGGAATGGCACGTTCGTACCGCAAGAGGTATCTGTTGCCGGGCAGCTCAATTTGGTAATATCGGCTGCAAAATTACCCGAGCCAGGGGCTTATTTCTCCCTCTGTCGGCCCCGATCCAAGATGAACTCAGCGGCTTCACCAAAGCGACGCGATACGCCGGGCCTGCGCGCCCTGCCCGTTCTCGCCACGTTCACCGACGATCCGATCACGGAGAAATACTTCCAGGGCGTACAGCGCTTCCGCCGTCTGCACATTGAGACAGTCGCGGCCGAATCCGATGATGCGGAGCGCATCATACTCATCTCCAGGGAAGAGCAGGTAGCTCGTTATTACAACCAGCTGCGCGTGCCGAACACCCGGGTGCTGGCGCTGAGCCATGCCCAATTCCGGGATCCACGCAACGACGGCGCTGTTTATGCGTACCTTCCGCCCGACGTCCCGGAGGCGCTGCTGGAGCGCATGGTGGACAACGCGCTGGACCACATTCATCTGGTACACAGCCGGCACGAAGTGAACCAGCGGCTGGCCGGGGCAAGCCGCGAGATCCACGAACTGAACCAGATCGGGATGGCGCTTTCAGCGGAGCACGACCCCCAAAAACTGCTGGAACTCATCCTCACCAAGTCGCGCGAGTTCACTCTGAGCGACGCCGGCTCGGTCTACCTGGTGGAGGGACCGGAAGAGGGCCAGCACCGGTCTTTGCTTTTTGCTCCAGCCCCGGGGCCCCCGGAACCAGGGCTCCCGGATTGCGCCAGTCTTGCGCAATCTGGGATGGCGGTGCGCGCCGGTTTTGCGCGTTCTGGGGTGGAGAACGGTACGCCGCTGCCGGAGCAGGCGTCGCACGAACAACTGCGCTTCAAATTGGCGCAGAATGACACGGTCGCACTCCCTTTCCGCGAAGCCGCGGTCGAAATCAACGAGCGCTCCATTGCCGGCTATGTCGCGCTGACCGGCGAGATCGTCAACATTGAAGACGCTTACAATCTGCCGCCCGGTGTTCCTTACGCCATCAACCGCAGGTTCGATGAAGATTCCGGCTACCGCACCAAGTCGATCCTGGCTGTGCCTATCCGCAACCAGAAGGAAAAGATCATCGCGGTGCTTCAACTCATCAACGCCAAGCGCGACCGCCGCGCCCGGCTGGACTCCGCGCATGCGGTGGAGGAGCATGTGGTTTCATTCAGCGCGCGCCAGCAGGAAATCGTGCTTTCGCTCGCCGGCCAGGCTGCCGTGGCGCTGGAAAACAGCCAGCTTTACGATTCGATCACACGCCTGTTCGAAGGCTTCGTGCGCGCCGCGGTCACGGCCATTGAAACCCGCGACCCCGCGACCTCCGGCCATTCCTTCCGCGTCGCCAACCTGACGGTCGCGCTGGCTGAGGCCGTGGACCGCAGCGAGAGTGGCATCTATAAGAACGTCCGTTTCTCCCGCGACCAGATGCGCGAGATCCGCTACGCCAGCCTGCTGCACGACTTTGGCAAGGTCGGCGTGCGCGAAGAAGTGCTGGTCAAAGCCAAGAAGCTCTATCCGGCTCAGCTGGAGATGATCAAGCAGCGCTTTCTTCTGGTCCGGCGCACCGCGGAAAATGAGGCCTTGCGCTCCAAGGTGAAATACCTGTTGGAGAAGAGCCGTGAAGAGTACCTGGCGGCGCAAAAGACAATCGACGGCGCTCTCGCAGGGCAGCTTCAGCAGATTGATGAGTACCTGGAGGCGGTGATCTGGTCCAATGAGCCGACGGTCCTGCCGGAAGGCAACTTTGACCGGCTGCTCGAGATCGCAAACATGCACTACGAAGACCCCGAGGGCGCGAAGCGTCCGGTGCTCACGCCGGACGAGATACAGATGCTCTCCATCCGCCAGGGCTCGCTCGATGAAGAGGAGCGGCTGCAGATCGAAGCGCACGTGGTGCACACCGTAAGCTTCCTGCAGCAGATCCCCTGGACCAACGAACTGCGCAACGTGCCGGAGATCGCGCGCGGGCATCATGAAAAACTGAACGGCCAGGGATACCCGTACAAGCTCTCCGCGCCGGAGATTCCCGTGCAGACGCGCATGATGACCATCTCCGACATCTTTGACGCCCTGGCCGCGGCCGACCGCCCCTACAAAAAGGCCGTCTCCATCGAGCGCGCGCTGGAAATCCTGGATCTTTCCGTCAAGGACGGCGAGCTGGACCCGGGGCTGTTCGATATTTTCCTTTCCGCCCGCATCTTTGACCGCTGGAAGGTCGAAGCCCGCGCCTATTAACGCCTGAAGTTTTTCACCGATGGTCTTGCCGGCGAATTCGAGTAAGATACTCTTCGGTAGACGATGAAAGACTTCTACATCTGCGATGCGGCGCGCTTTGAGAACCAGGTCATTACGACTTCGTTCGTCGTGGTCTCAAAACAGGCCAAGCCCAAGAAGAGCGGCGAAATCTACCTGGCGCTGACGCTGGCCGACCGCACCGGCCATCTGGATGCCAAGATGTGGGACAACGTGGCCGACCACATTAATCTGTTTGAGCAGGACGACTTCGTCAAAGTCCGCGGCTTGCTCAACAAGTTTAACGGCCGCTTCCAGCTCACGCTTCACAAGGTCCGCTCACTGGAAGAGACAGAGGTCGATTTTGACGATTACCTGCCTCGCACCACGAAAGACGTTGGCGAACTGTGGCGGACTCTGGGCGATTTTGTCGAGACCTTCCAGGACCCGCACCTCAAGGCGCTGATCCGCGCCTTCATGGCCGACCCGAAGATCGAGCAGGCCTACAAGAACGCGCCCGCAGCCAAGACGCTGCACCACGCGTTTATCGGCGGGCTGCTGGACCACGTGGTATCGCTGTTCAAGCTTTGTGATCTGGCCTGCCGCAATTATCCCGAGACAATCAACCGCGACCTGCTGCTGACCGGCGCCTTCCTGCACGACATCGGGAAAATCCACGAGCTTACCTTCGCGCGCTCGTTCAGCTACACCACCCGCGGGCAGCTGCTGGGGCACATGATCATCGAACTGGAGATGCTGCAGGAAAAGCTGGCGCAGCTCCCGGAGTTCCCGGCACAGTACAAGACATTGATCGAGCACATGATCATCAGCCATCACGGCAAATATGAATTCGGCAGCCCCAAGATGCCGATGTTTCCTGAAGCGCTGATGCTGCACTACCTGGACGATCTGGATTCCAAGATCGAGAGCATGCGCGCGCACTTCCAGCGCGAGCCGGATTCAGAATGGACAACCTATAATGCCAGCCTGGAGCGTCCGCTGCTCAACTCCAAAAAATTCCTGGAGCAGGCCAGGAAGGCAACCAGCAACGGCGAGGCCGAGGACGCGCCGGAGCAGAGTGCAAGCGCCACGGCCTCCGGTGAAAACAAATAGCAGCTCACAAACGGCTATACTCTTTGGGACATTTGTTTGAGACAGGGGGTTCGAGGTGAAAGCAATTCGTTTACTGCATGTTGTTATCCTGCTTGCGCTGTGTTTCGCGCTGGGCTGCAACAAAGAAAGCACTCCGGCGAGCTCAACCGATAATGCCAACGCCCCAAACAGCGGCAATGCTGCCGGCGGCAGTAATAAGAAGACCGAAGCCGCCAAACCCGTCCGCCAGCCCATTGTGATTCCGGAAGGCACGGTCATCACCGTGCGGCTGGGCGAAACTTTGAGCTCCAAAGACAGCCAGGCCGGCCAGGGCTTTTCCGCGACTGTGGCTGAGCCGGTTGCGGTGGAAGGCAAAACCGTGATTGAGAATGGCGCGGCCGCGCGCGGCAGCGTGGTGGCCGCCAAATCGATGGGCCACTTCAAAGGCGGAGCGCTGCTGGAAGTGAAGCTCGACTCGGTCACTATTGAAGGCAAAGAAACGCGGGTCTCCACCGGCATGGTGGCCCGCTCGGTCAAAGGCAAAGGCAAGCGCTCTGCGACCTTCATCGGCGGCGGCGCAGGCGCAGGGGCCCTGATTGGCGCGCTGGCCGGCGGTGGCAAAGGCGCCGCCATCGGCGCGGCTGCGGGAGCAGGCGCAGGCACGGCCGGAGCAGCGTTTACCGGGAACAAAGAAATCACTCTGCCCGCCGAGACGCCCCTCAGCTTCAAGCTGAAGCAGGCTATTGAAGTGAAGTAGCCGAAAAGCAAACTCTCACCACGGAGACGCGGAGGCACGGAAAAGAACAGGGACAAGGAGAATGCTCTGCTTTCCGATTCCGCGCGATTCCGGCGATCACGGCGATAAAAACGGGGACGCTTTCGCATCCCCGTTTCTTCTTTCTCTCTCCTCGAATTTTGGTTTTCATTTACTGAGCGATACTGATTTCACCTCCGCGATCTGCGCCAGCTGCCTGAGCTTGTAGGTCAGGATGCTGCCCGTCAATTGCAGTGTTCCCTTGCCGCTTTCCACGCTAAAGCCCGCTCGCGCCAGCTTCTGCGCGACCGCCACGCTGGTGGATGTGAGCTCGATTTTCACCGTCACAACTTTCGCTGACGGCGGCGCACAGGTCTTGCCGTCCGGCGTGGTGCCGATGCTGGCGCACTGATAGAGCGAGAGCAGGTCCGCGCTGAATTTGGGCTGGACCAGTTTGAGCGTGGCGTCCCATCGCGCCTGCTGCTTGTTTTCATCGTGGTCGCTGCCGCCGCCGATGGGCCTCGTTGCACCTTCAGCCACATGGCCGTGCGTCGACAATGTGGTTCCAGAAAACGTGTTTGTTGTCTGAGAAGTTGTGCTCTCGATCATCGGCGCCGCGGCAGTGACTTCGATGGTCTCACTGACGGCATAACCCGAAGAAAGAGTGGCGGATGGTGCGGGCGGAGCCAAGCGATATATGCCACCGCCAAAGCCGGCCCCCGAGCCGCCGGCAACGCCCTGGCCACTCCCTTGTGCATCGGCGACCCCGCCCGGAACTGCCAGCGGCGAAACTCCCTGCGGCAGCTCGACGGGAACTTCGATCGTGACTGGCTTGCCGTCCGACACCACAGTCTTCTCTTCCACCGCGACGAACGATGTGTACTGAGTGGCCAGGCTGTGCGTCAGGCCAACCTGGATGATCTCGGCTTTGCGGGCCGAATTTCCCGACTGGACACCGCTCCAGTCCTGCGACATCAGGTCTTCCACCTTGTGCCGGGCCCAGATTTTTTCCAGCGCCGCGTTGGCCGGCCCGGCCGCAGAGAAGTCGACCGGAATGGTGCGGGCGAAGTCGCCCGTGCCCTGGTAGCCCTTGATGGTGATCTTGCCTGCCGGCGCGCCGGTATAGCGGCCGGTGATGATGATGGGCTTGGACGAGAACAGGTCGCGCACCTCGCGCGGATAAACTTCGGTCACGGGCAGCCCGTTCCAGTCGATGGAGATGTTGGTCAGGACCGGCGAGTGCACGCGCTCATAGAAGCGGTCCGCCGCGGCTTGCGCCTGGTCAGGGGCCGTGACGAATTCCACATCGCCGTGGCCTTCTTCCGCCATCTTGGCCAGCAGGAAACGATTGACGGAGGTGCCGATGCCAAACGAGAAGACGCGCGCATCCGGGTGCTTCTTCACTTCGGCGACGATCTCAGCATCGTTGCCCACGTAACCGTCAGTCATGAAGCAGACCACGCGCACCGGATCGGCGTCCATCGGCTTGCCCGCGCCCGCGTCATCGCCCAGCGCAGTGCGGATGGCCTTCATCATCTCTGTGCCGCCGCTGCCGTAGGCGCCGGCCAGCACATGTTTGGCTTTGGCGACGTTTTCCTTCGTCGCGGGCACCGGCTCCGGGAAGAGAATGCGCGTATCGCCGGAAAAGGTGATCAAATTGAAGGTCTCATCCTTGCGCAGGTTGTCGAGCGCCCGCGCGATGGTCTTTTTGGCCATCTCGATCGGATAACCCCACATGGAGCCGGACGTATCGAGCACAAAGATGAGCTGGCGCGGGACCAGCGACTCTTCTGCGGGCTTCTCCGGCGGCTGCAGGATCAGCGTGAAGTAGCCGCCCGATTTGTCACTGTGGGCAAGCACGGCGTCACCAATTCCGCTTCCCGCGACTTTATATTTCAGGATGAAATCCTTGTCGGGCAGCACGTTGTCATCGGCCAGCTGCACGTGATAGGAGTCGGCGCCGGTACGGTCAGCCAGAATGTTGTGCGAAGGCGACTCCACGTCGCCCACGGGCACGCCCGCCGCAAGCGTCACTTCCATGGAGACGTCATGCCCGGCATGCGCGTCGCCGGTGTGTACGCCGGCAACGGGCGGGCTGATCTTTGAGGCGTCGGGAACCTGGCCGGTGTTGGGCATGGTCCCGTGATCGCCCGCCGAAACAGGCGCGCCGGGGATATAGCGCGGTCCGACCACGAGCGGGAAGGCAAACTGGTACACGCCTGCTTCATATTTCAATAGCTCGATCACCGAAAGCGTGATTTCGACCTTACCGCCCGGAGGAATATTGGTCACCGACTGCGTGAAGATGTTGGGGCGCTCCTGGTCGAGCAGCGCGGCGGTGTGGCCGGCCTGGCGCGCCTGCTCGTAGATCTTGCGCGCCTCGTCGCGCTCCTTGATCACGGCCCGGATCTCGCGGCTGCCAATCTTCATGGTCATGCCGTCGACAGCGCTGTCATGCGGCAGGGGAAAAACGTAGATCGCCTCCACCGCATCCGGGAGAACGTTTTCGAATTCCTGCGTCAGCTCTGTGCGCGCAACAAAGCCGCTGATCTCGGTTTTGATGCCGGTGTGCTTGAGCGGAACAAAGCCGCTTACCTTGCCGTCTTTGCCGATGATCTGAAGCTGGCTGTTGCCGGCAGTCGAGCCGGCGGATGCGCTTGGGGGATTGAATACGAGTAAAAGATAAGTAAGACATAGGACCGCCAGAGCGGCCGCTGATAAACGGGCTTTCATGGCTATGACTCCTCTTTCCCGCCACACCGATGTCGGCGTAGTGAGAGGCCTACCCTGCCCGATGAACGGAGTAAACCAGAGTTCTTGCATGCAAAATCAGCAGTCAGCAATCAGCGGTTAGCTTCAGCGCAGGATCCCAATTTCAGTAGCGCCGCACGGAGCCGAATATGCTTTTGCAGATGCATTTGATACTGCTGTTCGATCTCGAGTGATTTTGCAGAGATGAGTTCACCGGAGAAGTACCTTTCTTCCCTTGTCCAACTGGGGAAATCCGGGATGAGGCTGAGCACCATGGCAAAGTCAGCGAAGATGTTTTGTGCGACTGGCGAAAGCTGCTGCGGGTCAAGCTTGACCAGGGGCGCAATCTGCTCAACCGAAGCCTTGCGCATCGAGTCAGCGTCGCCGCCAAAGTCCCGCGCCATGCGCCGTTGCGCAGCAAAGCCGATGTTGCGCATGGCGAAGCGGTCCCACGCGCCGCGCTCGACTTCTGGAGTTTCATAGACCACGTGCGCCTTGCTCAGGCGGCGCAGCGTGCGAACCGGCGTGCGATAGCGCGGGTTGGCACGGATTTTTTTCTCTTCGCGTTGCGCCAGCTTCTCCAGCTCGGGGCTCATCGAGCGGAAGCCCAGCTTGCGGTAGAACCAGAAAGCGCCGGAGGCGATCGCCTCTTCGTTGCCGTCGCCGATTTGATAGGGATAGACGGAGATGGCATTCGTGCCGTGCAACTGCCGCAAAAGCCGGAGATGCTGCGCGTAAATCCAGGCGGTCTCGCCGTCGCGGTACGCGGGAAAGGTGTTGAAGCCGATCTCAGTCCAGTCAAACAGCGAGATGCACTCGACGTAATTGATGGGCACACCGTTCTTGACCGTAAAGCCGGCGAGATAGGCACGCAACGGCAGGCGCTTCTCCGGCGGGAGCCCGCAGAAAAAGACTTCCACGCCCCGGCCGGGCTCCGAACGGACCACCCATGAGGAGTCGGCGTTCGCGGTGCCGTAGAGTTCGCGATAGCGAACGCCGGTTGCTTCCTTCAGCAGATCGAGGGCTTTCTCCGCTTCCCGGCGCGACAAAGTCTCCAGGGGCAATGGCGGCCTGGCCAGCTCTTCCGCGATCGAGACGTCGCGCCGCTGGATGAGAGGCGTGCGATGAAAATAAAACTTCCGCACCGGCTTGCGCGAGAGCGTGCGCGAGGCGGGCGAAGCTGACATATCCCAGCGAACCAGAATTTCCAGCGAATCGTAGAGCGCGGCTTTTTCCTTTTCCGCCGTTTCTTTGGCAAAGCCCGGCAGCTGCTGGAAGCGCCGGACCAGCCAGGGCAGTTCGCCTTCGCGTCCGCGCGCGGCCTTCAGCCAGTCGAGATACGGGACGTTCGCCTCGGTCAGCGAATCTTCTTCGAGCAGCGGAAAAAAACGCGGCCAGATGGCGGCGCGCTGAGTCTCACGCTCGTAGTCATCCCAATTGATAGAAACCGCCTTGGGATAATGCTCCACCAGCCAGCAGACCATGGGATAACTGAAGGTCGCTTCGACCACCGTGCCGGCAATGCCGACGACCTCTTCTGGCGCGAAATCATCAGGATCGGCGCCGCCAGCGAGCGAAGCCTTGACCTTCGCTTCCATGCCGCGCAGCAAGCGCTCGGCAAGGCGAAGCACGCGCGCTCCGGAAGGAAAGGCGCGGAAAAATAAAAGCAGATCGTGGAAGCGGATGAGCGATTCCGCGTCCTTGCCGAACCTTAGCCGGCCCCCGGCGTTCAGTAGCCGAAGAGATTCCTGCTCTTTGATGGAACCGGTCTGGCGGCGGGCCTGTTCCAGTTGATCGAGCAGCCGGACGGATTTGTGAGCTGTTGGCAATTGGCAAAACTCTTTTACCGCAAATGGATGCGAACGAGCAAAGGAATAAATGAGAGCCGTTCACCGCAGAGGCCGCAGAGAAACGCAGAGAAAAACGGATTTCGCCCCTGCGCTCTCTGCGTTCTCTGCGATTAAAGGCGGAATCAAAGCAGGTAATCGCCGCGATAGACCAGCCGGCCGTCGACCAGGCGAGCCTCTTTGGTCAGCGTGTGCGGCCGGGGCGGCTTCTCATCGAGGATGTGCAAAACTGTGTGTCCGTGCGCCACGAGGTAGTCAGCGACCAGCAAGCGATGGCAGCGGAAGTAGAGCTGCTCGGCGCACATGATGGCCGTGTTACGCGTCGCCGCATTCGCCAGCAGCCGTTCGATAGCCTGGCGGAAGGCTTCAGAGAGCATGTAATCGGCATAGTTGCGGAACGAGGGGTTGCGTAGCGCGATGTTAGGTGACTGGTCGGCCGGCATCTGCTTGCCGCGGCGTCCGCCGAGATCTCTTTCCCAGCGATAATCGCAGCCGATTTCCGGCAGCCAGAGCTCCAGGTGCTCGCGATTGAAATGCGGGTGGCGTCGCGACATGGGAAAGGCGCGGATATCGACCAGCAGGCGAATGTCCCGCGCCTGCAGCACGCGGGAGAAATCAGCGAGATCGCGCGTGGAGTGCCCGATGGTGAAGACTGTGGCCACGGGACGATTCTAAATCGCCGGGATCGCGCGTCATCGCCGGGATCGCCGTCATCGGAAAGCGGCGCAAGCTTTCCAAGGCTGAGACGCGGAGCAGAAAAGAATCTTGCCGCCACAAACTGGGGTTCCAGGTACTGCTCTGCCTTTCAGATGACGGCGATGACGCACGATCCCGGCGATGACGCCGATCCACCGATTTACAATGCTGCCATGCATCCTCTGCTGCGCCAAACCGAACATCGCCCCATTCCCATGCCCAGCGGGCCGTGGATGATGAAGCAGAACTGGCACGATCTGCTTTTTGCCCATTGGGCGCTGACGCCGGAGAAGGTCAGGCCGCTGGTGCCGCGGGAGCTGGAGTTGGACCTGCTGGACGGGAGCGCGTACGTCGCCGTAACGCCGTTCTGGATGAGCGGCGTGCGCGGCCGCATGATGCCGCCGTTGCCGTTTGCGCGCAAATTCTGCGAGCTCAACGTGCGCACCTACGTTCGCTATAAGGGCGTTCCGGGGGTGTTCTTCTTCAGCCTGGACGCGGGCAGCTTTATGGCGGTAATGGGCGCGCGCAAGACCTATAAGCTGCCGTATTTTCATGCGGCGATGCTGATACGGTCCGATGGACGGGAGTTCCAGTACTCGAGCAGCCGTCTGCAGGAGCCCCGGCCGGCCGAGCTTTATGCGCGCTATTGGCCTATGTCAGGTCCGCGCATCCGCGAAAAAAGTTCGATCGAATACTTCCTGACCGAGCGCTATTGTCTTTACACCGTGAATAAAGGAACGGTGCTGCGGGCGTACATCCATCACGCGCCATGGCCATTGCAGGATGCTGAGGCGGAATTCCGGGTCAACACCGTGGCCAGGGCCGCTGGATTAGAGCTGCCGGAAACCGGGCCCGCCCTGCTGCACTACTCGAAGTTCCTGGAAGTGCTGGTGTGGTGGCCGGAAAAAGCCTGATCAGATCGTCACGTTTGGCCTTGCCATGCCCAGCAGAATCTGGAACAGCAGAAGCCAGCGCTTGAGGTTGACGGTGATCAGGAAGTTCTCTTTGGCATGCTCGCGTCCGTTCCTGCCCATCTGCCGGGCGAACTCAGGATGAGTGAGCAGATAACGAATCTGGTAGGCGCAGCCCTCCACTGAATGCACCAGCACGCCGGTCAGCTTGTGGATGATCTGCGTGGGAATACCGCCCACGGCGCCCGCCACGACGGGCTTCTCTTTCCACAGGCCTTCGGTCACGGTGAGGCCGAAGCCTTCTTTCAAAGATTTCTGCACGATCACGCTCGAGGCTCGCTGGAGCGCATTGATCTCCAGGGCCGACCAGGGGGGCAGATTCAGGATGATCACGTCGGGATCGTCGCCTGCGGCATCCATGACTTCCTGAAGCACCACGGCGCCCTCAGGATCGTCAGTGGCGCCGCCACCGGCCAGCACCAGCTGGCAATCGACGTATTTCTTCACCAGCTTGTACGACTCGATCACGCCGACGGGATCTTTCAGCCGGTCAAAGCGGGAGATCTGGGTAATGATGGGGCGCGAGCGATCGATTCCAAAGTCGTCGCATACCTTGTTGATGAACTCTTCCGGAAGCTCTCTGTTCTTCTCCGACAGGGGATCGATGGAGGGATAAAAGAGATACTGCGGGGTGGAGAGCTGGCGGGTGAAGGCAGGCGCGGAGAAGATCGAGGCGTCATACTGCTCGACCAGCGGCTTCAGGAACTCCCAGACGCCGGGGTGCGGGTTGGAGAGATCGATATGGCAACGCCAGATCCAGCGGCCGCGGTTCTGTGACTTGGAGCGGACCAGAGCGGCCGGCTGGGGATCGTGGATGACGAACAGATCTTCCGCAAATTCCATGCGCTGCCGGTTCTGCTCGTTGTAAGACATGAAGATGTCTTTGATCTGCTGCGTCAGGTTGTAGTCGCCGCCGTGCAGCGCGTTGTGGAAGCCCTTGGTGACCTCGTAAAAATCGTTACCCCCGGTGATCACGTCCCAGCGCGTGGGGATTTCCAGCTCATTCATGAGCGGAATCAGGCGGTTGAGAATCTCCGCCACGCCGCCGCCCACGGCGGTGGAGTTCACCATTTTCACGGTCTTGCCACGGAGGTGCCGGGCCAGAAAGCGGATCTCATCCAGCTCGGGCTGGCCGATGATGGAGGCATAATCGTCGAGCCGCGGAGGCGCCGGCGGCGGAGGCTGCTGCGTGCTGATGCGCGGGTGCTTGCGTCGCTCGATGAAGTGCGCAGGCAGATCGGTCTGGCGAAAACGGCGCTCCTTCATGCCTGGGGGCGGGGCCGGCGGAGAAACAACTTCAGAGCCGGCCGTTTCTTCCACAGTGGTCGCGCCCTTTACCGGCTGCTCCGCCCTGGGCTCAGGGGCCTTGCCGTTCTTCTCTCCATTTGCCGTTTTGCGCTGCTGTGTTTCTTTCTCCTTCTCTTTCATCGATTGCTCTCCACAGTCGCTTTTATGTTTTGCCAGCCAGGCGGCGCGCGCGCTTCAGGCGCGGCTGGTTTCGGTTTCGATGACTTTCAGAATGGCGCGACGTACACCTTCCAGCGTGGAGGTGTAAATGTCGATGCGATTGAGCCGGTCCGCCACTGCTCCCATCTCCATCTCCTGTTCCAGCCAGACGGAAAAGTCATTGGTGTTGAGCTTCAGACGCAGGCGCGCATCAATAAAGTGGTAGTAAATCGAGTGGATGCTCACCTTGCGCAGCCCGTCGGCGAATTCCTCAAGATTGCGCGCGACGTAGGGCGTGGGCACCACAACCAGGTCTGAAGCCATGAGGTAAAACGGCTCCATGGCCGCGCGCGTCGCGGCGCGGGGGTTCTTTTGCAGATAGGTTTCGATGATGTGCAGGATCCGGTCGCGCAGGCTGGCAATGGAGGTGAACTCGCGAATGTCGATGGCGGCCAGGCGCTCCGCCAGCTCGACTTCATTGCAGGCGGCAAAAGCCCAGTGCGAAAAGTCGTTGGAAAAACCTTCCTTGATGAAGTGGTGCTCTTCCAATGTTTGGAAGGTGTGCTGAAAGATCGACGAGTCCGGACAGGTGCGCAGCGCCTCCAGCAGCTCCTGCAGGTTGGCCGCCTTTTCCCGGCCTATGCGCAGCAGGTGTGACGCTGAGTTGAAGTAAAAAGGCGAGCGCGCCCAGCGATGACGGGTCGAGGGTACCTGAGGTGCTGTGGCCATAACACTCCTCTTGTTGTTTCCACCGGTCCACGGCAGGGCCGCGGATTGCGCTGGAAATCGTTGTTCCCGAGAGTTGTTGGATGCCGGGCCAACCAACTCTGTTGTGTGAATTTTTGCCGCCGCGCTATTGGCGGCGACAGCCGGAGGTCGGCGGCGCAAACAGAAATGAGAACGCAAGTCCAATCAGGAGCATCCAGCCGAGATTGCTGCGCGCGGAATCATTGGCGACATTGAGGCTCCCGGTTGGGCTCAACAAAAACACGGCAAAGACCAGGGCAGCCACCACGGTGCCAAGCACGCCGGCGCGCACACCGAAAATCGCGGCCACCAGGAGCAGCACCAAAGTGAAAAGAAGCGGGACAAGGTTTTTCCAGGAATGGGCTTCGGCCACCATGGTGGCTCCCACAGCGGCCAGGCCGGTGATGGTAGCGCCGATGGCGGCGTCCATCAGGCGGGCGGTGCGGAGCTTCTCCGCCGCGTTTTTCATTGTGCCGCGATTGATGAGATGACCGAACTGCATGCGAAAATTGACCACAATTTAAGATGGCAGAAGACAGGGTTGCTGTGGGAAAAATCGCGAGCTGGATCACGTTGCGCAGGGCAGGACGCGGAGTTGCTGGCGTACATCGGCGCCGGATCCAGCAGCTACTCTGGATTTGGCTTGTCGCGGAAGCATCCAACATGTAAGGTTGGGCCGGGCCTCCTTGTGTCACTTCAAGGCCAATGCATACTGCTGATCCATTTTTACTTCAGCTTTTCCTGATATTTGTCTGGGCCAAGCTTTTTGGCGAAGTCTTCGAGCAAATCCGCCTGCCCGCGGTGCTGGGTGAAATTCTGGCCGGGGCGGTGGTTGGTCCATACGGCGCGAAGCTGGTGTTGCCCAGCGACGCGATCTACGCCATTGCCGGCATCGGAGCCATTTTCCTTCTCTTTACCGTGGGGCTGGAGACCCAGCCCCAAGACCTGATCAGCGTGGGCCGGACCTCGCTTTATGTCGCGCTGGCCGGAATCGCCATGCCGGTGCTCCTGGGCTTCGGCTACATGATGGCGCGGCACCACCCGGCGCGCGAAGCGCTGTTTGTGGGCGCAGCCATGGCCGCGACCAGCGTTGGGATCACCGCGCGCGTGCTGGGTGACATGCATGTGCTGCAGACTTTCGCAGCGCGGATTGTGCTGGGCGCTGCGGTATTTGACGACGTTCTGGGCATGATCCTGCTCTCGGTTGTAGTAGGCGTTGTTTCTCCCACGGGGCTGGCATGGGTGCAGCTGTTGATCACGGCGCTTGAAGCCATCGGCTTTGCCCTGATCATGATGGTTTATGCGCCGCGCGTGGTGCGGCGGATGGAGCCGGGCCTGGAACGCATGTCCACCCAGGACGCGCCGCTGATCATCGCGCTGGCGATCTGCCTGGGACTCTCGTCCGCGGCGGTGAAGATCGGCATGGCTGCCATCATCGGCGCATTCTTTGCCGGGTTGGCGTTTGCCGAGTACTCGCCGCGCTGGAACCTGCGGGCGCGGGTGTTCTCCATCAACGAGTTTCTGGCGCCATTTTTCTTTTTCAGCATGGGTGCGCGCCTCAACATGGGGGTGTTCGACAGAAAATTGGTGGTTTCGGCTGTCGTAATCTCCATTCTGGCGATTCTTTCCAAACTATTGGGTTGCGGCCTGCCGGTGCTGCGCTCAGGATGGAAAACGGCCGTGAAAGTGGGCATCGGCATGGTGCCGCGCGGCGAAGTGGGTTTGATTGTCGCTTTGGTGGGATTGCAGATGAACATCGTTTCCGAATCGGCCTACGCTCTGGTGATCCTGATGACGGGCGTGACGACGCTGATCGCTCCACCGATCATGCGAATCGTTTTCCGCGACGAGATTACGGCGCAGCCCGCAGTGGCAGGACGCAGAAGCACGGCGATGTAGGGCGGGCCGGCAAATCAGAAACTCAATAGAAAAATGAGAGCCCAGGTAGCCCCGGGCTCTCCTTTTTTAATCGACGAAAATCAATGACTTCCGCAAAGAATCATTGATGTTCGATTGCGCGGAGCATCCAGCGGCCAGATGCAGGTTGAACGCGGATGCTTATGGAGCGGTATTTTCCTCGTCTTCTTTCCGTGTGGCTGTGACGGGCGTCACACTTCGCGTGGGCAGCGCCCCGCGGAGACACCGCCCCAGCCCCGGCGGACCGATCGTCGCGTCAACCTCGATATAATTCGCAGGTATGTCTTTTTTTCAAGGGCTCCGCAGCAAGCTGCTTCGCCCTCGCGATAGCTCGCGCAATCCGGCGCTCGCCATCGCTCACCCCTGGTTCAAGGGGCTCCGCAGCAAGCTGCTTCGCCCTCGCGATAGCTCGCGCAATCCGGCGCTCGCCATCGCTCACCCTATTAATCTAAGGAGCTAAAACGGGATGGCAGGAGTAACAGGCCGTGTGGCGCTGGTGACCGGCGCTTCGCAGGGGATCGGGCGCGCGTGCGCACTGGCGCTGGCTGAGAGCGGCGCCGTGCTCGCGCTGGCCGCGCGTAATGAAGAGAAGCTGGCCGGAGTCGCCAGCGAAATCGAAGCCAAAGGCGGACAGGCCGCCACATTCCGCATGGACGTGAGCAATGAAGATGAAGTCAAAGCGGCGGTGAAGGCGGTGCTGGAACGCTTCGGAAAGATCGAGATTCTGGTCAACAACGCCGGCGTCACCCGGGACACACTGTTGATGCGCATGAAGCGCGCGGACTGGGACGCGGTGATCCAGACCAACCTGAGCGGCGCGTTTTTCACCACGCAGGCCGTGATCGGCTCCATGGTGCGGCAGCGCTGGGGGCGCATCGTGAACATCACCAGCGTCTTCGGGCAGACCGGGCAGGCGGGGCAGGCGAACTATTCCGCATCGAAGGCCGGGCTGATCGGCTTCACCATGGCCATGGCGCGCGAGGTGGCCTCGCGCAGCATTACTGTGAATGCCGTGGCGCCGGGGTACATCGAGACCGCGATGACGGAAGGGCTTTCGACGGAACTGAAGTCGAAGGTCAATGAGATGATTCCGCTGGGCCGGGCCGGCACGGACATGGAAGTGGCCCACGCGGTACGCTTCCTGGCCTCAGAAGAAGCGGCATACATCACGGGCCACGTGCTGAAGGTAAACGGCGGAATGCTGATGGGGTAGCGGCGGTGCTTAGTAGTTGGTAATTGGTACTTAGGTTGAGTGTGGAAGACCAAAGCTGTTTGGAGCAGCAAGGCAGGCCTGGATCCTTACGGCCAAATACCAAGTACCAAATACCGAGGTGCACGGTGCACAGCTGTGCTGGTTTGATCGAGATGCTAGAAGTCGTACAGGCCGAAACTCCGGAGCAGATCGCGACCGCCCGCAAGCTGATGCTCGAGTACGCCAGGTGGCTCGAGTTTGATTTGTGCTTTCAGGGATTCGACGAGGAGTTGCGGGCGCTGCCGGGCAAGTACGCGCCCCCGGCAGGACGCCTGCTGCTGGCGCTTTGGAATGGAAACACCGCGGGCATGATTGCGCTGCGCCCAATGAACGAACCCGGGCTGTGCGAGATGAAGCGCTTATACGTGCGTCCGGAATTCCGGGGCCATGAGATCGGCAGCACGCTGGCGGAGCGTGTGATCGCCGAAGCGGTGGAAGCCGGCTACACGCGCATGCGGCTGGATACGGTCCCGGGGAAGATGGACCGCGCCATCGCAATGTATCGCGCCATGGGCTTTAGCGAGATCGAGCCATATTACAAAACGCCGGTCGGGCAGATGCTTTTCATGGAACTTGCCCTGCCTTCGCGGGCAAAGAAGGAGCGCTCACAAGCAGGTAGCAGCGCAGACTAATGCGCCGGATCAGAAACGCCGTATATCTAAATGGTAAATATCGCAATCCAGGTGAAGCCATTTTGCAATTGGGAAATTAACAGCAGAAATCAATGTGAATTCACTTAAGCGGAGTGGCGTGGATGAATGACAAAAATTGTTCTTGCAGAAAGTTGCCACTCTGATTACTATCCAAGCAACCCCAGGGAGCATTTCCAAAGCTGGCTCCGTAAATGAACATCGGCGAGACCATCAGAAACTACCGTTTGCAAAAGGGCATGTCGCAGGGCGACATTGAGAAGCGCACCGGACTGCTGCGCTGTTATCTTTCGCGCGTGGAAAACGGCCACACCATCCCGTCTTTGGACACGCTTTCCAAGATTGCGAACGCGATGGAGCTGCCGCTGGGGCAATTCTTTACCGACCACCTCTCCAACGGAAATACCAAGAACCTGCCGCCGCTGACCGAAGATGAGGTCCGCTTCCTGACGCAGATCCGCCGCTACGCCATGAACCTGAATGACAGCGACCGCAAGCTGGTGTTGACCATGGTGAAAAAGATGGCGGCCGGGGCGGGAAAATAGTTTTTCCGAAGTCCCGACCCTGAGCTTGTCGAAGGGGAGGGATCCCTACCTTCTCACAAACTGACAGTCGATACCCCGAAGATCCTCGTCATTCATAGGGATCCCTCACCCGCGCGTTTGCCTTGAACATTGAAGTCAGCCATTTGTTGCGCGGGATTCGGGACTTCGGAAAATCAAGCTGCCTTACTGGCCTCGCTCAGAGCGAGCACGGCGAGTTCCAGGCGGTCACGGGCGCCGGTCTTGGTGAAAATGCTCTGCAGGTGGCGCTTGACGGTGTTTTCGCTGATGGAAAGCGCCTCACCGATGTCTTTGTTCTTCATCCCGCGGGCGACGTGATAGGCGATCTGGCGCTCGCGCGTGGAGAGCCGGCCCATGGTATTGGCCGAGCTCTTGGATTCGGCGGTCATGGTGGTAAGGACCTGCTGGGCGAGTTCGTCAGAGAACGCCAGCTCGCCGTTGGCCACGGTGCGGATGGCGGCGAAGAGTTTTTCCGGGCCGTCACTCTTGAGGACCAACCCGCGGGCGCCGAGCTTTACCACCTGGGCATAATCCAGTTCGCTGTCAGACCCGGTGAGCACCACGGCGGCGACGCGACTGCCGGCGCGGTCAAGCGTGCGCAGCACTTCAAAGCCGTCGCCATCCGGCATGAAAAGGTCCAGCACCAGCACGTCGGGCGGATTGTCCTTCACCAGGGTGAGCGCTTCCTGGCCGTTGGAGGCGCGGCCTTCGACCACGAAGTCCGGTTGCGAAGACAGCAGAGACGCCAGGGATTCGCGCAGGACGGCATGATCGTCAGCAATGACGATCCGGGTACGATTTTTGAGCAGGGCTTTGGGAACCATACTTAATCCTTAGATGCAATCTGAGAAGCGATGAACTGCCTGAAAAATTGGTTGTATGCCTGCCTGTGCCGGCGTTTTTTAAGCGGTGTAGAATCTCGGCATGCAACGACCAACAACGGTGGAGAGGGTGCTTTCTTCCCTGCTTGAATCGCCGGGACAGACCGACACTTCGCTGCGGCGGGCCGTTTTCGATCGGGTGCGTCTGAGGAACGGAAAAGTACCGGAAAATCTTTTGGTCTTGCTGGGAAGAATTGCGGACCAGCCATGGGCCGTGAACGATGAAGACATTTCGCAGGCGCTCGCGGCCGGCTACTCTGAGGACCAACTCTTTGAATTGATTCTGGCGGCGGCCACCGGGGCGGGCGTGCGCCGGCTGGATGCGGGGCTGCGCGCCATGGAAGAGGCGGAGTAATGCGCCTCAAGGTCCTGGAACGGGGCAGCGGCTGGCTGCAGCGCTGCCAATATGCCGTGATTCGCGCCTTCCTGGGCGGCCACGTTCCGGGTTCTGTAAGTGTGGTTTCCTACCGGCGCGATTTTTTTGGTAAACATTTTGCCCGCTGCGTGCAGGAGGCGCTGCGCTCGCGCGGCGAATGGACGGTAGCGGAGCTGGAGATCTTCGCGGCGTTCATCTCGCGACTGAACCAGTGCCGGTTTTGAGAGCTGAGCCATGCCGCGGTCGCGGCCAGGGCGGAGGGCGAGGACGCAAGGGTCAAGGCGGTGCTGGCAGATTGGCAGACAGCGCCGATCGACGCGCGGATTCGTGCCGCGTTGGGGTTCCTGGAGAAGCTCACGCTGCACCCGGATGAAATCACCGGTGAAGATGTGAGGACGGCGCGGGCTGCTGGGCTTAGTGATGCGGCCCTGCGCCAGGCGATTTACGTCTGCTTCATTTTTTCCACCATGGACCGCCTGGCAGACGCACTTGGATTCCAGCTGCCCGATGCCCGGATCCTGAAGCGTTATGCGCTGATCGCGACGACGGTGGAGTATCGGATGCTGAGCTTGCCGGGATGAGGAGAAACTGGGGTCATCGGGCCATCAGGTCATCGGACCATCGCAAATGCTGCGGAGCCAGTGCGCGTCGCTGTGACGCCCTGATTCAGGCCCTGAGTCCCTGTACCCCCAGAATGTGGAAGGCCAGGACGCTGTGGTATAGTCCGCGTAAGACTACCCTCGGCATCCGACGACGATTTTGGAGCGGCCCCCTTGGCAATTGATGAAGAATTGACGCTGCTGGAAGACCAGATTCGCCGGCTCAAGGTGGAGTACGACATGTACTTCGGCGGCGGGTCCAAGAAGCCGCCGGCCGATATCGAGTGGAAGGTCAAGACGCTGCTCAAAAAGTTTGCCGATGGGCACCACATGAACTACGCCCAGCGCTTCCGCTACACCACGTTGCAGCAACGTTACGCGCTGTATAACGCGCTGTGGCAGCAGAAACTGCTCATCAAGGAAGAGGGCTACCGCCGGCCGCAGGACGCGATCCTGGGTATCCAGGGGATTCGCACCGACGAAGAGCACGAAGCGCAGAAGGAACTCGAACATCAAGAGCACCCCGGCCATGAGCGTCCGTTCAGCCTGCTTGTTTCAGACGGAGGCGATCACGGACAGGTGGAATCGCTGTTCCAGGCGCTGACCGAGGCGCGGAAAAAGACGGGGGAAAAGAACTCGGCCAATCTCGACTCGTTTAAAAAGTTCGTCAGGCAGAAGACCGCGCAGCTCAAAAAAGAATACGACTGCAAGTCAGTGGAGTACACGGTGGAGATGAAGGGCGGCCAGGCGAAGCTGAAGGCGAGGCCAAAATAGTGGTATTTGGTACTTAGTACTTGGTATTTAGCTTGTTCGATTCTCGTCCCCACCGGGCTACTTCCACCTCTGGCGCATGAGTGAGCGTCCTTTACACCCGACCAGCTTTGCCAAATACCAAGTACCAAATACTAAATACACGATTTTTCTGCTACCTTATTCTGTAATCCGTCCGATTCCCTTCCCAAGGAAACAACAGTGCCAAAGATTCAGCGCGCGATTTTGAGCGTTACCGACAAGACTGGTCTGGTGGATTTTGCCCGGCAGCTCGCCGCGATGAAGGTGGAACTGGTCTCGACCGGCGGCACGGCCAAGCTGCTGCGCGAGGCCGGAATCGCGGTGAAAGATATCTCTGAGCTCACAGGCTTTCCCGAGATGATGGATGGGCGGGTGAAGACCCTTCATCCCAAGGTCCATGGCGGCATTTTGCATATTCGTGGGAACGCGGCGCACGTGGCGGCGGCGAAGGCGCACGGCATTCAGCCAATCGACATGGTGGTGGTGAACCTGTACGCGTTTGAAAAGACTGCGGCCAAACCAGGCGTGCATTTTGACGAGATGATCGAGAACATCGACATTGGCGGACCTTCAATGGTGCGGTCGGCGGCGAAAAATTTCAAAGACGTCGCGATCGTGACTTCGCCGGAGGATTATGCGGCGATTGCGCAGGAGATGGCGGGTTCCGGCGGCGAGTTGAGCCTGGCGTCGCGTTGGAAGCTGGCGCAAAAGGCGTTCGCGACGACCGCGGCGTATGACAGCGCGATTTCGGCGACGCTCGAGAAGATCAACCTGGACGAAGCAAAGCAATTTCATCTTCCCCCGGCTCAGGGCGGAGAGGACTTTCCTTCTGTGCTGCGCTTTTCGCTTAACAAGGTGATGGATCTTCGTTACGGCGAGAACCCGCACCAGCGCGCAGCGATGTACTCGGACGGATCGGGAACGGGCGTGGCCAACGCGAAGCAGCTCCAGGGTAAGGAGCTTTCATTCAACAACATTGTCGATTTGCAAGCCTGCTGGGACCTGGCGCATGAGTTTGAAGAGACTGCGTGCGCCATCATCAAGCACACGAACCCCAGCGGCTGCGCGACGGGCAAAACGCTGCTGGAAGCCTACATGAAGGCCAAGGAAACGGACCCGGTTTCGGCTTTTGGCGGAGTGATTGGCGTAAACCGGGTGATCGACGGCGGGGCGGCTGAAGAGATCGCAAAGTTATTTGTGGAGGCGATTGCGGCGCCGGGTTATACGCCGGAGGCGAAAGAGAAATTTGCTGCCAAGAAAAACCTGCGGCTCGTGGAAGTACAGGCGAGTATGCAAAAGTTTGCCATGAAGCAGGTTTCGGGCGGCATGCTGGTGCAGGATGCCGACATCCGGCCGCTCAGCGACGCGGAGCTGAAGGTCGTGAGCACGCGGCAGCCGTCGGCGGAAGAGATGCGCGCGCTCAAGTTTGCCTGGAGGGTCTGCAAGCATGTGAAATCAAACGCGATTGTCTACGCGCGCGAGGGACAAACGGTAGGCGTGGGCGCGGGACAGATGTCGCGAGTGGACTCATGCAAGATTGGGGCGATGAAGGCGATCTTACCTTTGCAGGGCACGGTTGCAGCATCAGACGCCTTCTTCCCGTTCCCGGATGGTGTGGAAGAGATTGCCAGGGCGGGCGCCACGGCGATCATACAGCCGGGGGGATCGATGCGGGACCAGGAGGTGATCGATACGGCGAACCGCTTAGGACTGGCCATGGTGCTCACGGGAGTCCGTCACTTCCGTCACTAGTTAAGAAGTGTCATCTCCGCGAAAATGGGGGGACTTCAGGGCTAGAATTGGGAGAGAAATGCCGCTACCGACAGTCGAGCCCACGCATCAAAGTAAAGGGGTAAGCACAGTCCGACTTATGACTCTCATACCAACCCGCTCTTTTTCCTTACTGACTTTATTGCTGGCTTCGCTCAGCCTGACCGCGCAGCAAAAGCCCCAATCCAAGGCGCCGGCACAGGCCCCCGCGACCCGGAGTGCACCGGCACAGACGGCCCAGGAGAAAAACGCGCAGGCGGCGGCGAAGAAACCCGACCAGGCAGCGGCCTACTATCACTTCGCACTGGCGCACATGTACGAAGAGATGATGGCGATGTACGGGCGCTCAGAGTTCGCGACGAAAGCCATTGAAGAGTACCGGCTGGCAATCGAGAATGACCCGACTTCTGAATACCTCAACGCCGCGCTGGCCGAGTTGTACGCAAAAACCGGCCGCATTCGCGACGCTGTGACCGAAGCCCAGGAGATCATCAAGCGCGATCCGGACAATCTGGAAGCGCACAAGCTGCTGGGGCGGATTTATCTGCGGTCGCTGGGCGACATGCAGCCGGGATCGCAGTCACGCGAAATTCTCAACCTGGCGATTGAGCAGTACCAGGCGCTGGCCAGGATCGAGCCGAAGAATGCCGACAATCATCTGTTACTGGGCCGGCTGTACATCGTCAACAAGGACCTGATCAAGGCGGAAAGCGAATTGAAAACCGCGGTCAGTCTCGATCCGGGCTCGGAAGAGGCGGTGACCAACCTGGCTTTCCTCTACAACGAAGAGGGCGACAATAAGAAAGCGGCCGAGGTGCTGAGCCAGGTGCCGGAGGGCAAGCGCTCTTCAAAAATTTATGCGGCGCTGGGCGCCACCTACGAGCAGCAGAAGGAATACAAAAAAGCGATTGCGGCGTTCCGGCAGGCCGTGAGCATGGACAAGGAGAACCTTGACGCCATGCGCGGGCTGGCGCAGAACCTCTCCAATGACAACCAGATCGACGCCGCGCTGGAAGAATACAAGCGCGTGCAGGACGCCGATCCGCAGGACGCCACGGCCGCGATCCGGCTGGCGGAGATCTACCGCCGGATGGGCAAGTTTGACCTGGCGATGGAGAACCTGAAGAAGGCGAGCCCGCTGGTGCAGGACTCGCTGGAAATCCCTTACAACCAGGCGCTGATTCTGGAAGCGCAGGGCAAATATGACGAGGCGGCGACGATTTTGCAGAAGCTGGTGTCGCGCCCGCTGACACCCGACGCGCCTGCCGGAGAGAAGAACAATCGCGCGATTTTCCTGGAGCGGCTGGGGAACATCTATCGCGAGGAAGGGCGGCCGCTACTGGCGATCGAGACCTTCCGCAAGATCATCGATTTGGGCGGCGAGGAGGCGGCGCGCGGCTATCAGGACGTGATCGATGCGTATCGCGAACAGAAGCAGTGGAATGAGGCCACCCGGCTGGCGCAGGAAGCGGTGAAAAAGATCCCCGACGACAAAGGGCTGAAGCTGACGCTCGCGCAGCAGCTGGCCGACAGCGGCAAAGAGAATGAAAGCCTGCAGCTGGCGAAGTCAGTACTGAAAGGCGGGCCAGATGATCGCGACAGCTACATCATGCTCTCGCAGATCTACATGCGCCTGAAGAAATGGAAGGACGCGGAAGAGGCGATTGCGCAGGCAGAGAAACTTTCTGCCCGTCCGGAAGAGAAGCAATACATCAAGTTTCTTGAGGGATCGATCTTCGAGCGGCAGAAAAAATATGACCAGGCCGAACAGGCGTTCCGCCAGGTATTGCAGCAGGACCCGAACAACAGCATGACGCTGAATTATCTGGGCTACATGCTGGCTGACCGCAACACGCACCTGGAAGAGGCGCTCACACTGGTCAAGAAGGCGCTGGACTTCGACCCGCAGAATTACAACTACATCGATTCGCTGGGCTGGGTCTATTTCAAGCTCGGCAATTATGACCAGGCGGAAGAGAACCTGCGCCGCGCGGCGGACAAGGCGCCGAACGATGCGACCATCCAGGACCATCTGGGCGAACTGTATGCGCGGACCAACCGCTTCAAGCTGGCGGCCAGCCACTGGGAGCGCGCGCTGGATGAGTGGAACAAGTCAGTGCCGGGAGACGTGGACCAGCAGGACGTGGCCAGAGTGACCAAAAAGCTGGAGTCGACCAAGGTGAAATTGGCGCAGCAGAAGCAGTAGTCAGCATTCAGCCGTCAGCATTCAGCCGTCAGCATTCAGCCCCTGAACAATCTCGAGTTCAGGGGCCTCTTCTTTTTTACCGCAGAGGAAGCAGAGAGCGCAGTGGAAATCTAGTTTATTGCACGCTGTGCTCTCAGCGTGTTCTGCGGTAGATCTGCAGCTTCTGGACAATCAAATCTTTCGGGGTTAATTTTTAGACAATGACAACTTCCAGAAGCGGCCGGCTGTCGGAGCGGCAGTTTGCGCGGATTGCCCGCGCGCTGGCCGAACCGCGCCGGTACGAGATGCTGAAGGCAATCGGAGCGAGCGGCCAGGCCATGGCATGCGGGCAGCTGCAGAAGTGCCACGAGATCAGCGCGGCCACGCTGTCCCATCACTTGAAAGAGCTGGAAACGGCTGGGCTGATCGAGATTACGCGCAAGGGCAAGTTTGCCAATCTTGCGCTGCGGCGGGATGTGCTGCGTGCGTATCTGGAGCGACTGGCACAAATCTGACCCCCTGCCGCTGATAGCTGATTCCACTGATCTTAAGGTTATTTTTGTTTTTCCACTGCTCTCTTGAATCTTTTCATTTCGATAGTTATCTAAATGTCAAAACGTCGGGAATCAGGCGAAAGGAGAATTGAGATGAGCGACCTTAAAGGCAAAGTGGCTATCGTGACCGGGGCTTCCAAGGGGATTGGAGCGGGAATCGCAAAAAAGCTGGGCGCGGCGGGCGCGGCCGTGGCCGTGAACTACGCTTCGAGTAAGGAGGGAGCGGAACTGGTGGTCAAAGAGATTAACAGCAACGGCGGACACGCCATCGCCGTACAGGGCGATGTTTCCAGGTCCGCAGACGTGAAGCGGCTGTTTGCGGAGACAAAGAAAGCTTTTGGCAAGCTGGACATTCTGGTCAACAACGCGGGCGTTTACGAACTGCATCCGCTGGAAGAGGTGACGGAAGAGGAATTTCATCGCGTGTTCAATACCAACGTGCTGGGGCTGATCCAGGCGACGCGTGAGGCAGTGAAGTACTTTGGGCCGAAGGGCGGCAGCGTGATCAACATCGGGTCGGTTGTCAGCACGTTAACTCCGCCAAATTCCGTTGTGTATACGGCCACGAAGGGCGCGGTGGATGCCGTGACGAGAGTACTGGCCAATGAACTTGGGCCAAGGAAGATTCGTGTCAACTCGATCAATCCGGGTGGCGTAGACACCGAGGGAACACGCTCAGCCGGGATCGTCGGGAGCGACTTCGAAAAGCAAATAGTCGCACAGACGCCGCTGGGGCGGTTTGGGCAGCCGGACGACATTGGTCCAGTGGCGGTGTTCCTGGCCTCGGAAGCATCGGGCTGGTTGACCGGCGAGTTGCTGGCGGCGTCGGGCGGGTTGAGATAAGCAGCCAGTCAACACTCATCCCCTGAACGTCCCGGTTCGGGGGCTTAGCGTTTGTGGCTGTTCATTCCTTTTTATCTTTCGAGTGGACGATGGCGATGTAGGTGACGCTGTCCCAGGCGTTGTGGATCCCGAGAAAGAGCAGCAGGAGCGCGACGCCGGCGATGCCGAACAGGGCCGAAGGGTGATGCAGAGCGAGCAGGACCGCGGAGATTGTCCAGGCTGAGTAGAGAACGAGTGGGGAGATGATGTAAAAGAACAGGTCTTCCCTATCGGGCTGGTAGCCGGTTTGCGCGCGCGCGTGGCGAATGATGTTCAGGGCATAGAAGACACCGGCGGCGCCGCAGACGGCAAGCGCCACGCCGGCTGCGTGGAGCGTGCGCCAGGGAGCGCTCAGGATCGCGGAGATCAGCAGCGAGCCGCAGAAGTGGACGATAGTGGGGGTGCCAAAGGCGTGGACTTCGCGCATGCTGCCGGGCCGGCTGCTCTCGGAGATGAGGGCGATCACCACGAATTGCAGGCCGGTGAGCGCGCCGGCAGAAGAGCCGACGATGACGTAGAAGTTTTCCCAGGCGGAGATGGGCGAGTCCATGACCGGCAAGGATACATGCGGCCGTGAACTGTGTCAGCCGTTTATGTTGGCATAAGGGTTTTGAGGAAGCGCGTCGGGCGTCATCATCAGAGTCCGCAGGTGTCGCTGGTCGAAGCCTTCAAAGCGGACGCGAAGATCGTAGTACTCGAGCGCCAGCGCGATCGCGCTGATAGGGCCGAAGAGGATGCCGCCAATTGCTGCCGTAACAAGGCTCAAGACATGCTTTGAAACAATGCTCTGGTTCGAGGTCCATCCCAGATAAGTTGCGCCCGCATTCAGCATGGCCACCAGAATGCCAGTAAGAATCGCGGTCAGGAAGTAGACCAGAATGATGCGCCCGGTGGAATCCTTGGTCAGTTGCTCGCTTCGGTCCATCGCCCTTTTCGGGCCCATATTTTCGAGCGCAATAACGGGTATAGCCAGGCCGTACACACCGGCGAAGTAGATGCCTGGCACAAGGCAAAACAACGCGCCAAACGCGACATAGATTTCCACCAGAAAGGCGGCGAGGATAATGCGCCAGGCCCTGCCCGACAGCCGAGCGAACGAGTCCCACATATCGGGCAGGCGATCGGTGTAGATGTCGGAAACGGCAACGGTAGTGGCCGCAGTCGTAATGGACCTGGAAAGCAGCGAAGCACACCAAATTCCCAGGGTCGCCAGCAAGCCAACCGTTTCAGGGTGATGAGGACGGCCAGCCGGCATCTTGTCCAGAGCAAGCTGAAGCATGAACAGGACCAGGCTGGGAACGGCGCTGATGCTGAGAAACAGGAAGAAATGAGAGCGGTAAAGGGCGAGCGTCTGCCTGAGAAGTTTGGCCAATGAGAGCGCGCGCAGAGTGTAGGGCATGGTCGAGCCAGTAAGCGGATGTATTCTACTCCGCGCACGAGCGGCTGCGATACACTTCCCTCATGCTTGCTCCCTATGCGTTGCGGGCGGAGGAGAGCCGCGGACGGCGTTATCCGGAGCCGGCGCACCCGTACCGCAACGATTTCCAGCGCGACCGCGACCGCGTGGTGCACTCGCGGGCCTTCCGCCGGCTGGAAAACAAGACCCAGGTCTTCACCCGCCGCCGCTCCGACCATTTTCGCAACCGGCTGACGCACACGATCGAAGTGGCGCAGATTTCGCGGACGATTGCCGCCGAACTGGGGCTGAATGAAGACCTGGTAGAGGCGCTGGCTCTGGTGCATGACGTGGGCCATCCGCCGTTTGGGCACGCAGGCGAGCGCATTCTGGATGAGGCGATGCGCAGGCATGGCGACCAGTTCGACCATAACCTGCACGCGCTGCGCACGGTGGAGCAGTTTGAGCAGCGCTACGCGGATTTTCCCGGCTTGAATCTGACGTTCGAGGTGCGCGAGGGGATCGTGAAGCACTCGCGCGATTACAATGCAGCCGCGTTCCCGCAGCTTGCGGAATATCTGCTGGACCAGCGGCCGCCGCTGGAGGCGCAGATGATCGACCTGACGGATGAGATCGCGTATTCCACGGCCGATCTGGACGACGGCGTAGAGGCGAAGATCCTGAAGCGCGAGCAGGTGCGCGAGGGCGTGCCGCTGTTCAAGAGATTGTATGGCGAAGTCGCGCAGCGGTATCCGGCGGCGAGCGAGAAACTGAAGTTCAATGAGACGCTTAAGCGCGTGCTGGACCGCCTGGTGAGCGACCTGATTGCGCACAGCCGGGTGCTGATTGCGGAGGCGGGAGTAAAGTCGGTGGACGAGGTGCGGCAATTTCCGCAGCGGCTGTTTGCCTTCAGCCCGGAGGTGGACCGTGAGCGCAAAGAGATCCGGGAATTTCTGTATCAGAACGTTTATTTCAGCGCGGCGCTTCAGCCGGACAAGCAGCAGGCGGAGCAGGTGATCGCTGAACTATTTGATTTTTACGTGAAGATGCCGCGGATGCTGCCACTGAGCTACCAGGAGAAGGCCCAACAGGAGCCACTCCACCGGATCGTCTGCGACTACCTGGCGGGTATGACGGACAACTACATTCGGGAGCAGCATCGCAGGTATTTTCCGGCGAAGAAGAGGCTGGCGCTCTAAGTCTTGTCACCGCAGAGGACGCAGAGAGCGCAGAGAAGTCAATTCCGGAAAAAGTGCTTGAACGCAGCCGGCTGACGCGGCCCCTCAGCTAAGGAGGGCGGCTGGCCCGGAAATAAATTCGTCATTTCCTGACGAACCTGTCGATTTTCGGCGGCCTCATTCGTCTATATTTTGTAGAGCCGGGGAAGATTGCCAAAGCAGCGGGACCGCAGGACAATAGAGGACCATCATGTCATTTTTTCGCGATCTGAAAATTGCCGTACGTTCGCTGGGGCGCGCTCGCGCGCTCTGGATCATTGTCGCCATCACGCTGGCGCTTGGGATTGGCGCCAACGCCGCCATTTTCAGCGTGGTCCGCGGAGTGCTGCTGCGTCCGCTGGCCAATCGCGACGAAGACCATCTCCTTTATATCCGCCAGAGCGCGCCGGGGCTGCACCAGGAGAACACGGCCTTCTCCGTGCCCGAGATCAACGATATCGGGGCCGGCCTGAAGACAATCAAGGAACTTGGGACTTTTTCGGCGGTCGGTTTCACCATGGTCGGCCTGGGCGATCCGCGTGAGATCCGCGCCGGCGTTGTCGATGGGAATTACTTCGACGTGATGGGACTGCGCCCAGTGCTAGGACGACTCCTCGGGCCCGGCGACGACGGCCCCAATGCTGCCGGCGCGGTGGTGCTTACCTATCGGTTTTGGGACTCGCTCCACCGCGATCCTGGCGTGATTGGGAAACAGCTGCGCCTGGGGAGCTTTGACGGCACTCGCACGGCGACAATCGTCGGCGTTCTGGAGCCGTCAGTGCCCTACCCGGAAGAAACCGAGATCATCGCCAACATCGTGACCAGCCCGCATCACCTCTCGGCCACCATGGTACAGGGCCGCGAGCACCGCATGACGGAAGTCTTCGGCCGGCTCGCGCCAGATGCGCCGCTGGAAGCGGCGAAAGCGGAGCTGCGCGCGGTCTATGCCTCCATGCTCTCCGCGCATCCGGAGGTTTACAAGCCCAACTATCAATACCAGATCGCTGTTAGACGGATGCATGACCAGCTCAACTCGCGTGCCCGGACGATTTTGTGGATATTGCTGGCCGCTTCCGGTCTTCTGTTCGTGATCGCGTGTTCGAACGTTGCCAATCTGATTCTGGCAAGAACTGTCCGCCGCGAATCTGAGCTGGCCATTCGCTCGGCTTTGGGGGCTTCGACTGCTGCTCTTCGGCGGTCATTGCTGGCGGAAGCGATTGTTCTGTGCGGCAGCGGCGTACTGGCAGGAGTGGCGATCGCCGCGCCGATGGTTTCGATCCTGGCCCGCTATGCAGCTCGCTTCTCCGTGCGCGCACTCGATCTCACGCTCGATTCCAGCATGATCTGGATTGGCGTAGCCCTGGCGCTGGCCGCCGCGGTCTTCCTGGCATTTGTTCCCCGGCTGCCCTCAGCCGATGTCTCGCAAGGCCTGGGCCTGGCGAGCACTGGAGTCCGCGTAACCGGAGCCAGCAGGCGCCGGCTGCGTATGTTCGCCATTACGCAAATCACCGCTTCGTTCCTCTTGCTGGCGGGCGCCGGCGCGCTGTTGCGGACTCTGCTGGTCCTCCAGCGGACGCAGCCGCCGTTTGAGACCGCGCACGTTCTGGCGGTGAACCTGCCGGTGATGAACTACGGCAAGACACAGGAGCAGGTGCGCGAGTTTTATCGTGAAGCGGCGCGCCGCGTGAGCAGCCTGCCAGGCGTGGCCCACGTCTCTACTGGATTCACCGTTCCCTGGCGAGATACGCAGGGTCTGGGCATCCGGTTCCAATTCTCCGTCGAGGGAGCAAGACGCGACAGCAAGGATGATCCTCGGGCGGTGTTCCGCTCGATTTCTCCGGGCTATTTTGAAACGCTGGGCATGCCCATTCTCGAAGGCCGCGACTTTCGTGAGGGCGATAAAGACGGCTCAGAGCGCGTGGTCATCATCAGCCAGAGCCTGGCGCAGCAGCTGTTTCCCGGGCGTGAAGCCGTGGACCGTCACCTGCAGTGGACCGACGGCGTGATGAAGTTCATCGGCATCAGCTACGAGCCGCGGAGGATTGTCGGCGTAGTGCCTGATGTGGACGACGAGAACATCATCCCCATGCCGTCGATGACGATTTATCAGCCCTCGGACCAGGAATTCGTTAGTGGGCGTCTTTTTGTGCGTGCCAAGAACGATCCTTACGCGCTGGTGCCGACCATCACGCGCATCATACGCGATCTCTCGGCCGAACAACCGGTGGAACGCGCCAGCACGCTGGCCGACGTCCGCGCGGAAGTGATGACGCCCAATCGCCTCAACGCCATCGTCTTTGGCGGATTTGCCGGGCTGGCTCTGCTGATTTCAGCCGTTGGCGTATCCGGCGTGCTGGCGTTCTCGGTAAGCGGCCGCACACGGGAGTTCGGGATTCGTTTGGCTCTGGGCGCTCAGCCCCGGAGCATTCTGGCCAACGTTTTGCTTGAGGGCGTGGTGATCGGAAGCATCGGCATAGCCGCAGGTATGGCGGTGGGGTTCGGAGTTCTGAGAGGAGCTGGTAAATACGTTGCGGAACTGCAACAGCCGGGAGCGCTGCCGCTGATTCTTTCAGCCCTGGTGATTCTCATTACCGCCGTCGTCGCGTCCGCGCTGCCAGCCATGCGAGCGGCGCGGGTGGACGCTGTCCAGGCATTGCGCGCGGAGTGATCTTTTGTTCCTGTCGCTTCGCTCCAAACCGCTCACGAGCATTCGCCGCTTCACTTTTTCGTGCTCCTGACGCACGCGCTTCGGCGCTGGATTCTCTTCACAACTTCTGCTGATTCACCGCGCCGGGACGCAATCTCCTCCGCAAGGCGGGGATTAACCCCGGCGTGTGGGCGCAATGATCTTGAGATCAATCGCTAATGCGAGAGCAATTTGCTGCCGATTTCGGCGCCGCGGACGCGGTTTGCCTTCGCGGGTCGGGACGGCGTGTGCAGAAATGGATACAGTGCAAGCTTTTAGAGGTAACATCGTTCTTTCATCAGGCTGCTTGTGAAGGAGGAGAAAGATGCGCTCAGTCAAATCTCTGTTTTTCCTGGCGATAGCTGCCTGTGGTTTCTTGTTAGGGTCGGTTGGTTATGCCCAGACCCAAGGCGACGACACCCGCAAGAAGGCGTTCCAACTTTTCAACGACGGGAAACATATTGAAGCATTGCCGCTGCTGGAAGAGCTGGCGGGGAAAAGCCCTGACGATCGTGAAGTACTGGCCGCCCTGGGCCTTTGTCTGGTCACCGACGCCGGAACGCAGGACGATGAGCAAACCCAGAAAAAGGAGCTCATGCGCGGACGGGAGTTGCTGCTGAAGGCGAAGAAGCTGGGCCTGAAGTCAGAACGAGTGGAGAATGTGCTGCAAACCATGCCGGAGGATGGAGTGATTCGCTATGCGGACTCGCCTGCGGGACAGGCGATGAAGGCGGCGGAGGCCGCATTTGCCAGACGCGATTTTGACGAGGCCATCAAAAACTATTCCAAGGTGCTGGAGTACGAGCCGAAGAATTATTCTGCTGTGCTGTACATCGGGGACACTTACTATGCGGCCAGTAACTGGAGCAAGGCAGGCGAGTGGTATCAGAAAGCGATCGAGGTGGACCCGAACCGGGAGACCGCGCACCGGTATTACGCGGACATGCTGCTCAAGAACGGCGACGTGGAGAATTCGCGGAAGCGATTCATAGAAGCGGTGGTCGCCGAGCCTTATAACCCGATTACCTGGAGAGGACTGCAGTATTGGGCACGAATCAATAAGCTTGAGCTGAAGCGGGTGCACATTGACGTGCCCAACACCGTCACAAGAAAAGACGACAAGAACATCAATATCACGATCGACCCGAGTTGGCCGGAAGAGGTTTCCGCGGTATGGCTGACCTATAGTCTGGCAAAGGCGAGCTGGCAGGGAGATGAATTCAAGAAGCATTTTCCCCAGGAGAAGCAGTACCGGCACAGCCTTGCCGAAGAGGCAGACGCGCTGAGCACGGCGGCGACAGTGTGGACCGAGGCCGGCGAATCCGACAAGAAAAAGAAGAAAGCTTCTTCACCCCCGAAAGACCCAAATTTAATACTGCTGCTCAAGCTGTATCAGGCAAAGATGCTGGAGCCCTACGTACTGCTAAATGCGGCGGACGAAGGCATTGCGCGCGATTATCCGGCGTACCGGGAGAAGAACCGGGAGAAGCTGGAGCAGTACCTGAGCGAGTTTGTGGTGCCGGACTTTGCTCATCGCTGATACCGCCGAAATTGTGATCGCCAGTCTCGGCCTTATCTTGAAATAGCGCCTTACGACCCAGGCGGAGGCCCAAAGGGTCTCCGCCTTTACCTTCCCGACACTACTCCGAAGCTTTCAGCGCACCAGGTTGTGGGTGAGATTGCGTGGGCTGATGGTAAGCCGCATCCAAGGATGAATGCAGCATTGATATTTGGCATTGACTTCCTGATCGAGCGGGACATCGACGCTGTTTCCCGCAGGAAGGAAAATGTTGTCCGGCCCGGGCGGCTGTGGGACTAAGTTGCCGTTCACAATCTGGGCGCATTCAGGCGCAGGTGTGGGATTTCCCGACGCTTCGTTCAGGAAGCCTACAAAGCCGCCGCCGAAGTCCTTTACCTGAGTAAATGTGTGGGTTTCACCGCCGAGGTTCGTGACATGAAGAGTCGCGCCTTGAGCAGCACTGATCTCATTAGGAACGAAACGCCACGCGCCCACCGATTTGTCGGCTGTCACTTCGGCCACGAAGGCACCGAAGGTGATAGCTCCTGGCGCAGTGTCGCGGACACATGTATTGGGACCCACCGCAGCGTCGAAGCTGGCGGGATCGCAGTAGTCGCGAATGTGCAGGACCAAGTTAGAGCCGAGGCTGGCAGCGTTCGGGGCCGTCGGGCCGGTGAGGCCTGACACGAGCAGCGCACCACCAAGAACCAGCAGCGCGCCACAGGCAAACAGCAAAAATTGCTTCCTCTTCATCTTCTCCTCCGTTGGGGGCTGGGGAGGACGTTACCGCGTGAGAATAGATGGGCCCAGGATTGCGGAGTTGAGCGTCGCTTCCTTACCTCCCGTTTCAAAAGTGATGGGAACCTGCTAAGCGTTTCAGGCAACGAGGAACGCATTATAAGTCCCGATTCGGGAATAGCAATATGAAAATCGTCTTAGTAGTGGGAAATCAGTTTGCGGCCGATTTCGGCGCCACGGACGCGGGCTTCAGGGACGTAATTGGTGTCGAGATGGACCATCGTATCGCCCTTGAGAATGTAGAGGGCGTGACCGAAGGAGCCGATCATCGCGTCGTCACCGACGCCCTCGACCTGCTTGAAGCCGGGGACGATGGAGAGTGTGGCGCGCAGCGGGACCCAACTCGAGCGGCGGAAATTGCGCTCGATGGTAAAGGAAAACACCTTGCCTTCCGGATCGGGCTGCGACATGCCCAGGCCCTTGACCATGCCTTCCATCTCTTCGGTGTGGCCGAGGAGTGAGAGTGGATTGTCGCTCTTGGAATCTTTCACGGCGGGGTCCTGCGAGGCTTTTTCCGAGTCGCGCTTGGCCTGCTCGATCGCCATCTTTTGCAGATCGGCGAAGGCAGCGGGGTTGGTGAAATAGGCACAGCCGGGATTGTTGTTTTCCGTGATTTCAGAGCTACGCTCCACGGTGACGCCAAGCACCTGCTGTAGTTCGGCGGTGGAGAGGAGATCGCAGGCGTGGCCGTCTGCAACGTGAACCGATCCCGAGTTGCCGATGCTGACGCCGGAAACTTTGCCCTTGAACCAGTGGACGCCATAGAACATCACGCCGTAGGCGGCCAGACCGAGAACCAGGACGATGCCGCCGATGACCACCAGAGTCTTGGTGGAGATTGGCTTTGGCTGCGGCTGGGGAGGCGGTACTGAGGCGGGCTGAGGAGCGTATTGCGGCGCCGCAGCGGGTTGGGAGGCAGCACCGGCAGGCTGTGTGGGCAAGGCTTGAGGAGCAGCGACTGGCTGGGCTGATGCTTGAAGGGACGGCGACGGAGTTTGGGCGCGCTGGCCGCAGGCGGCGCAAAACGGGCCGGCGAGCGGAGCGCCACAGTTGGCGCAGAATCCTGGCATGGGTCTGGTACCTCCTCGGCGGGCGAGTGGAGCGTATTGTAACCTCAAGGGCGCGCCGTGCAAAGGTTCCCGCGAATGTGGATGGGAGGGAAAAAATTACGCGGTTGGCTGGGACGGGCAGGGTAAGGTGATTGCCCTAAGGTATTGAAAATAAAGCGCCGGACAAGGACAAAAGCGTGGCGTCAGTTTGGCATTCGCTGTGCTGTAGTGAAAAGGCGTAGCATTGCGCAGTCGGGGGTAGCTCAACACCCTGCAGAAAGCGTGGCCCCGATGATGCGACGACATTTTTCCCCCGAGGGTCGATAGGAGCTTTACCGATGAAAAAGTACATCTTGGCCATGTCGCTGGTAGCCGCGTTCGCAGTCACCGCGGTTGCGCAGCAGAATCAACAGAGCACACCCGCAGACCAACCGCAAGCGCAGCAGCAAACGCAGTCAGCCGACCAAAACGCCACGGCGACCGGCAAAGATCCCCTGGTGTATCAGCGCAAGGAAGGTTTCTGGGGACACCTGAATCCGTTTGCCCGCAAAAAGTACGTCAACCGCCAGCTGGATCCGATCCGCGGCCGCGTCAATGAGCTGGACGAGCTCACCGCGAAGAACGCCAAGATGATCGCTGACGTCGACGCCCGGGCCACCGAAGGCATTCGCAACGCGATGACCAAGGCGAACGACGCCGACACGCACGCGCTCGACGCCGGCAATCGCGCCAACCAGGCGCAGCAGACGGCGCAGCAGGCGCATGCCCGCATCGCCACCGTGGAAGACACGGTCAGCAAGATCGACCAGTACCAGCCGGTCACGCAGGCTGAAATTCGCTTCCGTCCCGGCCAGGCTGCTCTGAGCAAGAACGCCAAAGACGCGCTTGACCAGATGGCCACCACGCTGAAAGGTCAGCGCGGATACATCGTGGAAGTGCAGGGCTTCTCGCCCGGCAGCGGCAGCACCGCCATCGAGAACTCGCGCAACATGGCGCAGATGGTCGTCCGTTACCTGGTCCTGAACCATGAGATCCCGGTTTACCGGATTTACACCGTCGGCATGGGCAACGCGCCCATCCAGGCCGAAGGCGGCAAGATGACGCGGCAGAAGGGCGGACGCGTCGAGATCAGCCTGCTCAAGAACGGGCTGGGCGATCTGAACGCCTCCAACTCCAGCGCGCCTTCCAGCGGCAGCGGCGTCACCGCGACCCCGGCCCAGACTTCTCAGCCGACCGCAACTCAGCCGGCCACGCAGCCCACGACTTCACAGCCCGCCACTCAGCCTCCGACCGCTGAGCAGCCGGCCCAGAAGCCGCCGCAACAGTAACGAGTCAGCGAAGCTGACGCGTTACTGCGTGGAAGCGTCTAGCGATTCACTTGTGAATCGCGGGCCCCAGCCCAGGACTTTAGTCCTGGGTGAGCGGAGCGAATGAGCAGACGAAAAGAACTTTCTTAGTAGCGCTCGATAACCAAACGCACCCCTCCGGCGAAATACCGGAGGGGATTTTTTATGGGATAAGGAGCGCAGCTTCGCTGCTCAGCTTCTTTCACTTCCCTCCTTTCGTTCCGATCTCCGATCTTCTCCGTGCCTCCGTGGTGAACCGGCTTTCTGTATCCGCGTTTATCCGCGTCAATCCGCGGTAACGCTTTCCCGATCGTCCGATCACGTGCGATCACCCGATCACCCGATTCCTGAATATCCTGCTCAGCTCCACCACCATCATCCCCCGTGGACACTCCTTCCAGTTGTGCCGCCAGCATACAATCATGTCCGCCCCGTTCGGATCGTGTTTATGCACGGCAAAGTTCCGGCTTTCTTTTTCAAATTCAATTCTCACGTCCTGCCATCTTCCCGGCAGCACTTCCATCTTGGCCCGGCAATCCGGAAACGGCGCCTGCACCGACTCGATAATGAATCCCAGGTCCCTCGCCACCATGGCAAACAGCATGCCCACGCCCATCTCATTCACCGGCGCGTGCGCCAGCGTGGCCGTGTGCAGCGGCGGCCCCAGCAGCGGACGGTCCGGCATCACCCGGCGCAAGAAACTTCCGCCCAGCACAATGCTCGCCACCATCATCGGCAGCATTGAAGCCGTCACGCACTTCTTCCCCCACAGCGGCTTCGGCAGCCCGGCCACCGCCCTCTCCGGCGCGCCCAGTCTCATCGCGCCCTTTCCCGCCGCAACCATGAACCGGCGCAGCCACCGCAGCGTGCTCTGCTTCACCGCCTCCGGCCTCGCCCTCGCCATCTCTATCACGTCCTTCCACTCGCCTTTCAGCTCGCCTCTGGCTTCAGCCGCAACAAAAGCCTGCGCCACCACTGACCACTTCCCAAACCGTTCCACCGCGCGCCGTGACGGATACTTGCCTTCTTCGTCATACTCCGGCTGCGTCGGTATCTTCTTCA
>DASTJB010000284.1:0-19050 GCA_035717005.1 Candidatus Angelobacter sp.
CGTCCACGGAGCTTCCTCGTAGTCCACCACGTGTTTCCAGAATCCTTCTTCCACTTCGGCTGGCACCTCGGCGGGGTAGTCGTCCGCCGTGCCAACCTTCATTTGGCCACCTGAGAGCTCAGCGGCCCGGCGTTTCAGGGCTTCGATTCTCTGGTCCTGGTCCTCATCAGGTTTCATCGCCTTCTGGCTGGCCCTTCTCTGATTGTTAATGCTGCGATGTTCGGCTGGCCGGCTCTTCTTCGAACTAGTTTTGCCTTTGGCTTTCGTCTTCTTCATTGCCCTTTCAAATTCCTTTTCCGCTTCTCGTTCATCAGTAAGCCTTTAAACTGCCAATGACCCGCTGGCTTTTTCCGCCCTTTGGTATCAGTTTACCTTTCTACAGACTATGCCGTGATCAGGCTTAGACCAGCGAAAGCTGTTCTATACATCGACTCATCTAGCGTTAACAGTTGATACCCGCGCTGAGTTGCGTGAGCACCGATCAGGAAGTCTGCCAAAATGCGTCGCGGACCTGGTTCTCGTTGCTTTCTTCTCCGTGCCGCATATGCTTGAAATGCCCGGCCGGCAGCCCTCCAGACGGGTTCATCAAGATCGAACTCAACCTTGATGGCTGTATCTTTGAAAAATGCATTTAGGAACGCCTCAGTCCTCCCCGGTGCAGCCATAAGTTCGGCAAAAACAACGGCGCTAACCACCAATCCTCCCCGATGAAGAGCCTGGTCGAGCGCGGTCTGCGCGGGAATGCTGACGGCCGAATTACGGTCCCAAAGAGCAACAATGACGTTGGTGTCGAGCGCCGTGGTCATTGCCCACGCAACTCTCTTACCCAACGCTTGATTGCTTTTCTCCCGGAGCCGATCCCCCGGTTCCCGATACCACGATATTTGGCGAAGCGGCTCTCAGTTCTTATGGGATGTACGCGGATGCCATTCTTGTCCTGCTTGAACAGAAGTGTATCCCCTGGTTGAACTCCGAGGATTCGCCGGATGGCCAACGGAACGGTGATCTGGCCTTTGGTTGTAATCTTAGCCTCTTTTTCCAAGCATCTCCTCCATTTCCTTACCTAAGTATATGGTCTCCTTACCGCACTTGCATAAGGAAATCCCGGAGGCCGTTCTGCTGAATCGATGCTCCTACCTTCTCGCCTTCGGCATGGGCGGCCAGTCCTTCGGATTCCCCTGGTACAGCGCCTTCGCCACTTCATGCCGTGCGGGGCCGTTGCCGTCGGCGATAGCGAATTTGTACGGGCGGTCCGCCGGGCCTGACCACATGGTGACCCCGGCGTAAGCGCCGTCGCGGCGCAGGATGTAGTAGTGCATGCTGACGTACTGGAGCTTTTGCATGTCATTGTTGTAGTTGCGCGCGATGCGGCGCAGAACGTCCATGCCTGCCTCTTCCGGTGACATGCCGTGGCGCATGTTTTCCACGACCGTGTGCGCGCCGCAGACCTTGATGTTCTCCTCGCCGCTGCCCGTGGCGCCGGCCGCGCCTATGTCCTGGTCGCAGTAGCAGCCCGCGCCGATGATCGGCGAGTCGCCGCAGCGCCCGGCAATCTTCCACGCCAGGCCGCTGGTCGTGGTCACGCTCGACATCTCGCCTTTCTCGTTCAGCGCCGAGCAGTTGATAGTGCCGGTGGGCGGATAGAGAACTTTGTGAATGGCGTCGAGCCGGCGATCTTCAGGGATGCCGATCTCGGCCGCAAGCGCGTACAGGCGACGGATCGGCTGCGGCTGATCTTCTATCTGGATGGAACTGGTTTCCAGGTTCGCCGGGAATTTGAAATTCGGATCGGCCAGGCCGGGGCCCCACCAGTCGCGGTCAGAGTGATACTCCTTCCACAGTTGCCAGATCTTGCGCGAGTGCTCGGTGAGCAGGTTCGTCTTCTCGAAGCCCATGAGCAAACCGAAGCGTGTGGCGCCATCGCCCACCAGCATGACGTGGCCGGTGTGCTCCATGACGGTGCGCGCCAGCGCGGCGACGTTTTTGATGTCGTGCACGCCGCCCACCGAGCCGGCGCGGCGCGAGGGGCCATGCATGCAGCAGGCGTCAAGCTCCACGACGCAATCTTCGTTGGGCAAACCACCCAGGCCGACGCTGTCATCTTCAGGATCGTTTTCCGGGCCCGAGACCGTAGTGATGGCGGCTTCCAGAGTGTCGGCGCCCGCCTTCAGCTTGTCAAAGCCGGCCTGCAGGTGATTGCCGCGCGGCGTAATACCGTTGGCCGCGGAGATCATGATGTTCTTTGGCGGCGCCGTGCGCGGCACCTGAAGGTTGCCACGGTTCTGCTGCTGCGCCTGCGAATCAGGAGGCTTGGTGCCCTGGCCCGCGGCCAGCGTGGCGGAGGTGACGGCCAGTCCGGAAAGGAAATCTCTGCGCTTCATGGAGCCCTCACTTTCAGCTGATAGGACGAAACGCAGAAGGATATCAGAAAACAGTCCTTGGTATTTAGCTCGAGCCTGAAAGCCCGCAGCGCTTTGGACTGAAGAACGCCGTTGATCGGTTTCCGGCTAAGTACTAAATACTAACTACCAAGTACCCGGCGAAGCCGGCTCACACCGCCATCTTTTCCGCGGTATTCTGGTCGGCGCGGAAGCGGAGCAGCGCGCCCACGCGTCCGTGGTTCTCAAGGTCCGGCGCATCGTCGATGAACTGGATCTCGGCGCCGTTGCGCAGCGCCAGGTCCACCAGCGCATCGGAGACGTCGCTCAGCTCGCGCGTCTCGTTGCCGCAGACCGCGCAGCTTTTCACCATGCGCGTATCCAGATGGCCGCAGTTGGCGCACTCAACGGCATGGGCCCGCAGGCCGTGGCCGATCAGGAGCGTCTGCACCTCCTGGCGCTCCAGCGCGTTCAGCACGTGGCGCAGGCCCAGCGCGCCGCGCGCGTTGCGCTGCGCCTCGCCCACCACTTCGCGCACCAGCGCTTCTTTTTCAGCGAGCGCGGTTTTGTCCAGGATGCGCTTTGCCAGTTCGCGCACTTCTTCTGCGGTTGCAATCGCGGGATCGACTAGAAACCTGCCACGCAGTATTTGCTTGAGGCCGGTGGGCAGGTGCGGCTCGATTTCCGGCCACGCATCGTCATGGCAGCCGATCATCAGCGCCTCGAACTTTTCGCGCTGGTGCAGCAGCAGCAGCGATTCGGCGAACTGCTTGAAGTGCAGCATCACCTGGTTTTCAATGTGGCGCTCGCGATGTCCGGCTTCGTATCCCTGGTAGCCATCGCTGCGCGCGGGGCGTTGCGATGCGCCAAACTCCAGATCGGGCTTCTGCAGGATCTCGCCTTCCTGCAGCTCGAAAATCCGCGCCTTCTTGCGGTTCACCAGCGCGATGCAAGTGCGCGGAACGCCCGAGCCGGCTTCGACCAGTGGGCGCAGGTGAAAGCGCGAGTTCACGGTGATATGCGAGCGGCCAAGCCGAGGCGGCAGATCGAGTTCGCGCCAGATCCCCTTTTCGCGGCAGGAGAAGATCACCTTGCCGCGCGAATGGTTGCCGTGCAGGCCCTCAGCAATCCGCAGGACCTTGCCCAGGTCCTCTCGCAACTCCGTGTGGTTGCCGCTGCGCTCGGCCCGGCGCAGGCAGTCGCGCACCAGGTCCTTGATCAGGATCTGCTCTTCACGATGCGACTTGTTCTGCGGCGTCTCCGGCTGGAAGTAAAAGCTGATGGCGCACCCGGACGGCGATTCGATTTGCGCAAGCTGGCGGATTTCCTCTCGACTGATCATGCAGACTTCTCCTCAAGCGGAAAATATTCAAGCGACGCGGGAGTGCTGGAGCAGGCTTTGCCGGAACTGGTTCTGCGCGGGCAATTTCTGCTGGATGTGCGAGCGCGTGTGCTGGATCGATTGGCGCACGTGGTCCGGCGAGCGCCCGGCCAGCCGGCTGATCTCCTCGACGGTGAAGCCCTCGAGCGTGTAGAGGACGAACGCCTCGCGGTCTTCAGCCTGCACCCCGCGCAGGACGATATCAAGCTGGGCGACCATCTCATCGCCGGCAAAGATTTCTTCCGGAGTGCGCACGCTCTGGTCGCGGATGATGTTTTCGCCGGCCAGCGTGTCGTCCGGCTGGTGATACTGCATGAAGTTTTCGTCGCTGCCGGTCACGTTCTGGATGCCGGCGGGCGCGTCGAGAGAGATATTTCCCGTGTCCGCATTGGCCGCGATAAGGCGGCGGACGGCCTGGAGCGCAAGACGGTGAAACCAGCTTTCCAGCGAAAGCCATTGCGATGCGCTGTTTTCCTGCGAGAGCGCGCTGACGATCACTTCATCGAGCACTTCTTCACGCGTGATCTGGCCTTCACGGATGCGGTCAGCCGCGACCTGGAAATCCAGCTCGCGATCGATGTACTCCTCAAGCTTGCGCAGATTGGTGCTGAGCCAGGTTTCGATGTTGCCGGGACTCGCACCGTCTGTGGCCGACTGTGCGGTGCTCTGGGGCGGCGACGGACGCGTTCGCTGGCCGCGCGATGGCACCGGCTCAAGCGGCGGCAAAGCAGGCACTTCCGCCGCCCGCTCACGCGCGGCGCGGCGCGACTGGCGGGTCCACTGTCCGCGCAGCAGGTCCTTGTGCTTATTGAGTTGGGACAGCAGGTCGGCGAAGGCGGCTTTGACGGCGGCCAGCGCGTTCTCGCCCGACTTCTGCGCGGCTATCTGCCCGGAGGGCAGGCGCAGGTTCAGCGAGGTGCTGGCACTGTGGTGGTTTTCCTGCTCGACGATGGCATGGAAACTCACCAGGTCCGGCTTGAAAAGTTGCAGGCGGCGATTGAGCCTTTGCAGTTGATGCTGGAATTCGCGTTCGACATCGGGAGTCTTGCCTGCTTTGTAGCTGACGTGAACGTTCATGTGTGCCTCGGCTGGGAGAAGATCCCAAAGAAGGTCCGCAGGCCCTCATTTACAGAGAATCTTACACCTGTCATTTGAGACGCGGCTGAATTTTTATCAGTTGCATGGGAAAAAGTTGGGAAATGTAAATTGAGTTCTTGCTTTTGCATGAATTGTGTGAACGGAACTGCACAAAAAAACACTCAGCACTCAGCATTCAGCATTCAGCCGGAATGTTCAGGGGCTGAATGCTGAGTGCTGAGTGCTAGAGCCGGTTAATCATTGAAGCTACGTAGCCGGCGCCGAAGCCGTTGTCGATGTTGACGACGCTCACGTTCGACGCGCAGGAGTTCAGCATGCCGAGCAGAGCTGCCAGTCCGTCAAACGACGCGCCGTAGCCTACGCTGGTGGGCACGGCGATTACGGGCACCCGCGCCAGGCCGCCAACCACGCTGGGCAGGGCGCCTTCCATGCCGGCGCAGACAATAATCACGCGCGCCTTCTCCATTACTTCCCGCCCGGCGAGCAGCCGGTGAATGCCGGCCACGCCCACGTCATACAGGTGCGCGACATCATTGCCCATGATTTCAGCAGTAACCAGAGCTTCTTCCGCCACGGGAATGTCACTGGTCCCGGCGGAGATCACGACCACAGTGCCTTTGCCGTAGGTGGTGGGATCCTGCTTGAGCACGATGGCGCGGGCGAGGTCGCGGTACTCAGCTTTGCGGACAAGCTTCTTTACGGCGCGAAAGTGCTGCTCTGAAGCTTTGGTCGCGAGCACGTTTCCGCCCTGCGCCGCCATGTGTTTGAAGATCTTTGCCACCTGCGCCGGGGTCTTGCCCTGGGAGAAGATCACCTCGGGCATGCCGGAGCGCACGCGGCGGTGGTGGTCGATCCTGGCGAAACCGAGGTCTTCAAATGGCATGTGGCGGAGGCGGGAAACGGCTTCGTCGGGCGAGACGGAGCCGCTGCGGACTTGCTGGAGCAATTTGTGGAGGGAGCTTGCGTCCATTTTCTGAAATCCCGACCGTAGCGGGGATCCCTATCAGCTTAATTCATCTTCAGGTTCTGCAGATAATGGTCAAACGTGAGGCCGAAATGCCAAGGTTCTGTTACTGAGAGCATGGTTGCGATAGGGATCCCTGCCCTTCGGCAAGAGAGATCCTTCACTTCGCTCAGGATTTCGCCTGCGGGCTCCCGCTGCACTCAGGCCCGCAAAACGGCTCAAGCTCAGGGTCGGGATTTCAGAAACACGGGATTGATGCGGCGGGCCAGCTCGAAGTAGATTTTTCTCGCCACACCGGGAAGATGAATCTTGCGGAAAAAGAGGGCGCGCAGGTAGCTCTTGCTGAGAGAGCCTCCGAGATAGGCTTCATGCATCTCCGCGCCGAGCATGGAGCCGAGGTTGCGCACCAGGAATTCGCGCTTCTTGCCGGTGGATGCAATGCCGGTGGCGATCACACGCGAGAGGTCGGCGCGCAGGCGGGCGTGGCGCTCCGATTCCTTATGCAAGACCAGAAATTCGATCAGGGCTTTGCGTTCGCGATCGCTGAACGGCGCGGAGCTTCCGGTTTCAGGCGCCCCGGTGCGGAGATCGCCAAAATCAGAGGAGCGCGGCACGGGATAGTGCGGCAGAAGGACGCGCGCGCCGAAGGTGATAAAGGCGCGGTCGATCACATCGTAATAAAACTGGTCCTGGTGAGAGCTGCCCTGCCACGGACCGTTCGCGCAGGCAGCGCCCCGGCACTCGGTCTGCACAAAGCGCACCGCTTCTTCCGCTGCGGAGGCAAGCTGGAAGCGCTTGACCAGCAGCAAATTGTGCTTCGGCGAATACACGCAGCCCTGGCGGCGCAGTTTGGCCAGCACCGGCTTGCGTTCGCCGGCGGGAATGGCTTTTTTCGCCAGCAGTTTTTCAAATTCACGCGCGCCCGCGCGCATGTGGACTTCAGGATAATCCTCTACCAGGGCGCTGGCGTGGCTGCCGGCCGCGGGCGAGTATTGTTCCAGGCCCATCGAACGCAGGAACGTATCGACGAGGTTATAAAACGTGGGGGCCAGATCGGGCTCGCCGGGGGCGGTGCCCCATTTGCCGATGTAGATGCGGTAGCTCTCGTATTTTTCCAGCGGCGTGGCATTGAAAACGCAGAGCACATCATCAGCGACCTGAACGGCATTGATGCGGTCATTCAGCTCGCCGGCGGCCTTCCAGTAAAGCTCGTCCACGTTTTGCAGGACGGTAAGAATGCGGTCGCGCGGCCGCAAGGAGCGGACCCACTGCGGGAGATGGTTGGGCGCCAGGTGCGCCTCGCCGAAGAGCGTAAGCACCTGCGCTCCGGGGTGGGCGCGGCGGATCTGCGCGATCTGCGCGGCGGCGTGGCGGTCACGGGCGGCGATGCGGCGCATGTTGCCGCGCGGCTTGAGATCGATGCCATAAATGGGGCAGCCATATTTGCGCGCCTGGCGCAGCAGCCGGGCAAAGGGCTCCCAGTCATAACCCCAGTCGTCGTCATAGTGGAGGCCGGCGCGCAGCTCGTCTTCCGTGAGCTCGCCGCGCAGCCACTCGTCCAGCACGTACTGGTCGCGGGAGAAGACCATCTCCAGGGCCAGCACCAGGGTACGGCCGTAGTTGTTGAGAACCAGCTCCGTCAGCAAAGAAGAGGCGAAATTCTGTGATGCCGCCAGGGCGTGATAGTCGCCCACCAGGAGAATATCGGCGTTCAGGTATTGTTCGCGGAGCTCCTCAGGTTTGAGGGTGCGGCGATAGCCGCGGAAGGCCTCGCTGAAGTCGCGGACGTATTTCAGGCGGCCGTGCGGATCGGTGGCGCTGATTTCACGCTTTACCTGCAATAATGCGATCTGCTGGGCTGCGGTGCGGCGTGCGGTGCGAATTGATAAGCCGTTGCCCATAAACAAACCGAGCTTCCGAGCATCGCGTACTGCGCGACTTGACGGAAGCCGGGGGTCTTCCTATCCTGATGACCTGATAAGTCTGGTATTCAGAACTTACACCTTTAGATGCCAAATCCGGTACATCCGTCAGCCCATGTACTCACGGTGGTCGCCACCGGCGCCAGCGGCGCGATGTTTACCCGCGCTCTGCTGTTGCTTCTGGAGCGCGACGAACGCGTAAAAACCGTAAATTTCATCGCTTCAGACAACGCGCTGCGTGTAATGGCCGAAGAACTGGGCATCAAAGGCCGCAACAATCTGGTGCAGCAGCTGACCGGCGCGAAGTCAAAAAAGATTCAGCCGCAGAACAATGACGATATCGGCGGAAATGTGGCCAGCGGCTCGTATCCCACGGACGCGATGATCGTGATTCCGTGCAGCATGGGCACGCTGGCGCGGATCGCGCATGGGCTGGCCGGCAACCTGATCGACCGCGCAGCCGATGTGTGCCTGAAAGAAAAGCGGCCGCTGGTGCTGTGCACGCGCGAAACGCCGCTGAATCGCGTGCACATTCGCAATATGGAATGGGCGGCCGAGGCCGGGGCGACGATCTATCCGCTGATCCCGACTTTTTACAACAGGCCAAAAAGCTTCGATGAGATGGCGCACCAGTTCGCCTGCCGCGTGCTGCAGTTCGTGGGGCTGGAACAGGGGGATGCGTATCGATGGAAAAGCTGATTTCTGAAATCCCGAACCCTGAGCGTTTTTTGCGAAGGGGAGGGAACCCTACCCTCGACTAAAGAATTGAAGGCGCGATCACACACACGCACCAGAGCCCCTAAAACACTGTCGACCTCGATCGCCTCGTCTTTGTAGGGATCCCTCACCCGCTACGCGGGATTCGGGATTGCAGAACAAATGCTCTATTTCAGCAGAAGCCCTTTTTGATTACCTGAATCGCCGGTTGTTCCAATCTGAATTTCTCGAGCTCTGTTTCAGCGGCCCAGCAGACATCTGCGGCGTCGCCACCGGCGCGCAGCTCGCCGCCTGCGACGGTACAGAGAAAGTCGATCAGTACGTAATGGTATTGGGGCGCGCCGCGCTCGCCGGGGATGATGCGATCGAGCACCTCCAGCACTTCTCCGGCTTTGACGATTAAACCTGTCTCTTCGCGGGCTTCGCGTTCCGCGGCGGCGCGCATGGTTTCGCCCAACTCGACGACGCCGCCGGGCAGCGACCACTCGCCCTGGAGCGGCGGGCTGCCGCGCCTGACCAGCACAACGCGTCTTCCCTGAATAATGACCGCTCCGACGCCGACGATGGGGCGGTCAGGGTAGTCGCGGCGCTTTGTGTCGGAGTTCAAGGCAGCGAGAAAAAGCCGCGGGGCTGGACGTCGACGAACTTCCAGTTATTCCCCGCGCGCGCGAGCGTGAAGGTGACGCGCTCATTGCGGCGGGTGGCAGGGCCGCCGTTCCCGTTGTTCAATGGCTGGAGTTCCATCTCGGCGTCGACCGACATGGTGGGGTTTCCAGCTTCAGCATTGGTTTCCGCCAGATTCAGGTGTACGGCGATGGATTCGGTCTGGGAGAAGAAGGAATCGATCTGCTGTTTGAAGAGCGGGCCGTCTTTCATCTTCGCCAGGTCATAGAGAGCGAGAAATTGTTTTTCGCTGTGGCCCTGCAGGGAGGAGCTCAGCTGGCGGAGGAGCGTGGAGGCGGCGCGGTCAGAGAAGGATGAATCGGATGGTTGCGCTGTTTGCGCATGAATAGCAGGGGCAAAGGCGAGCAGCAAAAAGATGGCAACCGGTAAGAACCGAACCCTGCCATTGTGCGTGAAGACAGCAAATCTGGGAATAGGGGTCCCTCGCTCCTCCACCCCACCACGGGCAAAAAGCGCGCGTGTCGGGGACCCCGGTTGTGCTCGGGATGTCAGGTCAGCGCCCACGCTCGCCCCCTTCAGGGCCGTAGAAGACGACCCAGACGAGGAGATCGTCAGTGAAATCTTCAAAGCGATGGACCTCGCCGGCGGCCGCAAAGAGCGCGTCGCCGGGCGCGAACTCAAAGCGCTGGCCTTCACAGAAAAACCAGCCGCGGCCGGCCGCGACGATGTAAAGCTCGTCGCGGGTATGCGGCTGTTGCAGATCGACCCCGCGGGGCGCGTAAATTTCGACCGCGAGCGTGCCGTGGCGAAAGAGTTCGGCGTAGAGCTTGCCGTCGCGGTTGGGAATGGCGTTGCGGGCTTCGGCGAGCTTGAGGATGCGCGATGGAGAGAAGTCCATAGCGGATTAAGGGTAACAGTTTGGAGGATGAAAGGGCAGGTTGCCACCCACCAACCGCTGTTGAGTGCGATTACCGAGACGGTCATAGGCCCAGGTGAGGCTCCATGTGCCGGGGGTGTTCACGCTGACATTGATGGTCTGCGGTGTAGCCGATGGTTCGAAGCGCGGTGCCGCTTGGTGGGCAGCCGGCCTGAGCGGTGGAGCTCAGGCCAACTGCGGAACGGCGTAGCGGAAGGTGGTCGGAACCACGATGAGTGCCGGCGAAGGTGCTTCAGTGTGGGCGCTGGCCGCCGCGCATGGCGGCGGGATCGAACGGACGATAGCCGGCAGGGACTTTGAAGAGCGAAGCGTCCTGCGCGCCTTCCTTGATGTTGGTGAAGTCGCTGGTGATTTCGCCGTCGGTCATTCTGACGGGGAAGTGAAGCTTCTGGTCAATCCAGAGGGTCTCTTTGCGGCCGCTTTTTTCGGTGACTTCCCATTTGTCGCAAGAGCGGCCGTTGACGGTTTCGGTCCCGACTTTCTTGCAGGTTGCGCCTTGCTCGTTGCGGAAGGTGCAGGGGTCGCCTTTAAAGTCCTGCCACTTGGGCTGGCGCTGGGCCATGGGATTGTTGGAGTCCGTGGGAAACTCCATGTACATCTGCGCCTCGGGCATCAGCATGTAGGCCTTTTTGGCGTCGCCGTCCATAATCATGCTGACCTTGCCGCCGAAGGGACCTGCGGCCTGGCGCTGGCCCATGTCGGTCATATCCATGCGGACTTTCGGAGGAGAGAAGAAGAATTTGCCTTTCATGTTGGCATTGCCGTTGGCCGAAGTGGTGGTGAAGTCGGCGGAAAAGGGTTGCGGCATCTGGGCAAGAGCAGGTACAGCCAGAAGGATCAAGGCGCAGAGCACGAGCGTGACAGATAATCTCTGTTTCACGTTGGAAATCTCCTCAAGTCGGTATAGGGACCTACGGCTCTTATACACCAAAAATCGGCGGATTAGGACCGTAAGAAGCATCGCGATGGTTACTTTTCTCACTTGCGCACCGAGCGCACATCCGGCGTGTGATCAGCTGGAAAACAAAAACGGCGCCCTTCGCGAGCGCCGTTTTCCGGGGAGGGTAGCTGCTTACTGGTTGACGGGGATCTTGATGATCTTTTTCTGGATCGCGTACGTCACTAATTGCGCCTTGTTGTGGATATCGAGCTTGCGCATCAGGTTGAACTTGTGGGCTTCCACGGTTTTCACGCTCAAGCCCAGGATCACCGCGATTTCCTTCACTGAATTTCCTTCCGCCAGCAGCTTCAGGATCTCCCGTTCTCTCGGCGTCAGCGTCGATATCCTCGGCCGCATCCGGGTATCGCGAACCCGCGACCGGAAATCCTCCACCAGCTTGCCCAGCACCTGCGAGCTCAAATATTTCCCGCCCTTGTACACATCCTTGACGGCGGTGAGCAGCTGCGGCGCCGGCGTATCTTTCAGCACGTAGCCACTCGCGCCGACCTCCAGACACTGCACCAGATAATCCTCATCTTCATACATGGTCAGGAAGAGGATCTTCGTCTCGACGCGGTTCTTCTTGATCTGCCGCGCCGACTCAAAGCTCGACAGCCCCGGCATCCCGATATCCATCAGCACAATATCCGGCCGCAACTCCCGTGCTTTCTCCACCGCCTCGCCGCCGTCGGCGGCCTCGCCTACGACCTCAAAATCGTTTTCGCTCTCCAGCAGCCGGCGTACGCCCTGGCGAAACAGCGTGTGATCATCAACGAGCAAGCATTTAATTTTCGGCATTGGGGGAGTACCTTCTTCCTTATAAATTCTAGACCGCGATCCGAGCCCATCGTCGCCGCGCATCCATCAATTCAATCTCTGTGCGGCATTGGCCGCCTGGGCCAGCGTCCGTTCCACCATCTGCGCCGGCTCACCAGCGGGCACATTTATTTCGATGCGCGTGCCCTTGCCCTCGGCGGAGACCACGCGCGAAACCCCGCCCAGCATCGCTATCCGTTCCTTGATCCCGGCCAGCCCAAACGACTGCTGCTCCTTCGCGCCCGTCTTCGGCTGGATCCCGATTCCATCGTCCTCCACAATCACCTGCACCTGGTGCTGCTCGCGGACCACCTGCACCGTGACGTTCTGCGCCTTGGCGTGCTTCGCCACATTATGTAGCGCTTCCTGCACCACGCGATAGATGGCCTGCTCGGTTCCCGGCGCCAGCCGTCCTACGTCCTCGTTGATCAGCACCCGCGCCTTCACGCCGGTGTTCCTGGCGAAGTCTTTGGCTTCCTTCCGGATCGCGGCCACCAGTCCCAGCTCTTGTAGCACCAGCGGTGACAGCTTGCCAATAATTCTCCTGATGCCCTCAATCGTCCGGTCCACCACTTCCACGGTCTCGCGGATCTTGCCTTTCACGTTGCGTGCCGTGATCCCTGTTTCCATCATGCCCAGGTACAACCGGATCACCATCAGCGCCTGCCCGGTCTCGTCGTGCAGCTCGCGGCTGATCCGTTTGCGCTCTTCTTCCTGCACTCGCAGCAGGTGGCCAGACAATTCCGCAATCCGCTGCTCGCGCTCCCGCAACTCGTCCACCATGCGCGCCCGCTCAATCGCCAGCGCGGTGCGGTCGCCGATCGCCCGCATCAGCTCGCGCTCCGTCGGCAGCCACTCATAAGGCTTGGGGAACCCGATCACCATCACGCCAATGATCTGCCCGTCAGCCTTCAGCGGCACACCCCACAGTGACTTGGCCTGCACCCGCACCATGGGGCGCAACGATCCCGTCTCCGCGTTGATGTCCAGCAGCATCTCCGGCTCGCCCGTCACGGCGATCCTGCCAGAGAAGCCGCTGCCCAGTTCGATGCTGAAATCCTCCGGCAGGTTCACGCCCTGTCCCACGGAGCATGCGGGCTTCAGATTGTGGCTCTCCGCGTCGCATAAAAGAATGATGCCCAGTGACGCTTCAAAGGTCTGCGTCGTGATGTCCAGCACCCGCTTCATCAGCGCGTCCAGGTCGCCTGAGGCCAGCCCGGCGTCGAGCAGTGAGAGCAGAGCGGAAGACTCGAGTGTCTTGGCATCGAAATATGCGCCCGAAACGATCACGAAGGAAACCGACGACAGCATTTCCAGCGCCGCCTTGGCCTCGGCTTCGCGATCGGGAAACAGCCCGGCGATGTACGGCTCGCAGCAGGTCGAATAGAGCTCCAGGGCCCGCGCTACCGCGCGCGTGTCCACCTGGAGCTTGGAAAGCCGCGTGCCGAAGTACTGGAGATTTTCCTGGAACGCCGGATAATCGTCGTGGCAGAAATAAGAGCAGCCGGCGGCCAGCGTCAGGCGCTCCACGGCGGCCAGCGTCCGGCCGTCAAAGCCGTACTCACGCGTGAGCTGCTCGCGCCACTTGTGTGTGATGTCAGGGAAATAGGGTTCCAGAGCTCGCGCCACTTCGGCGATCAGTTCCCGGGATGATTCCTTAAACGGCGGTACGGCTGTCACTGGCACTTCTTCCTGGGCGGTGGGGCAGTTTGAAAAACTGACGCGCTGCCCGTGTCAGCGTCTAGCGATTCGCTCGCGAATCGCGGGCCTTTAGGCAGACGTTCATCGCGCAGCGATGAAACAATGACGGATGTCAGTCCCAAACTGACCACTACCATTTCCTGAGTTCGGACCTTCTGACGAGTGGCCGTTTTACCGATTCTAACACCTTAGAAAACCGGAAAAGAACCCTATGTCTCAGGTATTCTACTCCGGCTGGAACCTGATGTGAACTAAATAGTTACTATTTTTCTCGCCAGCAGTGGAACCCCTTATCCGCCTAGGGGCTAGACCTTAGATGCAATGCACCGCAAAAGGTGCGATTTTGCGGCCAGCGTGGGACCGGTAAAGACTCATGTGGCACAGCCCGGGCCCCATGCAAGCAGGGGTTTTGGCTTGCATGGGCAGAGCTGCCCTCGGCTGTGCCGCTTCCTACTTCCGCGGATGCTCCTGGTAAAACTCCCACATCAACCCGCTGGCGCTGATCTCGTCCGTGGTGTGCCCGACGAGCCACCGCGGCAGGTGCTTGCCGCCGGGCCAGGTGTGGCCGCCACCCTCGATCGTGTAGAAGACCACGTCCGCATTTTCTGTGCAGCCGGAATACACCGCTCGCCGCACATTGGTTGACACGCGGCTCTCGCTTGCGCCACCCCTGCACTGGTTGCGCCGCGCTACCCGTGCTATCCAATCGGGAATGTTTTCCAACCGCACCGGCGCGATCGCCGGCTTCCCGCCTTCATAAGCGGCAAACTTGTCAGCCGCTCCGTGAAACACGATCACCGGTACAGGCCTGGTGTCCCTGCAATTCTTGCCGCTCTCCACCGCGCCCGCTACCACGCCCACCGCGGCGATCCGGTCAGGCAGCTCGCAGGAAAGCGCATACGCCATGCCTCCGCCGTTGGACATGCCGTCGGCGTAAATCCGCTTGGCGTCGATGTTGTACTCGCGCTCCAGCTTGTCGATCAGCCCGGAAATGAACTTCGCGTCGCGCGGCAGGCTCTGCTGCCCCTGGGGCCACACATGCTGGCCCGCACTGAACCCGCCAAAGAACGCGCCGCTGCCGTTGGGATAGACCACGATGAATCCGTGCTGCTCCGCCAGTTCGTTCCACCCGCTCACGTTCCTTTCAAAGGCGCCCCAGGTCGCCGCCGGATGAAGGCTGATCACCAGCGGCGTCGCTTTCGTCCGGTCATAACTCCGGGGTACGTAGAGCAGATATCGGCGCGTAATCCCGGAAGAGACGATGCTTCCATTCGTGGTGTCCGCGAAGTACCCCCACGCCAGAATCGCCGCGATCAGCAGCGCCGGCACGCCGATCACGATCAGCAGCGCGCGAAGCACGATCTTTTTCCAGCGATGTTGCATTGAACCTGTAAGCGGGTCACTTCACGGAATGTGGTAGTCCGTCCTGACGATCGTCTCAACTTCCACCGGCTGCCCATTCACCATATAAGGGCGATACTTCCATTGCCGCACCGCCTCTACCAGAGTGTCATCCAGGCCGGCTCCCGCCGCCGTCGTCAGGCAGACCCTGCTTATGTTGCCGCCTTTATCGATCACCGCCCGCATCTCCACCATGCCGCCCACGCCATACCGCCGGGCAATGCTCGGATAGGCTGGCTCGACATTGTGGATCTTCCTTCCTTCCGCCACGCTCGCCGGTTGCAACGGCGCCTCCGCGTTCGGCAATTTCGACTCCACACAGGCCTCGCCTTCGGTGTGGCGCAGGTCGAGCCGGGTGATGTAGTCGCGCCAGTAGTCGGGCAGCAAAGGCGCCAGAGGCTCGTCTTTTGCGATGAAGACCCTGGCCAGCGCCTTGCGCAGCTGCGCTTCCTGGTCCGGTCCGCTGCTGCTCTCGATCTCGATTGAGAATGACTCGTCGGACTTGATGCGCTTGGCCAGCTTGGTCTTGTCTTGGAACACCAGGATCTCTCTACGTCCATGCAGGCGCAGCTTGCCGTCTTTTAATTCCACATGGTTGATCGCCACAGGCCCGGCCAGCGTCCACGGCCCCGGCGTCTCTTTCCCCTGAGGATTTCCCTCGGCGTCAAACTTCAGCCTGTTCTCGGCATTGAACCGCCGCAGCAAGTGCTCCGTGCCACGGTATTCCTTGCGCAACTGGTCTTCGAGAGTCGGCCCGCCCGCCCATGTACACAGGCCGCAAACGGCGAGCGTGAACAATGAAATCAGGTATCGCATCGACGGGGAGTTTAGCCATTTTCCCGTATCAAACCAAGAAAAAACCAATTCGTGGACCGCAGGCGCCCTCGCCTGCGAAACCAAGAATTCTTGCGCTTTGTGCTGGACCGCAGGCGCTCTCGCCTGCGCAGGAGGAGCTGTTTTAGCCCTGTTGCTCAGAGAAATCTGCTTCGCTAGCCTTCGCGGTTCGCGTGTAACCTTGGGTCATGTTTTCGCGCCGCCCTCGCCCGCGAATTCGCCGAACCTGCCGCTGAACCAGCCTCTCGTACGGCCTTTGTAAACTGGTGCGCCGGCCGTGCCCAACCTTCAGGCGATCAAGCTGCGTGAGGGTCGTTCGCCGCCTGAAACAATTGCCCGGCGTGCTAGTCTGGGCCCATGGAATCAGCGCGTAAAATCATCGCTCAGCTCGCCGCCAGCGTTGACGGCTACATCGCCCGGCCTGATGGCGACGTGGAATGGCTCAACCGCCTGCCGCACAACTTTGACTACGGCATGACCGAATTCCAAGCCACGATCGATACCGTTTTGATCGGGCGCAAGACTTACGACTGGGGCATGGATTATGCGAAGAAGGCGGGCATGAAACAAGGCCCGTTTGACCGCAAGTTCCAGAATTACATTTTCTCCCGCACGCCCCCGCAAGCGGCCGCTGCCGGCGTGCAATTTACGTCCGAGCCGGTCAAAGAGTTCGCCCGGCGCATGCGCGCCACTCCGGGAAAAAATATATGGATGATGGGCGGCGGCGAGCTGATCGCTTCGTTCCTGGACGCCGGCGAGATCGACGAGTTCGACATCCACGTGATCCCGGTGCTGATCGGTGAGGGCATACCGCTCATCGCCCCGCGCCACCGCGATATCATGCTCAAACTGCTCGCGTCGCAATCTTTTCCAGACGGCGTCGTCCGCTTGCACTACGAGATTGCACGCTGAAGTTCTGCTCCGGCCCTCCACTCCTGATAACATGATCAGCCGTACTCCGATGTCGAGCGCCGGTTTATCCACGCCCAGCCAGCCAGCATTGCTCATCCGCGTTCCCGGGCAGAATCGCCGGGTCGCGCTGCGCGGCGCGGAGTTCACCATCGGCCGTTCAGAAGAGTGCGACCTGGTCCTGAGTGACAACCGGATCTCCCGCGTGCACGCCCGCCTGGTGGAAGAAGACGGCAACTATTTCATCGTCGACGCCGGCAGCCGTCACGGGACTTTCGTGAACGGCGAGCGCTCGCCCCGCGCGAGGCTCCAGCACAATGACCAGATCGGCTTTGGTGTTCCGGAGATCAGCATAACGTTCCTGGCGCACGAGCCGCGCAGCTCGTCGGCCACGCAGCTTTTTTCGGAGCTGGGCCACCGGCATGACAGCTCGGAGCTTCAGCAGCTTCGCCTCTTCCTGGATGCCGCGCGCGCTCTCGGCGGTGGCGGGATTCTGGAAGACACGCTGCGCCGCATGCTGAGCTGCGCCATCAAGATCACGGCGGCCGAACGCGCCTTTGTCTATCTGGGCGACGAAAAAAGCAACGCGCGGATGGCCTGCGGCGTCGATGCGGCCGGCATTGAACTCAATGACGACTCCGGCGTCTCGCGCTCCGTGGTGGATGAAGCCATGCGCACCGCGGCCGAGTTCATCACCGGCGACGCCATGCAGCAGAGCGGCCTGGCGGGGCGGCAGAGCATTGTGGCGCACGAGCTGCGCGTGCTGGTCGCGCTGCCCCTGCGCGCCATCCATTTCACCGGCGGGGCCAAGGTCCATGGCGTGCTTTATCTTGACAGCCACATCGCCTCGCGCAATTTCTCTTCGCTGAGCCACGATGTGCTGCGCGCGCTGGCTGGAGAATGCGCTGCGGTGCTGGAAAGCGCCAAGCTGCTGGAAGCTGAAGAGGGCGCGCGCCAGTATCGCCAGGAGATGGCCATTGCGGCCTCCATCCAGCGCGGCCTCATCACGCACCCGAAGATCAACTGCGACTTCGCCCGCGCCACCGGCTACAGCCTTCCCTGCAAGGAGGTCGGCGGCGACTTCTACGACATCCATGCCACTGACAGCACGCTTACCGCCATTATCGCCGACGTCTCCGGCAAGGGCGTTTCCGCTGCGCTGCTGGCTTCGCTGATTCAGGGCATGTTTTACGCCCAGCTCGATCTTGGCCTTCCGCTGCCCAGGGCTGTGGCCGTCATCAACAGCTATCTCTGCTCTCGCGTTGCCGGACAGAAGTACGCCACGCTGCTGGTGGCGCAGATCACCCGTGACCACACTCTGCGCCTGGTGAATTGCGGCCACGTGCCCGCCCTCATCGCCGTTGACGGCCAGTCCACCTATCTCGACGAAGGCGATCTGCCCATCGGCCTGCTGGAAGACGCCAACTATCACCTGATCGAAAAGCCGTTTCCTCCCGGCTCGCGCCTGTGCATGCTCACTGACGGCATTACCGAATGCGAAAACGCGGCCGGCCAGGAGTTCGGCGTGGAGGCGGTAAAGAGCGCCGTGTTTGGCGCAGACCCCATCTCCACGATCGTCACTCAACTCCAGCAATTCTGCGCGGGTCGCGAGATCCAGGACGACTGCACGCTCATGTTCGTTGAACGCCTGCCATGAAGGCCCTGGATGCTGCGCGTGTACTCGACGATTTTCGAAGACTTCACGCAGAAACGCAGCATGCCGCGTCTCTACCGCACGAGCTTGCAGGAGGCGCGCCTAAAGTTACTCGGAGGGACATTAGCGCTGCTCAATCCACCAGTTCTTTCACGATCGCCTCAACGTGAATCAGCGTTGTGTCCAGAAAAGGCAAGTCTTGATTGCCGCCATCACGCAACAGGAGCGGCAGCTCCGTGCCGGCAAGGACCAGAGCTTCAACAGCATCCTCTTCGTGCATGCGGCGCGCAATGCGCATGATCTCCGTCCTGGTTTCCGGCAGGAACTGGTTGTTCAGCAGTTCACCGATGTATTTGCTGTGGATAAACTCCTGCTCCGCCTGCTTGGGCCGAACCATCGCGATTCCTGCTCGCCCGAATCCCTCAGAATAAAAGTCTGCGCGCATGGTAAATCCGGTCCCGAACAGGCCCAGTTTCTTCACGCCGAGCGAGCTCGCGTGCTCCGTGGCGGCGCGTACGATGCTGAGCAGCGGAATCTTCGACCGGCCCTGAAGCTCGTCGAATACCAGGTGTGGCGTGTTGGCTGCCATAAAGGCAAAATCCGCTCCCGCGCGCTCGAGTGACCGGAGTCCGGCCGCAAGATAATTGGCCAGATCATCGAGCCGGCCCGCATCCAGCATGGCGATCCCCTTGTTGACGTCGAGGCTGTTGATGACGATGCGGGGATTCCCCTGGTTGGGCCTGAGCTCGCGGTAGCGAGCGAGGATCGCGCGGT
>DASTJB010000285.1:0-22896 GCA_035717005.1 Candidatus Angelobacter sp.
CTTGCGTCTACACTCGCTTCACAATGCTAGCATCGGTTATCTAATACTCTTGTTGAACTTGAAAGTAATGCGGCCTACCATTATGCCCATTGCTAGATATACCTTCTCGCGCAACTAGATAAATGTCTGGTAATACGGCAACTGAAAGGAGTGTTGGTATGAAGAAATCGATGCTGGTTCTCCTGTTCCTTTGCGGCAGCAGCTTCCTAGCATACGGTTCCTGTGCGCCGAGCGAAAGCCTCAGCATTCTACAAACGAAATGCGCGTGCACCGGAGTTCAGTTTTTTTACAATGTCTGCATGAGGGATTTTAATGGCCATGGGTGTGATTCGTCAGGCCAACAGCAGACCTGTGGGGGAAACTGTACATATATATCTGCGGTCGGCTGTATCCCAGGCGGGCCTAAGAGTAAGACTCTGGGGGGCTCGCCTCTACACCGATTGGAGCTACCTTTTGACAAAATTGAGAAGGCAACATATCTCACGTGCGGCAGTGACAACCGCGCTTTTGACAGATGGCTTAAGGAAACAAGTTCTGTTCGCCGAGCCGCGTCCCTCTGAAGATTGGGGGACTTAGATGTTCTGGTTTGCGTTGATCTTGCTGGTGAGCGCCATTCAGGCAAAAGATACTTCATCGCCGATGTCGGCGAGGTCGCTCAAGCCTGCACATGCTGCGGAGTTGCCAGTTCCGGCATTTGGCGCCTACGGTAATCCGGCGTGCGACGAAAATCTGGCCTTGTATTACCACCTCGCGACGGACAGATATAGCCGCACCGTTCTATTGCGTTTTTCCCAATCCGGCACCGAAAGCACGCTGTATAGGCTGCCAGACGAATTTGCTGAGTCTACAGACTTTGTGGACTTCTCTGTTACACCGGCTGGTGACGTAAAGGCGCTGGTAATAGACCAGGACTTTCACCCAATGATCTTTGGCTTCGATTCAGAAGGCAAAGCGAATAGTCACGCAAGATTGGAAACTCCAGAGTATGTAACAGCAACCCACATTAGTGTGTTTCCGAACGGTACCGCGTTTCTTTCTGGATATTACAGAAGTGACGCTCCTGCGGACCTAATTGGCAAGGCATACATAGGAATATTTCACCCATCCGGGAAACTCCTCAAACAGCTGAATCGCCTTGGCGAAAAGGGAAAAGTAGACCCACCTGCCGCAGGGCGTTTCGCCGAAGGCGCCACCACCGTCGGCCGGGACGGGAATGTGTATTTGCTGACTGCAAGCAAGGTGCTTGTGATTTCTTCTTCGGGAACACTGAAGAGGGAGATACCCTTCACTAAACCGGGTCCGGAGTTTTCCGCCGTAAGGGTGCAGTACTCTGACGGTTGGCTTGCAATATCTTTTGCCAAGCCAGAGAAACCGGCAATACTGTATCAGTATCTCGTTGTGAATGCGTCAGACGGCTCCGCTCTGGGTCTTTACGAGCCCACCGAGGAGACCGGAAACAGCAACGACTGCTTCTCGCGGCATGATGGTTTCCTCTTTACGACAGTCGAGCACGATAGGGTAAAGCTCATCACCGCCCCGCTCCGCTGAACTGTGATCAGATAAAATACTGGTGGTTGAAGAGAGGGGCTTTTAGATCCCGCAATCCTTCCCTGCTATAGAATGACTTGTGCCCCTGCTGCCGCTCTTCCCTCTCGACATCGTGCTCTTTCCCGGAGCCCCGCTGCCGCTTCACATCTTCGAGCCGCGTTATAAAGAGATGATCGGCGAGTGTCTGGAGCAGAAGCGGCCATTCGGCATGGTGCGCGTAAAAGAAAGCGCAATCGCCTCCGTCGGATGCTCCGCCGCCATCCTCAACGTGATCAAGAGGTATGAAGACGGCCGGCTCGACATCGCCGCCGAAGGCGTACAGCGCTTTGAAATCGACAGCCTGAACCAGGAGCGCTCGTTTCTTCAGGGCGAGGTCACGTACTTCGAAGACGAACCGTCGCAGGTCGCCAGCGGCCCGAAGAAGGCGCTGATCGAGCTGCATGAGCAGCTGTTTTCCATCCTGGGCCAGAGCACTGAAGTTGAGCCGGATTCGGCATCGCTCTCCTTTGACCTGGCGCACGAGCTGCCGGTCGATCTCGATTTCAAGCAGGCGCTGCTGGAGATGAAGTCGGAAGCCGAGCGCATCGAGACATTGACCGAGTACTATCGCGCCACAATTCCCAAGGTGGAAAAGACGTTGCAGGCGCGCGAGCGCGCCGGCCGCAACGGCCACGTTCATTGACCATTGCCCCTTTGCGGCACGGCGTATAATGCTGCCAAGAGGCCCTTCATGAATCTTCCCCGTACCCTGGGCGAGCTCAAGAAAAGTTCTTTTTCTGAGCAGAGACTCCGCACTCGTAAGGTCAAGGACGAACTTCGGGAAAACCTGATTGCCCGCTTGCGCGGTGGCGAGACCATCTTTCCCGGCGTCATTGGCTATGAAGACACTGTGGTGCCGCAGCTGGTGAATGCGGTACTCTCCCGGCATAATTTCATCCTGCTTGGCCTGCGCGGCCAGGCTAAGAGCCGGATTCTTCGCGCGCTTACGGCTCTGCTCGATGCCCATCTGCCTTATGTTGCCGGCTGCGAGATCCACGATAACCCGTATGACCCGATTTGCAGCCGCTGCCGCGAGCTGATCATCCATGAAGGTGACAACACGCCCATTGCCTATCTCTCGCCCGAGCAGCGTTACGTGGAAAAGCTGGCTACACCCGATGTGACCATTGCCGACCTGATCGGCGACGTCGATCCCATCAAGGCAGCGCGCGGCGGCCACGACCTCTCCAGTGAAATGACGGTCCATTACGGCCTGCTGCCCCGCGCTAATCGCGGTCTCTTCGCCATCAACGAGCTGCCCGACCTCGCCGGAAAAATCCAGGTCGGCCTGTTCAACATCATGCAGGAAGGCGACGTGCAGATTAAAGGTTATCCGCTGCGTCTGCCGCTCGATGTCGCCCTGGTGTTCACCGCCAATCCTGAAGACTACACGGCGCGCGGCAAGATCGTGACGCCGCTCAAGGACCGCATCGGCTCGGAGATCCGCACGCACTATCCGGGCACGCTCGAAGAGGGCATCAGCATCACCGAACAGGAAGCCTGGGCCCGCCGTGATGGCCTGGAGCTGCACGTGCCGCGCTACGTACGCGAAGTTGTGGAGCGCGTGGCCTTCCTCGCCCGCGAAGACAAGAAGATCGACAAGCGCTCCGGCGTGAGCCAGCGCCTGCCCATCAGCGTACTGGAAAACGTGATCTCCAACGCCGAGCGCCGTGCCCTGCGCAATGGCGAGCGCACCATCGTGCCTCGTATCGGGGACATCTATGCCGCGCTGCCCTCCATCACGGGCAAGCTTGAGCTGGAATATGAAGGCGAGATGCGCGGCGCGGACACCGTGGCGCGCGAGTTGATCCGCACCGCCGTCGCCAAGACCTATGACACCTACTTCAAGGACCACAACATGCAGCAGGTGGTGCAGTGGTTCGAACTGGGCGGCGAGATCAAGCTGGCCGATACTGCCAGCGCGCAGGAGATCCTGGACGGGCTCAAGAACATCCAGGGCCTCACGGAAAAACTGGCGCCGCTCGGCATCAAACCGAAAGAGAAGCCTGAATCGCTGGTCTCGGCGGCAGAATTCGTTCTGGAAGGCTTGCACGCCCATCGCCGCATCGGACGCACGGAAGAGCGCGTCTTCAGCGCGGAAAAACAGCCGAAGCGGGCGGAACGTCCATTCGAGCGCGGGGAAGACGAGCCGCCGGTGTTCCGTAACAGACGTCCTTACAATTAATGAAGTACACAAAGTATTCCCGCTACGTCGCCGATCTCGCCGATGAGATGAGCATGGAAGACCTGCTCAGCGCGCTCTCCGACTATTTCCTCGAATCCGGCTTCCACAGCGACTCGCTTTACTTCCAGCAGATGGATGAGCACTCGCTCGACGCGCTACGCCAGGCCATCCAGCAGGCGCTCGAGATGGGCGATTTTCTTGATGACCAGATGCGTGAGCGCCTGGAACAGATGCAGGCGGAAGGCACCATGGAGCAGCTGATCGAGCGGCTCATCGAGCGGATGCAGCAGGAAGAGCTGATCTCCGTCGACCAGCCGCACGATCCAGCGCGCCAGTCGACCACGCCCGGGCAGACAGGTGAGGCACAGGTGCCGCAAGCCCGGTTTGAAATTACCGACAAGAGCCTGGACTTCCTCGGCTTCAAGACCCTGCGCGATCTGCTGGGCTCGCTCGGGCGCTCCAGCTTCGGCCGCCATGACACGCGCGATTTGGCCACCGGCATCGAATCCAGCGGCGCCTCCAAGCCTTACGAGTTCGGCGACACGCTCAACCTGGACATCACCGAGACGCTCTCGTCCGCCATCCAGCGCGAAGGCCTGCATCTGCCCATCAACATCGAATACTCCGATCTTCAGGTCCACCAGTGCGAATACCAGTCATCCTGCGCCACCGTGGTGATGCTTGACTGCTCGCACAGCATGATCCTCTACGGCGAAGACCGCTTCACGCCCGCGAAAAAAGTTGCCATGGCCCTTTCGCACCTGATCCGCACGCAATATCCGGGCGACTCGCTCTCGCTGGTGCTCTTCCATGATTCCGCTGAGGAGATGCCGATCTCGCAGCTGGCGCGCGTTAAGGTTGGTCCTTATTACACCAACACGCGTGAAGGCCTGCGCCTGGCGCAGCGTATCCTCCAGCGGCAGAAGAAAGACATGAAGCAGATCGTCATGATCACTGACGGGAAGCCTTCAGCTCTAACGCTCGAGGACGGCCGCATTTACAAGAATGCCTTCGGGCTCGATCCGCTGGTAGTAAGCCAGACCCTGGAAGAAGTTTCGCGCTGCAAGCGCCAGGGCATCATGATCAACACCTTCATGCTGGCTTCAGACTATGGGTTGGTCCAGTTCGTGCAGAAGGTGACCGCGATGTGCCGGGGCAAAGCTTACTTCACCACGCCCCAGACTTTGGGTCAGTACCTGCTGATGGATTACATGTCGCGGAAGATGAAAACGATCCACTGATCGTGGATCATTCGTCGCCGTTTTCCCTCTTCGCTCCCACCGCCTCATGCACCACGTCTTTCACCATCTCGCGGCGGAAGCGGTCTGCCTGCCGGGTGGCGAGCACGCGCAGGCGGCGGGCCGGTAGCGTGACCGGCTCGATCTTCTCAAACCGTCCGCGCTCGATCTCAAGATCGAAACGAAACCAGTCCGTCCGGTAGAGCCTCCCGGCGGAGTAGAAACTGACTGAGGCTGCGATGGTCCCTTCAAAATTGTTGTCCGTCATGGCAAGGATGGGGTCGCCGATGTGATGCGTCCACGTGTTGCCGCCCACCAGTGGTTCGTTGAGGTATTGGCGCTCGAAAGGCATGGCGTGCGTCAGCGTGCGCAGTTGTACCAGTTGCAGCAGGACGGACGCGCGCGCCAGGTTGGTGATCACGATTTTGGCGTCTGCGGTTGAAGAGCGCTCCAGGCGCACGTGCAGCTCGGGCGCCCACTCGCGCTCGAACTGCTCGCGGGAAAGCTCCACGCTGTGGTCGGCGGCCTTGGCGTAGCGTAAGGTCGCCCGCGCCAGCACCACGCTCAGGATCGTCGTGACGATCGTGGCAGCAACGGGAACATATTCCAGCAGGGTCATGTAGGGCACGCCCAGAAGGATCGCCAATGACATGGCGTCAAGCTTATCTGCTTTGGCGCTTTCAGGAGAGATGCGGGATGGGTATGGGCTTTGGTAATCCACTAAAAACAGGACGGCGTAAGTGGCTGAAACACAAAGGAGAACCCTGACTGGCGGTTCTCCTGCTAATCTCAGTTGCGCGCCTGGCGGACCTATCCTTCTTTTTTCACAGCGCTTTCAGCGGCCAGAAAGCCGATCTTGGAATGAGTGCCGTCGCAGAACGGCTTGTTGGTGGAGGCGCCGCAGCGGCACAGCGCGATCGCCTGCTTCCCGCTGATATCAATTTTGTTTCCGTCAGCGTCAGCGATCTCCAACTGGCTCAGGTCGCCACTCAACACATAGGGTCCGGTCTTTTTGATCAGGATATTGATTGCCATCCACTTCCTCCAGAAATTTCGACGTTGAACAATCTATCACATCGGATGATCGGAAGATCTGGTGATCGGGTGATCGGTCGTTCCGGATTGCCAGAATCGCCAAAATTGCCAGAAGTCGCCAGAGATCTACCGAGCGCCTCGCTGGGTGAGTGATGGGCACTTCAGATCGCCCGATCACACGCGATCACCCGATCACCCGATGCGTCATCTCTTCTTAAAGGCCACGTTCACCAACAGCTTGTCGCCTTCAATATCGACGATATTGCAGAAGGTCCGACTACCCCGCCGGGTAAAGTCCAGGCCTACGCGGCTGTTGCCGACGCGCAGATTGCGAATGCTCAGCTGATCGAGAAACGCAGGCAGCATTGGATTCACGATGTTCAGCTCCCGGCGCGGCGCGCTGGGCCGTATGCCCAAACCCGACAGCAGAAACAGGAATACCGACCCCGAAGCCCAGGCTTGCGGCGAGCAGGAGACGGGATACTGCACCGGCTCATCGTGTTCTCGGCGCTGGATGCCGCAGAAAAGTTCCGGCAGGCGGTAGTTGCGGAAGTTGAGCGCGGCTTCGTAGAGCGAAGTGAAGACCTGGTTGGCCGGCTCTCGGAATTCGTACAAAGCCATGCCATGCGCGATGATGGAGTTGTCATGCGGCCACACCGAGCCGCGATGATAGCTGAGAGGGTTGAAGACGCGCTCCTCGCGCGACATGGTGCGCCAGCCCCAGCCGGAGAACATGTCATCGCGCATAAAGCGCTGCGTTACCACCTTGGCGCGGTCTTGCGGCAACACCCGGGTGAAAAGCAGATGTCCGGGGTTCGATGAGATGACCTGCGTCTGCCGCTTGTCGCGATCGAGCGCCAGGGCGTAAAACCCGAGCTTCGGCATCCAAAAGGATTTTTCGAACCGCCTGGCCATGTCTGCCGCATCTTTTTTTAACTTGTCCGCCGTACGCGTATCGCCGAACGCGCGCATCAGCGAAGCCATCCTGTACTTCGCTTCGTAGACATATCCCTGCACTTCGCAGAGAGCGATGGGCGCCCTGGCCACCTCGCCGTCGCGATGCATGATTGCGTCCCAGGAATCCTTCCACCCCTGGTTCGCCAACCCCTTGGCTGAGCGCCGCTGATATTCCACAAAGCCGTCGCCGTCCAAATCGCCGTAAGAATCGATCCACTCCAGCGCCCGGTACGCATGCGGAAGCATGTCCTTCACCAGTTGCTCGTCGGCCGTCCAGTTGAAAGTCTCGCTCAGCAGGATCAGCCACAACGGCGTGGCGTCGACCGAGCCGTAGTATGGCCCGAAGGGCATTTCCCCGGCGCGGGTCATCTCGCCTTCGCGATATTCATGCAGGATCTTGCCCGGCTCTTCATCGCGCCAGTCATTCTTTTCCTTGCCCTGGAGCAGGGCCAGCACGCGCAGAGTCTCCACCGCCAGCTGCGGGTTCAGCAACAGCGCCTGGTAGGATGCGATGATCGAATCGCGCCCAAACATGGTGGCAAACCAGGGAATGCCCGCGGCCACCACGTGCTCCCGCGCCTCGGGGATCTGCAGGGCGTGGAAATCGCCTTTGCATGTGCTGATCATTTCATTGAAGATGCTGTTGCCGGAATCAAAGCTGGTGGACCGCGAAGACCACTCGGCAAAAGCTTCGCGCCGCACCTGCAACTGCTGCTGAAAATCCGGACGCCCAGCCCGCGATTTGCGGTTCTCAACGTGCGGGATGATGGTGGTGTTCAGCTGGAAGCGTTTGAAGGGCGGGAGGCGCAGCTTCCATCGCGCCGTGGTGCCGTCCACGCGCTCCGGTTCGGGCGAAAAATGTATGACCGTCTCGCGGGAAACATGGTCCAGACCGCAGTAATGAAAAATGATCGAGTCGCGACGCACCACCGGCTGGTAATAATGCCCCAGCGGCTGGCGCGCGACGCCGCGGACCTGAAAGACATCCATGAAATCGGCCTCGTAGGCCACCTCCACCACAAGCTCGGCTTCATGAAAGTTGAAATTTTCGAATGAAAAATTATCGAACAGAATCTCCGACGCCAGCAGCTGCTCGCGCCGGATGTGGACGCTGTTTTCCGGGATCTCGTAGGTCTCGCGGGTCGTGCTCTTACCGGTAGTCAGCTCGATTTGCGAAGAAAAAGTCTGTTCGGTGCTGGAAGAGAGCACCACGGTGCGGTATCCGTCCACGCGCAGCTCCAGCCGGCTCAAAAAGCGCGTGTCATCATGGAAGAAGCCAACGTCCGGCGCGCCCGGCGGCATGATGTCCCCGGCAATGGTGGTGGAGAGAAAAGTCTTGCCGTCGATCAGGGTAAGGTTGTTGACCTTGCGCGGCTCCGCGTTCTGGTAGACAAGGCGCGGCTCAGGATAGGGCGCAACTATCTCCACCAGCTCAGATTGGGTGATGATCAGCTTTGCGCTCATGCCACGATCTGCTCCACTTCCTTCACCCCGTTCTGCAGGATTTCCGTATAGAGTCTCATGTAATCGCGGGTCATGCGGGCGACGGAAAAGAATTCCTCCATATAGGCGCGCACCGACCGCGGATCCAGCACGAGGCCCCTGGCGCACTCCACCAATTCACTTACGCTCGCGCGCACGTGGCCGCTGACACCTTCCTTCACCACCTCGTTCACCGAGCCGCCGGAGAGCGCCAGCACCGGCGTGCCACAGGCCATGGCTTCAATCATGACCAGTCCAAAGGGCTCATGCCATTGGATGGGAAATAGCATGGCCAGGGAGTTCCCGAGCAGCTCGTTTTTTTCCTCCAGCCCCATCTCGCCCAGATATTGGATGAACCTGCCATCCACGTGCGGCTTGACCTTCGCCTCCCAGTAGCTTTGGTACATCGGCTGGATCTCGCCCGCGATTCTCAGTGGGATTCCCGCTTTTTGCGCGATCTCGATTGCCAGGTGCGTTCCCTTCTGAGGCGCGATCCTTCCCAGGAAGCTGAAGTACGGCTCCTTGCGCGTTTTCAACGGATACAGGGAAGGATCGATCCCGTGATGAATCGTCCGCATTCTCGGCATAGCCAGAGCTTGCCGTTGAAAATCGCTGATGGTTACATACGAAACCCTCGGGAACATCCGGTAGAACTCGGCAAACTCGTTTTCATAAGCGTGGTGCACCGTGTGAACAACCTGGGTGTCGATAAAGCGCGTGAAGCTCAGAGCAGGAGCGCTGTTCATGTGGATAATGTCTGAGCCCTGAGCTGCGTCTTCGACCGCCCAGGAAGCGTGACTAAGAGCTTTTAGCGTGCCATCCACTTCGCTTTTGAGCGGCCATTGGCCTTTCTCATACAGCCACCGGACAGGGACGTTAACCTGGGACTCACCCACCGTGTAAACAGTCACCGCAACTCCCTGCGAATGCAACCCCTGGGCCAACTGTGCAATGAAGAGCTCTGTCCCTCCGTATTTACCGGGCGGAACAGGGATATAAGGCGGAGCAATCAGAGCAATTTTCATGGCGTTTGAAGGCGTTCTCTAGAGAAGATGCGGAAACGGCGAACGGCGTTTTATGGCGCCCATTCACCGGCTCAATTTCTCACCAGCATTACGTCAAACGCGCGCAGACTGCGTGAGTTGATGCACCAGGTTTTACAAGGCCAGCACGCGGATACAGAAGGAGTTGCTAGATTTTTTCCGCAAATGATCTTTGCGGCCGCTGAGTGGCCGTTTCCACCGCCCGCTCGAACTCCCGTGCCCGGAGGTCGCTGGTGTGCGCGGTTAAGACGCGCTCGCGCGCTGCGCGGCCAATTTTCCGCAACTCTGCTTCGTCGTAGCCGGCGATGTAGCGCTCCACGTCGGCGCTGGCGGCGGGCAGAAGAATTTCACGTCCCGGAACAAAGAACGTCTCAAGCCCCGGCCAGTTGTCGGAGACGATCGCCGCCGCGCAGGCCGCAGCTTCAAACAGCCTGACGGAGGGTGAATAGCCGGCCATGACCATGTCTCGCCGGGTTACGTTCAACGTCATGCGCGAGGAACAATAAAACTCTGCATGATGACATGGGTTCAGGTGAATAATGCGCTCAACGTTTGCTGGCCACTCAATAGTCTCCGGATACTGCGGGCCGGCGACGATAAATTTTCTCCGGGTCAGCCGCCGCGCCGGCACGCAAAGGAGTTCCTCGATTTTGGATTGACGGTCCGGGGCGTACGTGCCCATGTAACTCAGGTCGCATGTGAATTCCGGGTTGATGGCCAGCTCGCGGTATTTTTCCGCGTCCACCGAACAGTAGAGCGGCACCGCATACGGCGCTCCCAGTTCGTGCTCGATCTCTTTTAGCATCGGCCCGCCGGTAAAGCTGAAATAGATATCCAGCTCGGGCAGATGTTCCCTGTGGAGATAGTCGGTTCGTCCATGCACTTTCAGATCGCGGACGGTAATCGGCGTATCGATGTCGTAAAAGGTCTTGACCGGCACCCGGGAAGAGAGCACCTCCTCGAGCGCGGCGATGCCGTCAGGAAAATAGGAGCCGACCATCGCGACGTCGGCATCGGCGAGTTCCGCCCGGACCAGGGGCAGCACCTGCGTCCAGTCGTCGAACAGCCTCACCTCACAGAATGAGGGATGAGGCAGGTCGCGGTTGTTCAGATACCACTCCAGGTTATGTTCGAAAAAGACTATGCGATGGCCGCGGCGGTGGAGCGCCTGGCAGAGCGCACGGAACGTGGTGGCATGCCCGTTGCCCCAGGACGAGGTAATCGCAAGTCCGAAGATGACAAGTTTCATAAAAGCAGCAGTTAGCAATTAGCAGTCAGCCATTAGCTCTCTTCTGGAAGTTGCAAACGGCCAGAATCGCTTCCGCATCACGTACTGGAAATAGCTGCCACGATTTCAAATGCATTTTCGACGATAGCATCGAACTCCTTTGCGCGCAGAGCATACGTGTGGTCCCGCAACGCCCGCTGCCTCATGTTCCCGCCGACCTGGCATGCTGTACCGGGCGAGACCGTGCGCAAATAATGGACAATCTCTTCCGCGCTGCCCGCAACCAGGATTTCTTTTTCCGGCGCGAAGAAAGTTTCGATTCCCGCCCAGCGGTCCGTGATCACACAAGCGCCCGCCCCAGCAGCCTCAAAGACGCGCGTAGGCGGAGAGAACCCCACGCCGGCCATGGACTCGCGATTGACGTTCAGCACCATGCGCGCGGAACAGTTCACGCGGTTGTGATCACCGGTGCTGACATGCCCAATCCAGCGCACATTCGTGGGCATGGGTTTGCCTTCCCAGCCTTCGCCGCCCAGAGCGAACTTGCATTCCGGCGCAAGTTCCGCGGCGCGGAGAAAAAAATCCTCCACGCGGCGCTCGCGATCAGGCAAGCGATGCCCGACGAACAACAGATCGCAAGCGAATTCGGAACCAGCTGCTACGGGATGGTGCGTCTCCGGATCGAGGGCGTTGTAGATCGGGTGGCAATTCGCCGCGCCCAGGCGCATGTAATGCTCAATCACCGGCGGCCCGCCGCCGTAGGTGAAAATAAAGTCGTACTCCGGCAGAAGCGCGCGAAAGGGATCCTCACGGTTTGCCTCCACGCGCGCCAGCGTTGCCGGCGCATCCACGTCCCAGAATGCCACCCGCGTATTCGCGGAGCGGCATTGCAACACAGCTTCTTCCAGCAACTCGTCAAAGACTCCGACGCCGCTGTGTTTGATCACCAGATCGCATTCGCCCGCCCGTTCCAGCAGCGCGGGGATTTCCTGCGCCTCACGATAAACGATGCTCTCCACATAGGAGAAATCTTCGGGGTCCCTCTTCTGCTGGCGGCCGTACGCATCGGGCTCGGCAAAGATGATCTCGTGGCCCAGCGCGCGCAGTTGTTTGTATAGGCCGCGATAGTAAGTCGCTGCTCCGTTCCAGTAGGAAGACGTAATGCTGGAGCCGAAAACGAACAGCTTCATCGGCTGATCTCCTCGTAAATCGACATCAATTCCTGCGCGCGGTGCCGGCAGGTGTGCCGCTCGCGAATCGTGGCCAGGCCATGTTCGGCGAGCTGCTGGCGCGCTTTCGCGTCGCGGGTAAGGCGCTCCAACTCGTCGACCATCTGTTTGCCGTTGGCGACCAGAATGTAATCCTGGCCGGGACGAAACAGTTTTTCTTCGTCGCTCCAGGGAGAGCACACCAGCGGAATGCCGCACGCGAGGGCTTCAAACACCCGAATGGTCGGGATCCCGGCCAGGCCGTTGGCGTACTGGCGGCGCGGAACGTGCACCGTCACCATGCTTTCCCCATAGACCTGCGGCGAAAATAAATTGGGCAGATAGCCGCGATACTCGATGTTCGCATGCTTCAGCTTCTCCAGAGCACTCTCAGGGTAGCGCACGCCGTGCGCGACAACGCGAAAATCGGGCAGCGAGGCCGCCGGGCCGATCAGAAATTCTTCCAGCTCGCGCGTGCGTTCTTCATCGCCCCAGTTGCCGACCCAGACTACGTCGATTTCTTTCTTGCGTCGCAGCGGCCGGAATTGATCAACATCGGCCGCTTCATGAAACGTCCACACCCGCGGGACACCGAAGCCTTCCGCGTAGATGCGGCGAATTCGCTCGCCAAACGCGAGCACCCCGTCGATAAGGTGAAGATGGAATTTCAGGATCTCTCCGGCGTTGGTGTAGGCGCGATGATGGCTGTCATGAAACAGCGCTTTAAAACCCAGTTTCTGTTTCAGTTCAAGAATGCTGTTCACGACGTGAGGCCCATTCCACTCGTGGATCAGCACAAGATGAGTGTCTTTCAGCTCGTCTTCCAGCAAGCGGGAGAAGCTCGCATCGCGCGGCTGATAGAAGCGGATATCCAGCTCAGGATAAGTGCGGCGGAACGCATCCACTGACTCCACGCCGGCTTCGCCTTCGTGCTTCATCAAATTTGTGAGCGACCACGAACCCAGCTCCTCATAACAGCGCACCCGATGTCCCATGCGCACCAGCTCGCGCATCAGTCCGCGCAGAAAATGGGCGTTGCCGTGGTTCCAGTCGGAGACCAGCGAGTGCGAAAACAGCGCGATTTTGAGCTGCCGGCTCATGCGCTCAGTGCCCGGGCAGGGACCAGGGTCCGGTAGAGGTTCATGTAGTCAGACACCATGCGTCCGGCGCTGTAACAGCGCAGCGCGCGCTGGTAGGCGAGATTGGCCTTTTCACGGCGCAAGCTGCGGTCACAGAGCAATCGGCTAATGGCGGCTTGCAGGCTGGCGGCATCATTATTGCGGAAGAACACGGCCGAGCTCTCCCACAGTTCGCGAAAAGAGGGAATGTCACTGGCGACCAGCGCGCAGCGCGAAAGCGCCGCTTCCACCGGAGCCAGCCCAAAAGGCTCATACTGCGAACTGGCCACGTAAATCCCGGCGCGCGCCAGTGTCTGCACCAGCCGCGCCTCATCCTGTTCCGGATCCAGATGAACATTGGGACGAATGGCCTCTGCCGCGAAGGCATGGCTTTGCAGTTCCGGATGGCGGTCCGATCCTACGATATGCACTTCGCCCGGCATCTCATGCCGCAACAGAAGGGAAACGTTCTTGCCGCTGTCCCACAAGCGGCCCACCGTGACAATCTTCTCTTCCTTGCTTACGTGGGGATTGAATATGGCCGGCGTCCGGCCGTTGTGAATTACGGCCCCATGCGCCGGCGCGCCATAAATGAGTTCAATCTGCTCCAGCATCCAGCGTGAAGGCGCTATCACCGCGGTGGCGCCTTCCAGCCCGTGCCTGACTTTCTGCCGGTACCAGAGCAGCCAATCCGTCTCCAGCGGCTCCTGCTTGTGGACAGCCATCCACCAGCTGATGACATCGCTGTGGGCAACCAGCACGCGCGGGACGTCGGAACGCAGAGAACCGTAATAAAACTGGCTTAGATGCAGCAGATCTGGCCGGGTTTCCTCGATCAGCGACTCCAGATACTGCGCCGAGGCCGTCATGTCGGCTTCGCAGTCAAGCATCCATTCCAGCTTGAAAGCGGTCGGACGATAGTCGAGATTCTCCAGACCATCCATCCAGCGTGTCTGTGCCTGCGTGGGAATATTGCCGAAGCTGACCAGGGTGACGCGTTCGCCGCGCCGCACCAGGCCGGTGACCAGCTCTCGTGTGTAAGTCCAAACACCGCCCAGCGTATCAGCGGTGACTAAGATGTGCATGCTCCAGCTCCTCGAGTGCGAGCGGCCTCTGTTCCTGGATGTCGCTGTACCCCTTGCCGGCAAACCGTGAAGTGTAATGGCTATGGGCCCGCTCCCAGGCGCTGTCATCCGGTGGCGCAGCGAAAGTCTGGTTGTAAAGCGGGCTTCCGGGGAATGGGAACATGGGAACCGGATCACTCACCCAGACGCCCCTGGCTTTAAGCTCGTCCTGCCAGCGCCGAATCTCGGCGCGGTCGTCTTTTTCCGTCAGGATCAGGTTGGCCTGGACCCACGGGATCCGCTGGCGAGCGTAGACCAGCAGTTCGCCGATGCGCCGGTTGTCAATCCGGCAATTCTTGTGCAGCTCTTCGCGGCCTTCCTCCGTGATCGACTCGATGCCGCACTCCATCGAGATGCAATGAGCGCGGCCCAGCAGGTCGAGCGTTTCTTCATCCCACAGATCGATGCGCGTCTGGAACCCGATCTTGACCGGGCGTTCAGCAATTCCTTCCAGCAGCCGGCGAACGTTCTTGCCCACGCCAAAGATCTCATCGATGAAATAGATGTACTGCACCCCGCGGGCAATCAGCGTGTCAACTTCCTGCAGGACTGCGTCCACGCTGCGCTCGCGGAACTTGTTGCGGAAGAGCGTCTTGTTGCAGAAGGTACAGGCCCACGGACAACCGCGGGCAAATTCCAGCTCCGCGCCACGCCCCTGGTCATTGGTGAAGACATGATGGCGATGCCAGTGCGCCTCCACGTTGTAATTGCGGAAGTCGAGCGCGCCGAGGCTGCTGACGTCCGTCACCGCTGAACCCGCGCTGATGTGGAACCCGTCTTCTTCTTTGAAACAGCAGCCCGTGATCTCATCCCAGGGTTTGGAAGCCAGCTCGGGCAGAATCTGGTCAGGCTCGCCGCGCAGCACGACATCGCAGCCGGTTTTACGCAGCGTTGTGGCCGGTGTGGCCGAAGGGTGCGGCCCAATCGCGACCTTGATGGCGGGAGTTTCAAGTCCCGCAAACCATTCCATGGGGACGCGCAACTCCGGTGGAGGACAGCGCCAGAACAAATAGGATGGCGCGGTGGGGACCACCAGGAAATCAGGCGCGAAAGCGTCAACGCGGCGTCTGGCTTCTTCCAAACTCAAGTTGTCGATTTGGGCATCGACCAGCAAGGTCTCATGCCCTGCCGCGTGCAGCTGATCGCAGGCGAACAGCAACTCCAGCGGCACATGCGGGTCCTGACAGCCGAAGTACGTCGAGCCCTTGAAATCCCAGTTCGGATTGAGCAGGGCAAACTTCATCCGGCCCTCCCGGAAAGTTCGGTGGCCAGTTCAAAGGGAGCCGGTGGAGGCAGGGCGGTGCGCCGGCGCGCGGCCAGCACCACGTGGTTCTCTTCCCAGAAGTCGCACAATAGCTCGACGGTCTTCCGCAGGCCGACCTCAGGCTTCCATCCTGTATGGCGCTGGATCTTGCTCGTGTCAGTGACATAGACCAGCTGGTCACCGACTCTCCGTTCGTCGGTCACGGTCTTCAGGCGATTGCCGGTGAGCGATTCGATAAGCGCCATGAGTTCAAGGAGCGAAGTCGTGTTCTCCGCTCCGCCCCCGAGGTTGTAGATCTCAGTGCGGGTAGTGTCAACGTGAACGCGTGCCGCATCCATGGCGCGGATCAGGTCATGAACGCAGAGCACGTCGCGGACCTGGCGACCGTCGCCATAAATAATGACGGGCGAACCTTGCAGGGCGGAATAGACAAAATGCGCTACCCAACCCTGGTCTTCCGTGCCAAACTGCCGCGGCCCGGCAATGCACGACATGCGAAACACCACCGTAGGCAGTCCGTAAATCCGGCCGAAATCGCGCACGTACTGATCGGCGGCGCCTTTGGAACATCCGTAAGGCGAATGAAAGTCGAGCGGCTGCGCTTCCGAAGTTCCCTTGCCTGCGGGAAGAACATAACGTTTTCCGCTGACGACCGGCAGCGCCGGCGCCAGCTCGCCGTAAACCTTATTCGTCGATGTAAAAAGAATGAATGGCTTGTTACCACAGCGGCGGGCGGCATCGAGAACGTTGAACGTGCCTCCCAGGTTCACTTCAAAGTCCAGGCGCGGATCGCTTATGGACGTGGTGACAGCAACCTGCGCGGCAAAATGGTAGATCTCATTCGCGTGCGCCACGGCGCGCTCCACCTGCCGCGGATCGCGCACGTCACCCACGGTTACCTGAAGGCGTCCGGAATTTCCCGCAGCTTTCTTCAGCCATTCCAGGTTGTGGTGCACTCCGGCGCGCGAGAGATTGTCAAAGATGTGCACCTTCGCGTCCGTCGTGGTAAGCAGAGAATGGGCCAGGTTTGATCCGATGAAACCGGCCCCGCCCAGGATCGTAACGGAGCGGCCATCTTGCTTCCGCATGTGTCTCTCCTTTCGAGTCCTTTGCGCCTAGGCGGTAAGCCCGAACTCACTGAGTTCGGCCACCGCTTCGGCGGCACGGTCCTGCGGCCGTTGCGAGCACAGCCACTCAACCAGATCCTTGAGTCCCTCGGCAAAGCGCACCTTCGGCGCATAGCCAAGATATTTGCGGGCGGCAGAGATGTCGCCAAAGCAATGCCGGACGTCGCCGGCGCGGTATTTCATCGTAAGCGCGGCAGGGACGTGCCGGTCCATCGCCAGCGAAAGCTCCGCAGCCACTTCGCTGATGGAAATCGGCTGGCCGGAGCCGATATTGAGCGCCATTCCGTCAGCGGTGGAACGTTCCATGGCGAGCAGGTTCGCCTGGACCACGTCGCGCACACTGACGAAGTCGCGCAGTTGGCGCCCGTCTTCAAAAATCAGCGGCGGATTGCCGTTCATCAGGCATGAGGCGAAGATTGCAGCCACGCCAGTGTACGGATTGGAGAGCGATTGGCGCGTCCCGTAAATGTTGAAGTAACGCAGAGCGACCACGGGAAGGCCGTAAGTCCGCCCGAAGAGGAGGCACATCTCCTCCTGGTCCTTTTTGGAGAGCGCGTAGATGGAGCTGCACTGCAGTGGCTTGGATTCGCCGGTCGGGACTGGGCTCAACGTTTCTCCGCAGGCCGGGCACTCGGCTTCCCAGCGCTTGGCGCGGAGCTGCTCATTCGATCGCAGGTCCGGTGCGACTTCGCCGCAGCTCGCGCACATATATTTGCCTTCACCGTAGATGGACATGGACGATGCCAGAACGAGTTTTTGCACCTGGCTCTTGCGATGGAGCAATTCCTGCAGCAGCACGGCGGTACCCTGCGTGTTGGTGCCCATGTAATGTTCGATCTCGTACATGGACTGTCCCACACCGACTGCGGCCGCCATGTGGAATACGACTTCAATTCCCTGCAGGGCACGCCGCACAGCCGCAGCATCCTGTATGTTGCCGCGCACCAGATCCGCTTCCGGAGAAAGGTATGCGGGCGCTCCATGCGGATGGACCTGCTCGGTGAGATTGTCAAATATCCGGACGTTGTGTCCGCGTTCCAGCAGAGCGTCAGCCAGGTGCGAGCCTACGAAACCCGCTCCACCGGTGATGAGTATGTTCTTTGCCATCGCTACTCGGCTCCTATCAAGACGGCATTGCTCTTCCTGGCAGCGGCATATTTCCGCACGGACCACACCGCAAACTCGACGAAATCCTCTGCCCGCTTCGGAGGACTGGTGTAATGAGGCGCCAGGCCCATGTGTTCCGGGGTGAAACACAGCGTCAGGGTGGTGGTGAACGGCTCCAGGGCGCGCATCTGGCGGTCAAACCACGCCTCAGCTCCGGGACGGAACCAGTCCGCCCAGCTGATGCCGGTGCGCAGATACTTCACCTTCAGGCGCTTCAGCCAGTCAGCCGCGAGTTCCAGCCGGTGATCTTCATAGTGAAACCACTGGCAGATGCCCATGCCCGGGGGGAACACATCGGCTGCGAGCTTGGGTAAGCCGTCTTCGCGCAGAAGGCCCATGTAGTAATGCCGATAGTAGGCGCTGCCTTCAGCCTCCTTGTGCCGCGTGGTGGCGGTCCAGGTGGCAGGAAGATCGAACAGGCTGTACCAGTGCACGCGATCGACGATCGGCAGCAGGAGCTCCGCCGTCCGCTGCAGCCCGAATACCTGGATTTCTTCCGCGCCAAAGGACGAGACCCCGGCTTCAGAGACCCAGACCGGTTTCCTGGTCACCGCGCGGACCTCGTCGATCTTCTTAGGCCACTCGTGAATCTGCCAATGGTTCCAGTCGAGCGGGAAGCCGTGCACGGCGACAACGTCGATCACGTCGAGCGCTCCATGCGAACCCAGCAACTGAATAAAGTGAGGATCGATGGGAGAGATCCCGCCCAGGACCAGCGGCAGCTCCGGGTTTTCGCGGCGGATGGCTTTGGCCGCCGCGATGACCATCTCAGCAAAGATCTTCCATTCGGGATCGAGCTTGAAATCCCAATGGGAAAGATTATTCGGTTCGTTCCACAGCATTACTGCTTCAACCATGCACGCACCTTTGCCAAAACGTCGGGCGATTTACAGTGTGCCCGCTAATTCGTGGTCCAAAATATATTTGCCGTCGTTTTTCGTGACATGCGACGGAACGCAGATCCAGGTTTCCTGCTCCGGATGCGCTATGATCTCCAGCCCCGAGCTGCGCAGCATCGCCTCCATGGCGCCGTGGTTAGGGATCCACCAGTTTGTGGGGTCGCCGGCATATTTTTTCTCGATGAAATACATGCTGGGAAAATTTGCATTTTTGAATATCGCGGTATTCCAGAAATGATAGTCGTCCGCCAACTCCGGACTGCTGAGCGAGCCGCGAACCATGGTCTGAAAAATCAGACTTCCTTTTACCTTTTTAATCACTTTGTCCAGCGCGTACAGGGGATAGCGCAAGTGGTAGAACACTCCCATGAACAAGACGTAGTCAAACTGGCCGGGAATCGAGTCAACATCATAGACGGAACGTTTCATAAATTCGATCTCGAGCCCGAGCACCTGGGAGGCAAAGCGCGCCTGGTCGAGATAGCGATCGTCGACGTCGACCCCCAGAACCCGGCTGGCGCCCCTTCTCTTGAACTCGATGGAATGAAAGCCGCCGTTACAGCCGAGATCGAGCACGGTTGCGCCGGTGAGGTCTTCAGGAATGGCCGGGGCGATGCTCTTCCACTTCACGTTGGGAAAGTCGCCCAGAAAATGATTGGGCGCGGTCCACACGCCGTTGAGGTTGATGTTGTGAAACCACTCACCCATTTCGGAGATCCGCCGCATCAGTTCCTGCCGGCTCTCCTGGTTTTCGCTTGCATTTTCTCGAGTGATACTCGCGTGCGCTGTGACCATTATTCAGACCGATTTTTTGTTAACTGCTTGATTAGAAACGGGGCGTGGAACTCGGGATGTCCTTTGCAGCAAAGGTTAATGCTGCTTCGCCCTTTGGCATATCTTGACGCGCGATGAACCTGGCATCCGTGCCGGTAAAAGAAGTTGCACGGAGCGCCACTGAATTTTTGCCGCAGCAATTTTCAACTACGGCGTGCTTCGGCAGAAATGGCCCCACCATCCTGCGTTGCTTCCGTGTCAGCAGAAAAAATCGGGAACGGAGCTCAGGCGGCACACCGCAAGCTCTCGTGGACCCGGCAAGAGTGACTTGAGCGGCAGGGTTGAAGAGCGGAGCTACACGGTCCTGCGGCCGGTGATCAGATTAATCACCGCTACCACAAGCGCAATTACGAGCAGCAAATGGATCAAGCCGCCGGCAACATGGAAGCCCCAGCCGAGAAGCCAGAGAATGATAAGGATCGCGAATATTGTCCAAAGCATAGGTGCCCCTTGAGTCAGAAAACGTACATAGACTGCCAAAAAATGAGAGGCAGCTTTTGCAGCCAGAGTTGTCTCTGAATATGGGCACCTTAGAGGCGCTGTTTACGAACGGGCCGGATGATTGACCGGCGGGTTGACCCAGTGGGAAATCCCGTACTCCTTGAGTTTTCGATATAAGGTAGTTTTGCCGATGCCCAGCGCACGCGCGGTCATGAGCTTGTCACCATTGAGTTGCTGCAGGGCATCGAGGATTGCCTGCTTTTCCAGTTCGGCGAGCGGCAGAATCCGCGTTTGCCTCCCCGGGGCCGCGCTACGCAGGGCCGCCGTGCGGATGTGCGGTGGGAAATCGGTGCTTTGCAGCACCGGGCCCAGACTCATAGCCGCGGCGCGCTCCAGGCAATTCTCCAGCTCGCGAACATTGCCGGGCCATTCATAGAGCAGCAGCAACTTCATGGCTTCCGTGCTGATGGTGGGACGCACGGCTTTGCCATCGCCAATTCGCTCCAGGAAATGCTCTGCCAGCAAACGCGTGTCCTCTTTACGCTCGCGCAAGGGAGGCAGTCGAAGGCCGACTACGTTCAGACGAAAGAAAAGGTCACGGCGGAACGTGCCTTGCTGCACCGCCATCTCCAGATCGCGGCTGGTGGCGGCAATGATGCGCACGTCGACGCTAACCGCTTTCGTGCCGCCGAGAGGATGAAATTCCTTTTCCTGGAGAGCGCGGAAAAGGCGCGCCTGCAAATCCAGGGGCATCTCGCCGACTTCATCGAGGAAGAGGGTCCCACCGCTGGAAAGAGCAGGAGCACTTTCCTTTGGCCTGGCGCCGTTGGCGGAGGTCTTTACCCCGCCGAAGAGTTCATTCTCCAGCAGCCCGGGCGCGGCTGCAGCACAGTCAATCACGATGAAGGGACGCTCAGACCAGGACCCATCCGAGTGGATGGTGCGCGCCACCATTTCTTTGCCCGTGCCGCTTTCGCCCTGCACCAGTATGGGATGACGGCTCGCCGCCACCTTGGCAATGATGCGGTAGAGCTTCTGCATCTCGGGCGAAACGCCGACCAGCGTCTTGTATCCGGGATGGCTCTCCAGGTGCTCGCGGAGGATGCGGTCTTCCAGGGAATTGCGCAGGCGTCCGGCGGCGCGAGTCAGCAGCGTACGCAATTCGTCGGCCTTGAAGGGTTTGCGCACAAAGTCGCAGGCGCCGCCCTTCATGGCGGTCACCACGGAATCCACCGTCGTCTGGCCACTCAGCATGATCACTTCAGTGTGGGGATGCATTTGCTTGAAGCGGGCCAGAACATCGAGGCCGTCCTGCGTAGATTGGCGGGCGTCGAGCAGCACCACGTCGACCGGCTGCATGTCCATCTGACGCAGGGCCACGCGCGTGTTCTCCGCGGTATAAACTTTGAAGCCCATGCCGGAAGCGACTTCTCTACACAGGTCCCTGGTGGTGCGGTCGGCATCTACGATCAAGAGGAATAAGGACTCGGCGGGTGATGCCTCCACCGGAGAGGTGGCCCGTACAGCTGGCGATGACATAGCTTCCCTTTCTGTGACCCAGTACGATGACAGGTGTTTTCCGCTGCAGCCCGCGCGCCTTAGAAAACTACTGTCCCACTTCCAGAAAATTAAATGAGAGTGGAATGTTTTCTGCGGGTTGGCGTAAAAATTTCCAATTTCAGAACATCGCGCTCGTGGAGCGGCTGAAGGTGCATGCACCGCCGAAGATAACGATTTGAAGACGCCAGCTTGACTTGGGCAGAAGGCCCACGATACCTTCGCCCAAAGACCCACTCGAGGAAGCTTTCGGAGCCAATTGTGCCTTTTCAGCGGATGATCACGCTTACCACCGACTTCGGCCTGACCGAGCATTACGTCGGGGCAATGAAAGGGGTTATCTACAGTATTAACCCAACAGTACAGCTGGTTGACATCACCAATGCCGTGCAATCGTTTGATATTCTGGACGGTGCGATCGCCATCGCCCAGGCCTACAGCTATTTCCCCAAGGACACGGTGCACGTGGTGGTCGTTGATCCAGGGGTGGGCGGGACGAGGCGGCCGATCATTGCCAATGTCGGACAGTACCTGTTTGTCGCTCCCGATAATGGGGTGCTCTCACTGGTCTATGAGCGCGAAGAGCGGGTGACCGTCCGGCACATCACCTCCGACCACTATTTCCATCAGCCGGTCAGCAATACCTTTCACGGACGCGACATCTTCGCGCCGGTGGCTGCCTACCTGAGCAAAGGAGTCGACGCGGGCAAATTCGGCGAGGAGATTACTGATTTTGTGCGCTTCGCCGCGCCGCGCCCGAAGGTAGCCGGAACAAACCAGTGGAAAGGGATTGTGCTGAAAGCCGATAAGTTCGGCAACCTGGTTACGAACATCACCCCGAAAGATATCCCGCAGATTTTTGACGGCTCGTCCAATGCCTTCAAGATCACGGTGGGCAAAGCCGAGGTAACGAAGCTTTGCTCCAGCTATTCGCAGGGAGCGCAGGGAGAGCTGTTTGCAATACTGGGCAGCGCGGGATTTCTGGAGATCTCCGCCAACAAGGGCGCAGCCTCGCGCCTGGCGGGAGCGGATAAGGGGAGCGAAGTGGCGGTGACCATCGGGTGATCGGGCCATCGGGTCATCGGGCCGTAACCCACCGTTGTATTTATACTCATACCCAATGCGCCAACTCTTTCGATTCTTCTGGAACGCGACCCGCGGACACCGCCTGGCGCCGTGGCGCAGCCCCTATCTGCGCTGGCGCATGGAGACCTACTCCGGCCTGAAGATGGACAAGATCGGCTTCCTTGAGTTCTGGGGCTTCATGTTCCGCGAACGCAAGCAGCTGCGGCATTTCTTCAAGTGGACCGCCGAGATGGAGAATTACGCGCGGCCGAAGCCGAAAAACCCATAGGAAAGCGCCGTCATCGCGCGTCATCGCCGTGATCGCCGTGATCGGGAG
>DASTJB010000286.1:0-6449 GCA_035717005.1 Candidatus Angelobacter sp.
GAAACGCTGGCTGGAGGAGAACCAGATTCCCGTGCTGCTGGTCACACATGATCGCGAAGAGGCGCGGATGATGGGCGGGAGAATGCTGTTGATGAAAGAGGGCAGCGTGGTCAGCGAGCCGAGCTCGTGCGCAAGAAATCCCCGCTAGTGCGGCCCGAAGCCAACAAACACCGGCTCGGCGTGCAGGCGTACTCCCCAGAGATCGAAGACCCGGTGCTCGATTTCTTCTTTCAGGGCAAGAATGTCTTTGGCAGTCGCGCCGCCGCGGTTCACGATGGCCAGCGAGTGCTTGCGCGAGATGCCCACCGGTCCGAGAGCAAAGCCCTTGCTGAAACCTGATTGTTCCACCAGCCACGCCGCCGCGAGCTTGACCATGCCGTTTTCCCCGGGATAGCGAGCGAGGGGTTTTTCCGGCGCCCGTTGTTCGGCCAGCGCCTGGATACGATCGGCTTCGGCGGCGGTGACCAGCGGGTTCTTGAAGAACGATCCCGCGCTGCGGCAATCTTCATCGCCGGGTACCAGCAGCATGGCCTTGCTCCGGCGTATCGCGAGCACGGCATCGCGGACTTGTTGGAGCGTGGGCGGCGCTGAGGAGCCCTGGCCGGCGAAGAATTTCTGCAAGTCGCCATACTCGAGTGTGGCGGCGCCGTTGCGGTGGAGAAGGTAATCAACTTCCAGCACGATGTAGCGGTCGCGCATGGAGGTGTTCAGCCTGCTGGTGCGATAGGCGAAGCCGCAGTCGGCGTTGCTCAGCTCCACGATATTGCCGCTGGAAATTTCCAGCGCGCGCACGCGACTGATGGTTTGCGAGATCTCCTGCCCGTAGGCGCCGACGTTCTGGATCGGCGTTCCGCCCACGGTGCCGGGAATGCCGCTCAGGCATTCAATACCGGCGCAGCTTTTAGTGACTGCAAGCGCGACCAGGTTGTCCCAGTCTTCTCCTGCGGCGGCATGGAAGAGCATCTTCTGGGTATCGCCTTCAAATTCAATCCCACGCAGTGCGATTTTCAGCACCAGTCCCGGCCAGCCCTGATCGGCAATTACCAGGTTGCTGCCGCCGCCGAGCACAAAAAGCGGGAGCTGGCGCGCCACGGCGGAGGCCAGCGCCTGCTGGATATCGCGTTCCGTGTGGGCTTCAGCAAAGAAGCGCGCCGGGCCACCCACTTTCAGGGTGGTCATGGGCGACAGAGGAATGTTTTCCTGGATCTCCAAGGGGGTTGGGAGATTTTAGCAAATAGCAGTGAGCAATTAGCAATTGGCCATTGGCAATGAGCCAAAACCTGCGTTGGCCGCGATATTGGGCCGGGTAACAGGCCCCAATTGACGACCTTGATAAAATAGAAGGTTGGGATGAACCAAAAAAGGGAGTGACGAATGTATCCAGAGGGAATGCTGGCGCCGATGCGCCAGGAACTCACACAGGCAGGAATCGAAGAGACGCGCACAGCTGATGCAGTCGAGAACGCGATTAACCAAAAAGGCACGCTGATGGTGGTGGTGAACTCGGTGTGCGGATGCGCTGCCGGAAGAATGCGCCCCGGTGTCCGTGCCGCGGTCCAAAGCTCTGTCCGGCCAGACCGGATGATTACCGTCTTTGCGGGCCAGGACCGCGAGGCCACCGATGCGGCGCGCCGGCATTTCACGGGCTATCCGCCTTCGTCACCGTCAATTGCCCTCCTGCGCGATGGCCAGCTGGTCTACATGATGCAGCGCAGCGATATCGAGGTAAGCGATCCCATGGCGATCGCAACCCGGCTGAAGCAGGCGTTCGAGAAGCATTGCGCCAAAACAGCTGTTAGCAACTAGCAATTAGCCAAAAAAATTAGCCGCGAATTCACACGAATAACGCGAATCATCTTGATCCGCGTTCGTCTCGTAAACATTCGCGGTTCGTTTTTATAGCGACTATCTGCGAAAACCTGCGGCTGCTCCGGTTTTCGCTAATTGCCAATTGCTTCCTCGCTATTTCTGCGGCTTCTCCTTTGGAATCGTGATATCGATCGTGTTCACCTTGCCGAAAGTCGCCAGTTCACGATCGAAGTCTTTGGAGTTACCCACCACCAGCACCGCCATTTTGTCCGGATGAATGTATTTCCGGGCGACGCGGTCCACGTCAGCCGGTGTGACCTTATCGATGCCGGCGCGGAAGCGTTCCAGGAAGTCAGCCGGGTAGCCGTAGAACTCATAGCGCATGCGCTCGGCCAGCACTTTTTCTTTCGAGTCGAACTCGAAGATAAACGAGTTAAGAATCGCGTCTTTGGCCTTTTTGACTTCAGTGGGCTCAACATGGCCGGTGATCAGCCGGGTCATTTCCTTGCGCAGCGCTTCAATTCCCGCAGCGGTAGTCCCGCTCTTGGTGCCCATGGCGATATGGGTCATTCCAGGATGATCGTAGGCCGAACCTACGCCGCCGCCCACTGAATAGGCCAGGCCCTGCCGCGTACGAATGTTGACGACCAGGCGCGAGGCGAATCCGCCGCCGAAAAGCTGGTTCATCACTGTGACGGCATAGTAGTCAGGGTTGTTGCGTTCGATTCCAAGATTGACCATGCTGATGTCGCTCTGGTTCACGTCGTTTTTCTCGACAAAGTAGATCCCCGGGGCAGGATCGCGAAAGGCGATGTGTGGCGGCGCCACGGACGTGCCGCGGGGCATGGCGCCAAAGGCCTGGCGCAGGCGCTGCTCCATGGCCGCGGGATCAAAGTCGCCGGCGATCCCGAGGACCATGTTATTGGGGGCCACGGTGCGTTGGTGCCAGGCCAGCAGGTCGTCGCGGGTGACGGCGGTTACCGTGTACATCTCGGGCGTTCGGGAGTAAGGGTTGTCCGGGCCATAGGCCAGCCTGGTTCCTTCGCGGGCGTCGATCTCATCGACATCATCGTTGCGGCGGGAGATCAGGCTGGTGAATTGCTTCTGGGCGAGTTGCAGTTTTTCCGGGCGGAATTCGGGGTTCTGCAGCAGGTCAAGCAGGACGGCAAAGACTTCATCGAAATTTTCCTTGAGGGCGGACCAGGAGAGAAACGTGGAGTCGGCACTTTCTGAAGCTTCCACGCGGGCGGCATGCGCTTCAAGAAAATCGTCCAGCTCGTCGCCGGTCTTGCTTTTGGTGCCGCCGGTGCGCCACACGTCGGCGTAAATGGCGACCAGGCCGGCCTTGTCCGCGGGCTCTTCGCGCGAGCCGCCGCGAATCCGGATGGTTCCGTTGATCAAAGGCAGCTCGTGGTCTTCCTGAAGAAAGATGATCATGCCGTTGGGCAGCTCGACGCGGCGCGGCTCCTGGGGATGAAACGGGCGGAGGCGGGGAATAGGAACCTGCTCCCAGGTGTGAGGCAATCCGGCACGGGCGGGCGCGTTCTGCGCGCCGGGGTTTGGCGAGGGAGCCTGGTTGGCCGATTGGGCCCAGACGGAAAGGTGCACAGCGAGTAAAGCGGGAAAGAGCAGGAAGGTCTTTTTCATTTCTGCTCTCCTTTTGCGGCCGGGGCGCCGGCAGCAGGTTTGGGCTCTCCCGTCTCGATGACGGCGACTGTGCGGTTTTCCTCGCGGAAAGTTTTGTTCGCCACGCGGCGGATGTCGGCCTTGGTGACCTTGTCGAGATTGTCGATCTGGCGGAAGAGCTCGCGCCAGTCGCCATAAAGGGCCTGGTATTCGCCCAGCTGGAAGGCGAGTCCCTGATCATTGCCAAGACCGCGTATGAGGTCGGCCTTGGCGCGGACCTTGATGGATTCAAGCTCCTCATCGCTCACGTCCTGGGTTTTCAGCCGCTCGATCTCGTCATGAATCGGCCCTGCCATTGCTTCGGCGGTGTGACCCTGCGTGGGCTCGGCAAAAAAATAAAACAGGCTGGGATACTTCACGCCGGGAAAGGTGCCGCCCTGGGCAGTAATGGCAATGCGCTTGTCGCGCACCAGGGAACGATAAAGCCGCGAGGTGCGGCCCTTGGAGAGCAGATCGGAGAGAACGTCGTACACGGAGTCGTCGGGATCGCGGAAGTCGGGGCGATGATAGCCTTCAATGTACATAGGCTGGCTGCGATCGTGAATCACGACGCTGCGCAGCGACTCCTGCGGCGGCTCCTTGGTTCGCAGAGGCTCCGGCGCCGGCGCCGCGGGCAGACGCCCAAAATATTTCGCGATGATGGGCAACGCTTCTGCGGCCTTCACGTCGCCGACTACGGCCACCACGATGTTCGAGGGGACGTAATATTTGTGAAAGAAATTGATGGCGTCGGTCGCGGAGAAGGCATGCAAGTCTGAGGGCCACCCCACGACCGGGCGACGATAAGGATGAGCGACATACGCGGTGGCCAGAAACTGTTCGAAGAGACGGCCCTGGGGTGAACTGTCCACGCTCATGCGCCGCTCTTCGTAAACCACGTCGCGTTCTTTATAGAACTCGCGCATCACGGGCTCAAGAAAGCGCTCCGATTCCAAATAGGCCCACAACTCCAGCCGGTTTTGCGGGAAGGAGTAGAAGTAAACGGTTTCGTCGCGGTCAGTGGAGGCGTTCAGACCAACGGCACCCTGGCTTTCGACGATCTCAGGAAATTGATTGGGGACGGAGTATTGATCGGCGTCGGCAACCGCGTCCTGCCATGCCTTTTCAAGCTCCGCCACCTTCTTGGGATCGCGGCCGACCTCTTTCAGGTTCTCGTGGGAATACGCCGCATAGGCGCGCTCCACTTTTTCCAGCGCGAGCTTCTCTTTGGGCCAGTCCTTGGTGCCGATTTCGTGCGTTCCCTTGAAGGCCATGTGTTCAAACATGTGCGCCAGACCGGTAATGCCGGAGGATTCCTGCACGGAGCCGACGTCGACGTGCGTGTAAAAGGAAAAAACCGGCGCCTCCGGACGCTCCATGATGAGCACGGTCAAGCCGTTGGGCAGCTTCTTGACGGTGATCCGCTTTTCAAAGGAGGCAATGTCCTGGGCGTGCAGGGTCGTAAGCAAAAAAAGAAGGCAGAGACAAAAAGAAGAGATGCGGGAAGATGTTCTAGTCATAGTCAGGTCCCAAAGAGACAAGGGTAAAGGCTGGGACGGAATTTTTTCAAATGAGCTGCAGCCGGCGCGGATGCTGAAGCAGGACGCCATGCGCGCGAGGGCCGGCAGTTGGGCCGCTGGTTCGCACACCAAAATAACGTTGCCCGGGGCCGCGCGTGGAGGATATAACAAGATCAATCCGAGATCGACCAGGTAAAAGCTCAATGTCCAAACATCAGTCTTTGCTGGAAGAGTTCAGCAAGCACGCACAATCGTCCAAGAGCGTCACGGAATTGATGACGCACGTCTCGCAGCGCCTGCACGATCAGCTTGCCCGCTATAACTGGGTGGGATTTTACCTGGTGGACAAAACGGACCCGGGAATGCTGGTGGTTGGGCCGTATGTGGGCAGCTTCAGTCCGAACGAACGCATTCCCCTGAACAAGGGGCTATGCGGCGCCGCGGCGACCATGCGGCAGACCGTGGTGGTGAATGACGTGGCCAGCGATCCGCGGTATCTCTCGGGCTCGGACATTGTGAAGTCCAACATGGTGGTGCCGATCTTCGCCAAGAACCAGCTGGTGGCGGAGCTGGACGTGGAAAGCTACTTTGCCCACACATTCACGCCAGCCGAGCAGACCTTTGCCGAGGCGATCGGGAGGCTGGTGGGGAAATTCATGGAGACGCATCGCTGAAAACCAGCAATTAACAGTTAGCAATTAGCAAAACAATAGACGCCAGGGGCGCGAAAAATTACCAAGAAGGTTGAAGACAGAATTTCTTCTTGTGCGATCTCTAGATCCTCACGACGAGCAGGTTTGGCTAATTGCTGGTGGCTAACTGCTTCCTGCTATGATGTCCGGTTTATGAAACGGCGGACACTTCCTCTCTGGATCGTTCTCTTTGCGGGCGCGGCTGCATTCAGCGCGCAGCAACCGGCCCACGCACAATCCCAAACCGCGCCTGGCTTCACGCTGGAGCAGGTGATGAGTTCGCCATTCCCCACGGCGCTCACCGCGGCGGCCAAGGCCAACCGCATTGCGTGGGTCTTCAACAGCAGGGGCGAGCGCAACGTCTGGGTGGCGGATGCGCCGGACTTTGCCGGCCGCCAGCTGACTCAATATCAGGGCGACAACGGGCAGGACATCTTCGCGGTGAAGCTCACGCCCGATGGAAGGACGGTGGTCTACGCGCGCGGATCGGAGGTGAGCGGCGAAGGTCACATCGCCAATCCGACGAGCGATGTCAAAGAGCCGAAACAGCAGGTGTGGGCGCTTGAGGTCGACATGGGCAAGCCCCGGCTGCTTGGCGAGATGGGATGCAGCGAAGCGGACTGCGAGGACATAGAGCTCTCGCCTGATGGTCAGTGGGCGGTGTGGATTGGCGCGAAGCACCACTTGTGGATTGCTCCGGTCGCGGGCGACAAGCCGGCGCGGCAGCTGGACGAGCTGCGCGGGGAAGAGAATGAGCCGCAGT
>DASTJB010000287.1:0-6056 GCA_035717005.1 Candidatus Angelobacter sp.
CGTGGCACTCCTGTGGCTTGCGGGGCTGCTGATCATCGGCGTACCGTGGGCGCCGCTGTGGGCCTTTCTCGCCGGCTTGTTGCAGTTCATTCCCAATTTCGGCGTGGTGATGGCGGTGATCCCGCCGGCGCTGATTGGGGCACTCAGCTCGGATCACATGAAGTTTTTCTATGTGCTGATCCTGTTTGCCGTCATCATGTTCGTGGATGGCTTCCTGCTCCAGCCGTATTTCATGCGTCGCACGGCCAAGGTGCCATTCTGGATTGCGTTGTTTACGCCGCTCGCGGTAGCGCTGCTGATTCCAGTCTGGTGGGCGATCCTGCTGGCGCCGCCGCTGCTGGCGGTGGTCTATGCGTTCAAGAGGAAGCCGGTAGAGGATCAGAATCGGCAATTACTTGATCGATGAGCGGCGATAGCCGCTGCGACGGTTGCGTGGCCTGGGTTCGGAAGTGAGGCCTTTCACCGCTACGAACAGCCAAAACAACAGCAACGCCAGGTAGTAGAGCGAAGGCTGGAACTCCCAGGTTCGAAGACGAGGGTTCTTTTCAGAGAAATAAACGCTGATCGCGCCAGCCAATGCCAAAGCAGTGAGACTCAATGCATAGATCAAGAGGACCAGCACGCTGATTCGTAGTCCGGTGCTGGAAAGGGCCTTGCCATAAACAATGTTGCGATAGAACCGCCCTTCGTTCAGCACCGTGTCAGGAAACACGATGTTGCGCTGGCGATTGATGACGTCGCGCTCCCAGTCTTTGAGCGACATGGCGTAAATCATACAGCTACTCACGTTGAGCGCAATCAGATTTCACGATGCCGGCAGCGGCCAGCGCCTGGCGGGCTTCTGCGGGTCCCCGGACGCAGGTCGCGTGCATGCCTATATTGTGCGCGGTCTCGACGTTGAGCCGGTTGTCATCGAGAAAGAGCACGTCGCCGGCCTGGCAGCCGAGAGTATCAAGGACGTGCTGAAATGCTTCCTCATCGGGTTTGATCCGGCCGGTCAGGTGCGATGGGAAGTGATGATCAAACAGTTGCTCAAGTCCAAGATCATTCATCAGGCGTGGCCAATGCAGCACGCTGGTGTTGGCCAGAGTGGCGCGAACCAGTCCCACGGGCAGGCTGTTTACCAGCTCGAGCGCGCCGGGATAGAGTCCGGCCACCCAGTTGGTGAAGGTCAGGAGGAACTCTTCGCGCGCTACCGGCAATGACATGTCAAGAATGATCTGATCGGCAAAGAGTTCGGGCGCGATGTGGCCGCGCTCAAAGGCCCGAACGGTAGGCGAGGTGAGCCAGTACGACCACAACTCCTCCACGGACATTCTGTTGGCGAGCCAGCCCATCATCGTGGGCACGCCGGTCAGCTCGACCAGGACGCCGCCGAGATCGAACATGACAACGTGGATTTGTTGCGCGGAGCCGCTCATGCTCTTCTAAAATAGCAGGAGCCGAGTTCCCGGTGTTGACCGCTGGCCCCGCGCGAACCGTGCTATAATCTACTTTGTTTTCATGCGCCCGAGTGCGCGTGCCGAGACTCCCGTCGGCCGTCTAAATCTTTGATTCTTTGAGGTTATCCACATGTCTGGCCACTCAAAATGGGCCACAATCAAGCACAAAAAGGGCGCGCTGGACGCCAAGCGCGGCAAGATTTTTACCCGCCTGATCAAGGAAATCACCATGGCCGCCAAGTCCGGCGGCGGCGACGTCGAGGGCAATCCGCGGCTGCGAACGGCTGTTGCTGCGGCCAAGGCGGAGAACATGCCGGCCGATAACATCAAACGCGCCATCCAGCGCGGCACCGGCGAACTGCCCGGCGCGACCTACGAGGAAATCCAGTTTGAAGGCTACGGCCCCGGCGGCGTGGCGCTGCTGGTGAACGTGACTACCGACAATCGCAACCGCACCGTGAGCGAGATCCGCCACATGTTTACCAAGGGCGGCGGAAATCTGGGCGAAGCCGGCTCGGTGGCATGGATGTTTCACAAGAAAGGCTCGATCATTGTCCCCAAGGCCAAGGCCAAGGAGGACGATCTGATGAACATCGTTCTGGAAAATGGCGGAGAAGACCTGAACGATGACGGCGAGAACTGGGAAGTTACGACCGATCCCGGCTCATACGAAGGCGTGCTGGATGCCGTAAAAAAGGCCGGGATGGAGGTAGTACACTCCGAAGTCGGCATGATTCCGCAGAATTACATCAAACTGGAAGGCCCGGCGGCCAGCCAGATGATCCGCCTGCTGGAGTCGATTGAAGACCACGACGACGTGCAGAACGTGTACTCGAATTTCGACGTCGATCAGAAGCAGCTGGAGGAAGTGGCGGGATAAGTAAGATCTGGTAATCGAGGAATTTGGTAATCGGGTAATTTGGAGCAGCTCCGAATTACCCGTTTTCATTTTCAGGTTTGCCTCAGGCAGGGAGGGCCCGTCTTTTGCATTTTGGTACGAAGCTGGTAATCTCTCCTGACCCAAACATTCAGGAGAATTTCATGCGCTCACAAGCTCCGGTCTTCTCCGTGTCTCCGTGCCTCCGTGGTGGATTTTTTCTTTGCGTGATCGTGGCCAGTGTTCTTGCGTCAGCGCAGGACAAGCCGCTCGACGGCCACCCTTCGGATTTCGGGGTGTGGGCCGGTGGCGGCTTCAGCGTACCTGGCGGCACCAAGGACACGCATGTGTTTAATGGCGGCGTTCGGCTGGGCAAGGTGCTTACGGAGGACCACGGCAGCGGGTTTGTGCGTGGGAATTTTGAGTGGTCAGCGGACTTCATACCGCTGTACTACATCTGGCAGCCGGCGCCAGCTCAAAACTCTTACGCCATAGCGGCTAACCCGGTGAACTTAAAGTGGAACTTTACCCGCTCCGAACGCGTTGTGCCATACCTGGAATTAGGCGGCGGAGTGCTCTTCAGCCGGCACGATGTTCCCTTCAATACTTCACACATCAACTTCCTGACCCACAGCACGCTCGGTTTTCAATTCTTCAACAGCGAGCGCAGGGCGTTCACGGCGGCTATCCGCTATGAGCACATCTCGAATGCCGGATTGAGCACGCCGAATCCGGGGATCAACACGGTGCAGTTTCAGGTAGGGCTGAACTGGTTCAAGTAACTGGCGGTCGAGGGATTGGCTGTTGCGTTGTCCTCTGTTTTTGATCCGCGGGAGCGGTTTTGATGGGCAAACATCCTTCTATAACGATTGCGGTGGCCGCTCTGGCGGCGGTCACGCTTGTAGTTGCACTGGCCAAGCCTTCGCAGCATCGACTCCTGTTCAAATGTTACTTTGACAACGCCCAGGGCTTGCGGCCCGGGGCCCACGTCCGTTTAGGAGGTGTCGAGATAGGATCGGTCGCGAGTGTACGCGTGCGTCCGGAATTTCGTGACCGTCCAGCCGAAGTGACGATGCTCCTGCAGACTTCCTACCCATTGGATATTCCCAACGATGCCGTCGTGAGCCTGGAAACGGCCGGCGTTTTGGGAGAAGTCTTCCCGCAGATCGACATACGGGGAGCTTCCGGTCCGGCGCTGCTGCAGGACGGGATATTAAAAACTCGCGCCGGCGAGAGTCCCACCCCTGAGGAGTGGCTGGAGTGTTTCTCAAACGTTGTGGCGCATAAACCGTGCGACCTTCGCGGCCAGAGGCTGCGGCCCAATCCTGTCATAGACGAGAAGGCTAGGAGTAAATAGGTCACTCCCAGAATAGCGTGCCCTGCTTGTCTGGTAAGGTTGCATCTTGTCAGTGCGCGCCGCTATTCTCTTGAGTGATGTCCACCCTTGTTGAATGTGTTCCCAATTTTTCTGAAGGCCGCGACAAAGCTGTGGTTGATGCGATTGTTGAGGCCATGAAGGTTCCCGGCGTCTCGCTGCTGGACCGTGAGATGGATGCCGACCACAACCGCTGCGTCATAACGATTGTCGGCAAGCGCGAGGCGATTGCCGAGGCGGCAATTCGCGGCGTGGGTAAGGCCGCGGAGCTGATCGATCTCACCAAACATCAGGGCGCGCATCCGCGAATTGGCGCGGCGGACGTGGTGCCGTTTATCCCGATTGAAGGTGTCACAATTGAGGATTGCGTCGCGATTGCGCGCAAGGTCGGGGAAGAGATCTGGAAGCGCTTCCAGATTCCCGTTTATCTCTACGAATCGGCGGCTGCCACTCCGGAGCGGCAGAACCTGGAGAACATTCGCCGCGGGCAATTTGAAGGGCTGAAAGAAGACATCCTGGTGAATCCGGCGCGACGTCCGGATTTCGGCGATCCGCGCTGCCATCCCACGGCGGGCGCCACGGTAGTGGGAGCGCGCAAGGCGCTGATCGCCTACAACGTTTTTCTGAACACCAAAGATGTTGATATCGCCAAGAAAATTGCTAAAGCCGTTCGCTTCTCGACGGGCGGGTTGCGCTATGTGAAGGGCGCGGGATTTGAAGTTCGCGGTATGGCCCAGGTCTCCATGAACCTGACTGACTTTGAGCAGACGCCGATTGCCCGCGTCTTCGAGTTCGTGAAGCGCGAAGCAGCGCGCTACGGCGTGCAGCCGGTGAGCAGCGAGATCGTCGGCCTGATTCCCAAGAAGGCCCTGGAGCAGGCGGCGGAGTGGTTTTTGCAGGTAGAGAATTTTGATTCGTCGATGATCCTGGAGAACCGGCTCGCCGCGGTACAGGGCGGCAAGATGGCCGTGGGCGGTTATCGCGCGGGGATTGAGCCGTTCATCGAGCAGCTGGCTGCGCCAACAGCCACGCCCGGTGGCGGAAGCGCGGCCGCGGCTGCGGCTGCCATGGCAGCGGCGCTGGGCAGCATGGTGGCCGGAATGTCACGCAGCAAGAAGGCCTATGCGCAGTACGAGCCGCAGTTGAGCCAGGCCATGGCACGGCTGGCGCAGCTCAGGGAAGAGCTGAAAGCCGGAGTGGATGCCGACGCAGAGAGTTACACCCAGGTGCTGGCGGCGTACAAGCAGGCTAAGACGTCAAACGACGGAGAAACGCTGATCGAGGAGGCCATGAAGGGCGCTACAGCGGTCCCCATGGATACGGCGACAAAAGCGCGGGAGGTCGCCGACATTATCGCAACGCTCAAGCCGATTACCAGTCCCAACATGGCTTCAGATCTCACGGTCGCATCGTCACTGGCGAGCGCCGCGATCGTGGGAGCGCTTTCCAATGTGGAAATCAACCTGGGCTCACTAAAAGACGCACGATTTGCCGAGGAGATACGTTCCAGAGTCGTGGAACTCCAGAGGTGAATACCTTAAGTAATGGCAAATTAGCATCCTGAGCTGCTCCCGGAAGCATCTCATCCAGCAAAACCGGATTAAAATATGACCATGAAACGCACGTTAGTCTTTTTGCTCGTCTTTTTATGCAGCGGGCTGCCCGCGCTGGCTTCGTCGCTGGGCACGGCTGCACGCACCGTGATTCCTGTGGAAGTGCAGCAGATCATCAACGTCGATTACCGGCGCATGAAGAACTCAGAAACGGCCATGGACATGAAGGCCAAGCTGCTGCCGCCCAACATGAAGCAGTTTGAAGACGCGTTGAAGGACATCGGCGTCAATCCCGACAAGGACATCGACCAGATCACGCTGGCTTCCTTCCGGCAGAAGGACCACGGCCTGCAGATGATCGGCATTGCGCAGGGACAATTCCCGCGCAAGAAGCTGTTGCTCAAGATCACCCAGCAGAAGATCAAAGGCACGAAGAAAAACGGCTCAATGATCTATCCCATGGCCGGCGGATTCCAAATGACGTTTCTGGACGACTGGACCATGCTCTTTGGCGACATCTCCGCGGTGAGGGCCGCGCTGGACGCGCGCGACGACTCCAGCCAGAGCCTCAACGCCAATAAAGACATCACTGACATGATTCCCTCGGTTGAGCAGGGAACGGTGTGGAGCGTGCTGGATTCGGCGGGAACGCAGACCATGATGAGTTCCGCTCTGGGCAGCGCTTCCAGTCTGGGCGAATTTGACACCGTCAAAAAGAAGCTGCTGGGCTCGCGTTACAGCATGGACTTCGATCATGGCGTGGATTTCAACTTGAATGTCCTGACCGTCGATAACGTAACGGCTTCGAC
>DASTJB010000288.1:0-2011 GCA_035717005.1 Candidatus Angelobacter sp.
AAACCGCCCTTTCGGGACAACTTTTTTTGAAGAATTTTCAGCCGGCGAATCGTTCAACGAAGTTCAAGGGCTCTTAGAAGGGCACTTTGACTGGTTCCGGCAGCGCTGTACGCCAATCGGTGGAGGGCGCTTACGGGAGCGCTGCAAACCGATCCGTGGAAGAGCGGCCCTTTAGGGCCGCGTCGAGGGCGACAGAAAATCTGGGCTTTAGCCCTGGTGAAAGGAATTTAGGAAGGCGACACCAACCTGGAATCGCTTTCCGGGAAAAGGTAGGGGTCCCTCGCTGCGCTCGGGATGTAAAAAACGAGCTATTTCACCGCTGCCACTCTGGCGCTCAGGCGGGACTTGTACCGGGCCGCGGTGTTCTTGTGGATGGTGCCCTTCTTGACCGCCTTGTCGATCACCGAGACGGTATCGCCAAAGGCCGCTTTGGCCTGCTTGGCGTCCCCGGACTGGATGGTGGTGCGCAGCTTGCGCAGCGCGGTGCGCAGACGCGAAGCGTTGGCACGGTTGTCTTCCGTGCGTTTCGTGGTTTGACGCGCGCGCTTCAGCGCAGAAAAATGATTTGCCATTGTACCTGCTTGTTCCTTTTGTGATGGTTATTCGGAGGATAGCCGAAGACCCTATTTTACTTGGGTTTAGCTCATTCGGTCAATCCGCCCTCCCGGCCGTTCTCTCGTGTCCCGATGTGTTGCTGAGAGAGTTAACCGGATGAAATAATCGAGAGGTGCCCGCTGCGCAAGACGCTCGACTGCCGCTCCCCAGCTTGCTTCTCTGCTCGAAACAGGACGACTCAGCCCTGGCCATGCAGGCGGCGGTCTTCCGTGGCGCCGGCTATCCCGTCTCCACCTCGGCCACAAAACCGGACATCGAGGAAGCGCTCAAAACACGTTCCTTTGATGTTCTGGTCCTGAACCACAGCCTGCCTTTTTCCAATCGCAAATCGCTCGCCCGCAAAGCCAAGACTCTTAAGCCGGAGAGCGGCGTGCTGGTCCTGCACCACAGCGGGTCGCTCGGAAATCCGCATGTCGATCTGGCGATCGATTCCCGCCTGGGCGCCGGCGCCATGCTGCGCGCCCTGCATCGCCTGGAAGGCATGATGCACGCCCGCGATCACCACCAAAATGGGTTCGGCGGGGCCTATTTTGTTGTCGCCGACGCCCATCGCAACTACACCTTCGTCACCGACGGCGTTTGCGAGCTGCTCGGCTACAACCGCGCCATGCTCCTCGAACTGCGCATTGACGACGTTGTCGCCGGGGCCACCGCGGTCGCCGATCCGCTCTTTCAGAAATTTGTGGCCGACGGCCGGCAGGCGGGCAGCATCACTCTGCGTCATCGCTCCGGCAAATTGATTTCGATGAAGTACTGGGCCAGGGTTGAATCCGATGGCTGCATGATCGCCCGATGGGAGCCGCTGGAAGCGCCAGGACCGGCTGAAAGCCTCTAAGGCTGCATCAGCAGCTTGACCGATCTGCTCTCGATCCCCAGCTCCACCGGTAGCGTGCCCAGCAGCTCGCCATCGGCCTGGGAGTGGATCGCGGCGCGGGTCTCAGCCAGCGGAGTGCAGCGCAGCCAGCGCGAGTGCACCACCTCAACGTCCTTCACCTTCCAGTTGATCCCGCTGGCAACACCGGCAAAGTAAGACAGGAAGCGCCGCACCTTGGCCGTGTGAAACAGCAGCAGGCAGAAGCTGTCGCGGGTGAGCGCCGTGCCCAGGTTCACAAAGCGCAGCAGCCCGGGAAAGCGCGTAGCGCGGACCGCCATGGCCAGCGTGGCGCGGTCCTGGCGGCGGGTACCCTGCTCGTCTTCCCACTCGATCTGGAAACTCGGATAGCCGCCCTTCAGCGCCATGCGCGCCATCTCCAGGAAATACGCGTTTCTGCCCCAGCGCTCTTTCGCCTCGACCGCCGTGCGGTACATCAGTTCGGCGTCCGAACCCACGCCCGCCGCCACCAGGAAACAGCGCTTCTCCCGTGCGCCGTTGCGCAGTGATGTGACCGTACCTGGA
>DASTJB010000289.1:0-16573 GCA_035717005.1 Candidatus Angelobacter sp.
GTCGAGGTCGCCGATGCGCTTCATGGCGGCGGAGAGCAGGACGTCACCGGAGCTGGAAGCGAGAACGAGAGTGGCGATGGCGATCCAGAGCTTAAGCGAGTTCATGCTGCTCCTTGGAGGCGGCGAGCTGATCTTTGGCGGAGAACTGGTTGTTGTCGGCGAGCGGGCTGGCGTCGGCGAGGGGACGGCCATCTTCATGCGCGGGCGCGTGCACGGTAAGTGAAGGGCCGCGGGCTACGAGTCCGACACCGCAGGTGATGAGGAGGACGCCGGCCCATCGCCAGGGGCTGACGGATTCATGCAGAAAAACGCGCGATAAGAAGGCGGTGACCACGTATCCGAAGGCGCTGGCGGGGAGGACGAAAGTGAGGTCGGCCCAGGAGAGCGCGGTCAGATACGAGTAAAAAAAACCGGCGAGGCAGAAAATGCCGAAGATGATCCAGGGATTGAGAAAGGCGGCGAAGATGTGCGTCCAGTGGTGGAGGTGGATCTGGCCGAGGTCGGACATGCCGCGCTTGAGCAGAACATCACCGGCGCCGTTGCAGCAGGCGATGGCGAGATAGATGAGGGATTTCTTGAGCGTCACGCTGAGATCCGAAATGGGCCCGCCGGATGGCGGAGGTGAGTGGCGGTTTTCATCGAACGAGAAACTTCCATATTGCGAGTGCAGCCACGACGGCCAGGCCGAGTGCGTAGCCGATGATCCGGGCTTTGCCGACTTGTTCCTGGCCTTGCATGGTTTCTCTCGTGAAGATTGCGGCTAGTCGCCGGCGACCTCGGCGCGGCGCGGCTCGTCAGACGCGGCCTTCTTCTGCGCCAGCATTTCCTTGGCGGCTTTATTGCGCGCGGCCCGCAGCTTCATAAACGACTTGGCTTCCTTGTAGAGACGCTTGCGCTCCTCACCGTTGAAGACAGCCTTACGCACAATGCGAAAGACGGCCTTGGGGCGGAAGTAGTATTCGTCGTAAAACTTGTGGACCATCTCCAAAACGTGCTCGCGAGGAAGGCCTGGATACTCTATCTGAGCTACCTGATGGCCACCTTCGTCCACCATGCGTTCTGTGCCGACTATGAAGCCGTTCTTCTTTGCAAAGTCATACATCTCAGTGCCCGGGTAAGCGTGCGCGATACTTACCTGGATAGTTTCAACGTCCAACTCTTTAGCAAAATCTATAGTTCTGCGAATAGATTCCTTGCTCTCACCAGGTAACCCGAGGATGAAGTCCCCATGCACCAGCAGTCCCAGCTTCTTGGTATCTTTGGTGAACTGCCTGGCGCGCTCGACCGTCGCCCCCTTCTTGATGTTCTTCAATATCTGCGGGTCGCCCGACTCATATCCCACAATCAGCAGCCTGCAGCCGGCTTCCCGCTGGGCTTTCAGCGTTTCGTAGTCGGTGGTTACGCGCGACGTGCAGCTCCAGGTCAGGTTCAGCGGCTTCAACTTCGCGCACAGCTCGACCGTCCGCGCTTTCTGGATGTTGAACGTGTCGTCGTCAAAGAAGTATTCCTTTACCCATGGCCAGTACTCTTTGGCCTTGGCCATCTCTCGCGCCACCGCATCCGTCGAGCGCTTCCTCCACGGATGGCCGCTCAGTGTCTGCGGCCACAGGCAGAACGTGCACTGCGCCGGACAACCGCGCGTCGTGTACAAAGCAACGAACGGATAGAGCAGAAACGGCACGTTATAGCGCCTGATATCAAGGTCGCGATAATAAACTTGAGTCACGTCCGGAAGCGCGTCCAGATCCATTACGTCGCCGCGGTCGGGATTATGGACCACCTTCCCACTCGCATCGCGATAGCTGATCCCCAGAATCTCGTTCAACGGCTTGCCGTTCGCGTACTCGACTACCGAATAATCAAACTCCCTGCGGCACACAAAGTCGATCGCTTTGCACTCCATCAGCGAGCGTTCCGGCAGCGTGGTCACATGCGGCCCCACGAACGCCACTTTCAGGCGTGGGTTGGCCTCTTTCATCTTGGTCACCAGCTGGATGTCGCCCGGGAATCCCGGCGTGCTGGTAAACAGCACCAGGAATTCGTACTCTTTGCCCAGCTCAATCGTGTCCGCGGCGCTCACGTGGTGCGGAGGCGCGTCCAGCAGCCGCGAGCCCTCCAGCATCCCGGCCGGATACGCCAGCCACACCGGATACCAGTAGCTCTCAATCTCTCTGGTGGCCGGCCAGCGCGAACTGGCGCCACCGTCAAAATTCTCAAAAGACGGAGGATTCAGAAATAACGTTTTTAAGGGCATATTCGTCCAGCGCTTATATTACCATCCTTTACGCTCCCGCTAACCCCACAGATTCCAAGCGGTTACAAGCCGCAGCCAATGGGGATTTCCCGCATTATTTGGCGATCCCCGGCGGCTGCCTCTTCTCACTCCCTGAACGGGCATTGCATCTGTTTCCGATTATCAGCAACTCTCGCTTCATCCCGCTCTCCTCATCACACATCGTCCGTGCCATCCACCAGCGGCCCGATCCATCCCACCCCTTGCTTTATGCGGCTCAAACCCCAGGTTCTGGCTGTACGCGGCATCAATTTGCGCTGAACGATTTCTACGATTTCCTCTTTCCTCCATGTTCCTCACTGTCCTCTGTGGTTAATTATTTTTGTTTTTCCGATCTCGGCGCTGACGGCGATTTTTCCCTTGTCTCTCCCGCCCCATTTCGTCATACAATCAACTCTGAAGGGTGGCGGTGACAAGACCATTTGAGGTGCCTATATGCCGCGCTCTGCTTTGCCCGTTCTGCTCATCGCCGTTTTCGTTCTTTTCCTCGCCTCCTGTTCTGGCGCCCCCAAGGTAGCCGTCGCTGCTGACGCCGCTGCGCAAAATGCCTCCGGCCCAATTTCCGCCAAGCCGGCCTTCTGGGACGCCTATAAATCCGCCCACTCCTGGGCCCATGACCTGGTCCCCATCGCCATTGAGAGCAAGAGCGCCGCGGCCGACGGCAAGGCCCAGGTCTGGGCCGCCACCTTCGCGTCGCCGTCCAAACATCAGGCCCGCATCTTCACTTATGCCGCCACGGCGCAGCCCCCGGACCTCTTCAAGGGCGTCAACGTCGGACGCGTCCTCAACTGGGGCGGCCCTTCGGCCGAAGCCATGCCCTTCTTCAGCGATGATTTCTCCGTTGACTCTGAAGCCGCCTACAAAACCGCGCTCTCCAAAGCCGATCCCTGGCTCAAAAAGCATCCTGACAAGCCGGTTTCGCTCGCCCTGGGCAACGCCTCGCGCTTCAACGGCCCCGTGTGGTACGTCCTCTGGGGCACGCAGAAAGATGGCTACGCCGTCTACGTAAGCGCAAAAACCGGAGAGGTGGTGAAGTAGCAGCAGTCAGCAATCAGCAGTCAGCACTCAGCCAAACCGGGGGTGAGGTCCTATTTTCTTCCGATCCCCCCGCTTTTCTCCGTGTCTCCGCGCCTCCGCGGTAGGTTTTGCGTTTTTCGATCTGCGACCCTCTGCGTTGATCTGCAGCAGCTTCCTGTTTCCCTCCGTGTTTCTCTGTGCCCTCTGTGGTTAACGGTTCTGGTTTTCCACCAGCGCCTTCAGCTCAATCACCTCCACCGGACAGTTCTGCCAGTTGTTTTCCCAGCACACGATCAACTCGCAATCGCCCACCCTGTGCCCGTGCGCCAGGAAATTCCGGCTTTCGAATTCAAATTCAATCCGTACCCGCTGCCATCGGCCCGGCGCCACCTCCCGCATCGCCTCGCAATCCGGATACCCCGCCTGCAGCCGCAATATCTTGAAACCCAGCCGCTTTGCCTCCGCCACAAACAGCCCCAGCACCCCCATCTCGTTCGTCGGCGCATAACTCATCACCTCGTGCAGCAAAGGTGTTCCGTAGATCGGTTCACCGTCCCGCACGCGCGGCATCAAAGTTGTTCCCACCGGCGGACTCGATCTCCGTTTGTCCTCCTGCTCCGGCCCCAAATGCTCCGCAATGATCTTCAGAACATCTTCCCACTCCACGTCCAATCCTTCTCGTTTCGCATACTCCAGCATTCCTTCCGGCAGGGTTCTCCATCCGCCGTACAGCCTCAGCATCGGCGTCACGCTGTACTGCCCGTGCATTTCCCATTCCATGATCGTGGGGATCTTCCTGAGGCTCCGCACCAGCCGGGCCCAGTCTTCAAACAACGCGCGTTGCGCCACCTCATACCCTGAGCCGCGCCGTTCCAGCCCGCAGGCCTTCAGCGCGTCTGAGTACGTCCCAAACACGGAGCGTATAGCGCGCTTCGTCATCCGCACGTTTTCCAGCAGCTCGGGAAAGCTCGGCACATGGCCCAGCTTCTCCGCGCATTCCTTGATCGCAGCAATTATTTCTTCTTTATTCATAGTTCGCTCCTTGCGTCTTCTGGGAAATAAAAAGAGCCACCCTCCTCGGATGGCTCTGGATTCGTTGGTTCGTATCAGGGCACGAGCTTCAGTCGTGCCGCAATCGCCTAAAACAATTGGGCTTTAGCCCCTCAATGGGCCAGGTTCTAAATCGTCAACTTTGGCAATCTTCGGCAATTCTGGCAATTGAGGCCGGACGCCTTGGCTGCGTCCTTGGTCGCAGAGCTTTCCCCGGATGGGGGAAATGCCTATTCGGTTGTCCGTTGCGGGCAATGTCCCGATGAAGCCCCGTTGCCAGCTTCATCCGGTGACCCGGTAAGCCGAGCATTGGCTTAGTCCGAGGTCGAGGGTGCCCACCCTGCGAGGCGTACTCTTAGCTTTTCCGAGTATAGGCGAAGTTCTCTTCGCTGTCAATGATAAATCGAAGACTATTTCGCTATTTCATCTCACAAAGTAAAGCTGTCACGGTCATCGAACTCGAGACGCTCCCTTCCGGCCCCTGCTTGTCGTCAGTCCCGCTGGAAGTGGGCTTTTTCCCACCACCTACCCCCCCGCCAGCCATCCCTCAGCCCTCGCCGCAGCGCTTGCTGCAACGCGGGCTGAGGGATCTGCTCCGCTGCTGCTTCGCGTAAGCCTCGGTCCGATGGGCGTCCATCCTTGCCAATACCCGCGCTCGCGGTTCGAGATGAAAACCCGAGCGCCGCCAGGCGCGAAACCGTGGTAGCCCAGGCCGTAAGGCCTGGGTAAGCAGGTAGAAGAAGACAAAGCCCCGTAGGGGCGGCACAGAAAATACCGCGCCTGAAACTGCTGCGGTTCGCGGCGTAGCACTAACGTTCACATCCGAAGCCTGTTGGATTGCAACGCTGAGCGAGAACAACAGACGACGTCCGAAGCCGTACCACATCGTTGCGCGGCGGGCACTCAGCTCATCCCGCAACAAAGGATTGTTTTTCTCGTTTGTCACACGTACATTGCTCCTGTCGTAAAGGAGTCTGCCACAGAAGGGTCTATGAACTTTTCCAAAGCACCACGGATCATATGCTTCAGCTTTTTTCTATGGCTGGGCCTTGCTGCTTCGTCAAAAGAGCCAGGCCCGGGCCCTCGAGCAATCGGTGCCGGGGCCCATCCCCTCTCCTTCACCGAAGCATCAGCTTGGTTTGCCCACCAGGCGAATCAGAGTTCAAAGGCACTGACCGTTTTGTTTTACTTCCAGGGTACTCCCGGATGGTTAACTGAAAAGACGGACTTCCAGTGGCAAATAAACCAGAACCCCGCAACCATCGATATGACCGTCGGGACCGTTCCTATCCATCTTAAGTATTGGCAGAATACCGACGAGGTGGAAGTGTTGGGCAAACGGTACAGCCGGTCGGCGGGGAATGTATTCCTCATCGCCCAGATCGACTCCGCTACGCCGGCGGTTTCGTCCCTTGGCAATCATGACCTCACTTTCAAACCTGATGACATCCCTCCTGTCGTTCTCCTGCGCCGAGATCCCGACGTCTGGGCTTCCCTGACCGGTCATCCTCGAAGCGACCATCCTGCCTTGAAAGTCACGGGCTCAGAGCAGGTGCGAGCGTGGGATGCGGAAGGTGTGCGCTTGCTGGGCTCTTCCAAGCCGCAAGATCAACGCAAGGCTTGTGAGCTGTTTCGCCGTGCCGCTGAGCAGGGATATGCCCCGTCACAGTACCGGACCGGATACTGCTATGAAAGCGGGATCGGTGGCGAGCAGAACTTTGTTACAGCCAATCAGTGGTACGTCAAGGCGGGTGAGCAGGGATACGTGGATGCGCAATACAAACTCGGCCACAGCTACCGCACCGGTCGTGGCACTCAAATCGATCTGGCAACTGCCCTGAACTGGTACAAGAAGGCCGCAGCTTCAGGAGACATCGAAGCCCTGCACAACGTTGGATGGATGTACGCAACTGGCCAGGGGACGAAGATGGATCAGGTCGAAGCCTATCGTTGGTTTCTGGAGGCGGCCAAGCATGGAGAGGCCGGTACTCAGTTCGAAGTTGCCAGGCGCTTAAATGAAGGTGAGGGCGTCAACAAAGACCCGACCCTCTCCTATTCCTGGCTCCTTGTCCTGAAAGCTCAACAGGCCAGTTTCCCGCCTGACGATTGGCAGCAGATTGAAAAAATGATGACCTCTGTCGAAGGACAGCTGGACGCAGCGGCAAAAAGGAGTGCAGCTCAGCAGGCTCACGCATGGATGGCCGTTGTCGCAAAATTCGAAATGGAGAGATACGCGAACCAATGATCGCGCTATCTGATCACCCGATCACCGGGGCCCCCGGACCGCGCCGCTTTTGCGCGGGCTGGGGTGAGATCACCGGGGCCCCCGGACCGCGCCGCTTTTGCGCGGGCTGGGGTGCTCCGCCGCCCGCGGATCATCCACTACCTTCTGCGCCGTATCAAACCGCATGGTCGCCCGCCGCGTCAGATCGTATTTCGGCCAGCCGCAATCGCCGTTCGTAACGAAGCTGAGAGAGTACGATGGCAGGCGCCGGCGCGGATCGGCTCATTCGCCGCGCACCGTCAGCACCGGGCAGCGCGCTTCAGAAATGACCCGTGGCGCAATGGAAAGCGGCGCGTGCGTGGTGGCCCGGGTAAAAGCTCCGCCGGAGCGCACTCCCAGGACCAGCAGGTCGGCGCCGAGTTCCTCGATCATCGTAAGCATTCCGTCGCCGGGCGTGCAGGCTTCCACGATCACATCGGCTATTTGCGGACGAAACTCCGGCCCCAGCATCTCGGTGAGCTCCTGCTCGCGCATGCGCCGAAGTTGGTGCCGCGTGTACACGTTGCTCTCTTCCTTTTCCAGAAAATGCGCCAGGATCACCCGCGCCGCCGTGTTGGCTGAGAGCAGAAATTCCAGATAACGGGCGGCGGCCTGGGACACGCGTCCCATGTCCGTGGCGAACAACAGATGGTTGAGCATGCCCTCATGCATCCGCGCCCTGGGCCCGGCAATCATCACCGGGCAAAGCGCGCTGCGAAAGATTTCTTCCGCCACCGAGCCCTCAAATAGACGGCGCAGCCCGGCATCGCCGCGGCTCCCCAGCACGATCAGGTCAATGCCATGCTCGCGCCTGAATCTCTCGATCGCCCCATACGGCTCGCCCGAGAGCAATGCGCTGTCAAACTCTTTTCCGTGCAGGTGATGCGCGCGCGTAAATTCCTTCATCCGCTCTTCCGCCGTGGCTTTGATCTGCTCCATCCGCGCGGTCGCCTCGTCGTCATCGCGTAGCGAGAAAGGGAAGAGGTCCATTACGTTCACCACGTGAACGCGCGCGTTGTAGTTCTCGGCCAGGCTGCGGGCGCATGCGACTGCCTGGGCTGATTCCCGGGAAAAATCCGTGGCCAGAAGCACGTTGGAAATCGCGATCTTCGCGTCGCAGCTCTTCATGACCGCCTCCACAACCCATTGGAAATCGAATGCGGGCCGGCTGCCGTGACTGGCGTCACAAGCCGTGATGCAAACCACTGCAGCTGGTGACCGCGCTAGGCTCGGGGAAACTGCTTCTACTTCAGCGTCACTACCGCGGGATGCAGCTCCCACACGGTTGCCACCTGTGCCGAGCCGCGCGTGGAATGTGGAACGTCCTGAAAGGCGAGTCCGAGCACTTCTACCGCAATCGGCGGGTCTACCTCTTTGCGGTTGTTGTCGATCATCAACCCATGAGCGTTGAACTGCGCGGCCAGCTCCCGCCGCGATGCGCAATAGCTGTCCATGTGCGGCGTTTCCACGATGATGCGCGGAGCATTCTTGTCCGCGGTGGCGGAGAGCTCGACGTGAATGTCGCAGTCGCTCGGGTTCAGCCACACCACCTGCGCGAAGGCATTGGCGATGTGGAACACCTGCAGCTCCCGGCCAGAGCGCGGCGCGTCGGGCGCCGGGGCTGGCCCTTGGGGAAATTTCAGCACGTCATTGACTGTGATCTCCGTCGGCGTGCTCTGAGGCAGGTCAACGTGCTTGGCTGCGGTGCGATAGTCAGAGCTCTCCGGCGCGGTCGGCGCGCAATCGCAGGGGTCGGATTGCGTCTCCTTGTGAACGCCGCCGCACGACCAGGCGAACAACAGGAGCGACGCTCCGGCGATAGCTAAGACCAAAATGTGCGGCCGGCTTGTCCGTGCTCCGGCTTGCTTCCGGTGAAAACTCGAAGATAAGAATTTGCCCTGGTGCGTCCCTCGTTGTCCCTTGTCCACGGTCTTTTCTCCGCGCGATGATCGTGAAGTGATGCTTGTGAACACCAGAAGAGCGCCCAGCATTGTGGGCGCCCTTCCTCAAAACTGCCGCCCTTCGTCGAGAGCAGTTGTTACTTTTGCGGGTTGGAAGTGCCGCCGCCCCTCGAGACGGGCGTCAGTTGCACCGCCTGTGCCAGCTTGTAGGTAAGCTGCGTTTCCGCAGGCAGCTCCTTGTTCTTGCCGGTCAGGACCTGCGTGCCTGCGCCTCCGGCGCCGCCCAGGACCGCGCCAATGGCCGCGCCTTTGCCGCCGCCTAAAAGTGCGCCCAGGATCGCGCCCACCGCCGCGCCGCCGCCCACATAAATTCCCGTGCGCTTATTCGCGCCCAGGCCGCCGGGCGTGCCCTTGCCCGAGCCCGCCGCTTCCATCAAAAAACTCTGGCCGTTCACGTTCACTGAACGCAGGTCCAGGTTCGTGTCCTTGCCGTCATTGCTCGGCACGGCGACCAGCCGCGCCCGTGAGCCGCGAGGTATCACCACATTGCCGTTCGCGTCTTTTACGTCCTGGGCCACGCTGGCCGAATACCGTGAGTCCGCTGGTGGCTTGGCCGGAATGGCCGCATCCGTTGTTACTTTGATCTCCGTGCCCGCGGGCAGCGTCTGGCCGTTTTGCGCCCAGATGGCCGCCGTGGCGAAGAGAGCAAAAAATGTTGCTAGCAGAAGGTTGCGTTTCATAGGTTCGTCTCCCACGTGAAGGGATGCGCACCCGCAACTGCGAGTTGCGCGTTTTCGAGAGACCAACATGAACGGAGGCGCGATTGCAGAGCTGCTGCTGCGCGGTTGCTGAGCTGCTGGCGCTTACTTCCAGAGGAGCTCTTCTGATCGCCCCATCCCCGGGGTCCCCGGGACCGCACCGGGGCTGCGCTGGCTGGGGTGGGTCCCCTGGGGCGGTGGCGAACCTCGCCCGCTGACTTCCTGAAGGCCGGCCTGCCGCCCGGGTGCGAAGCCCTAAGAAGCCGGCAAGGAAAGAGAAGAAGAATCTTGGGCTTTAGCCCCTGTTAAAATGTTCGCTCCATGACCCGCCCCGCCCTCTCACCCACGCCCGACGGCAACTTCGCCGAAGCCCTCAATGCCCGGAGCCACGGCACCTGGAGCGCCGCCATGGGCATTCATTTCGTTCACGCCACCGCGGACGAAGTCATCGCTGAGCTCACCGTCGGCCCGGAGCACCGCCAGCCGTACGGCATCGTTCACGGAGGCGTCCACTCGGGCCTCATCGAAACTATCGCCTCGGTCGGCGCAGCGCTGGCCGCCCTGCCGCGCGGACAGTCGGTTGTGGGTCTTGAAAATCACACTTCATTCCTGATCGCCGTGCGCGAAGGCAGGCTCCGCGCCACGGCCCGCCCGCTCGTTCGCGGCCGCCGCACCCAGGTCTGGGAAGCCACCGTCACTGACGCCGCGGGCCGCACCGTCGCCACCGGCCGAGTGCGATTTCTGGCCCTCGAGCCCGGCGCCTCCCTGGCCGGTGAGAGCGTGGAAGTAAAGTCTCAGTAGCAGTCAAACTCTTCTGGCTCACTTCCTGCGGATTGTTGGCAATTTCGAGGATTTGCCAATGGTCGGCGACCTGAGATGGCCCTGATGACCCGATGGCCCGATGACCCGATCACCCCATGCATGTGACCGCCGTCACAGCCCCGGTGTTCAAAGCGCGGCTACATTGGTGCTCGCGGAGGCGATCATGAGCACTGCCGTTCTGGAACCCATTGTCGAACAACCTGTTGCCGCAAAGCCGGCGGCTGTCACTCCCGTTGCAGCGGAGGAAGCTAGGTGGTCAGATCCGCATCCGCTGTTGCCCGTCTTCATCGCCGGGGCCATCTCGGCTGTTCTTACCGGTGGGTTTATTGGAGCGATCCTGATTTGGCTGGCGACGCGCCACTCCGGCATCATGGCGCCGTAAAACCAGTATTTAGTACTTGGTATTTGGCCTTAAGCTCGCACTTGTGTGTGAGTGCCGCATTCCGAACGATGATGGCGCGTTGCCGGAAGGCAAATTCGCCTCCGTTCGCGCGAACCCGCTAAATACTCACTACTAAATACTAAGTACTGGTTCAGTGCCCCAGCGCCCAACCTTCCAGCCCTCCGGTCTGGCGCATCAGCTGCACCTGCGCGCGGTCAAGTTCGAAGCTCGCATTCAAGTACGCCGTGTAGCGTTCATGCTCCACCACCCGCGCGTTCTCCTCGTCTTTCAAACTCGCCCCGCCGCTCTCGATCTTCGCATGCGTCGCCTCAATGTCGGCCTGCGCCAGCTGGTGTTCCAGTTGCGCCACTTCGCGGGCTGCTGAGAGCTGCTGCACCGAGCGCTGCAATTTCAGTGTCTCCGTGCTCACCTGGTCGCGCACGTTCTGCGCTTCTTTGCGCGACTTCACCGCCTCGGCCTTCGCAACCTCAGCCGCCGCGCGCTGTACCGGGTTGAAAATGGGAAAGCGAATGGCCACGCCCGCGGTCACGTTGTGCCGCTGGAATTTCTGGAAGAACTGGTCATAGTTGTTGAAGCGCGCCAGCACCGCGTACTGTCCCACGTAGTCGACCGCCGGATACAACTGCCGGTGCTCCGCCTGGGCGCGAAACTGCTTCCCTTCGGCCGCAGCTTCGGCAGCCTTTACCGTGGGATTGTTGGTCACCGCCGCCGGCAGCTCCGCGTCCTGCGGCGCCGCCGGCATCGCCGGAATCGTTTCCGTCGATGTATGAATCGAACTGGCCGGCAGCCCGGTCAACTGTGAGAGCCGCAGCCTGAGTTGGTCAGCGGCTGCCTGCGTTTGCGCAATGTCCAGCTTTGTCCGTGCGCCCGCCAGCCTGGCGCGCGTGACCTCCACCTGGCTGTCCAGCCCCGCCTGCACGCGCTGGTTCACGATGTCCTGGAACTTCGCCGCCGACCGCTCCTGCTCCCGCTGTATCTCGAGCGACGAATCGAGCAGGTCGAGCTGAATGTAGTCGAGCGCCGTCTCCATTACCACATCATTGCGGCGATCGGCATTTTGTGCCCGGGTGGCGGCCACATCACTGCGCGCGGCCTTGATGTAGCTCCGCTGGGCGCCGTTCAGCAGCGCTCCCTGGAAATTCAAATTGAAGATCGAGGGCGCCGCGCCCTCCAGGCTCAGCGGAAAGCCGTACGATGCTCCCAGTCCCGAGCCCAGCACCATCTGCGGCAGATACACGTCGCGCGTCTGCGTCACCGCGGATTGCGCGCGCTGGAGGTCCGCCTGGGCCAGCCCCGTGGTCGCGCTGTTCCTGAGCGCAAGTTCAATGGCGGTGTGGAAGGCCAGCGGTTTGGTCTCGCCGGAGGAAGATGATTGCGCCAACAACGTTGCCGGAAGCGCCACGAGCCAGGCCGCAACCGCGATCAGACGGGCATGCATTCTCATTTTTCACCTGCAATGTTCTGTTGGATGAGTTAGAAAAAGGTGATTCTATCGGGAAACGCGGGCCAGCGCATCCCGCGCCGGTTTGTATTGCGAAGCCAGTTCCAGTGCCGACTTGAATGCGGCCGCCGCTTCTTTTCTCCGGCCTTGTTTTTCCAGCAGCGTGCCCATGATGTAATACGCGTGAAACACCGGGCCGTCTTCGGAAGGCGCTTCCTGTGCCACGTAATCCCGCAGCGCCTTGATGGCGCCGTCAAAATTTCTACCGCCGCGCAGAAGCAGATCGGCGACCTCAAATTCCGCTACATCGCCTTCGTGCAGCAAAGAGAGCGATTGACTGGCCGCTTTCTCCATGTCATTGATCCGTCCGGAACGACGATAGAAGCCTGCCAGTTCCATCCAGTAGTGTGAAGGTGCGCTGCTCTGGGCTACGGCCTTTTTGTATTGCGCCTCCGCCGGCGCCACCCGGTTCAGTTTTTCTTCCACGCGCGCCAGCATGGCGCTTCCCAGCGCCGGGTCGATCTTGGCCACTGCGGCCGCCTGCTGCCTGGCTTTGCTTTTGTCTCCGCCCAGGATCGCGGGCGCTTCCAGGTAAAATTCGCAAAGGTCGGAGCGGGCCGACAGATTGTTACCGTCCAGCGCCACGGCGCGTTCGAACTCGCTCTTGACCTTGCGCGCCAGGTTGAAGGCGGTCAGCGGATTGGCGAATTCGGCTTTGCGCCCCATCGCGCGTCCCAGCCATTGATGATACGAGCTGCTCTGCGGATCCAGCGCCACCGCCTTTTCACACGCTTTCACCGAATCGTCCCACAGTTCCAACTGAAAATAGACGCGGCAAAGCAGGTTGTACGCGCGCGCGTCGTTGGGACTTTGCGCCACGGCCGCGCTCAGGGCGCGCAGGGCCGCGTCCGCCCGGCCGGTTTTCACAAGAATGTAAGGATCAGGATCGGCGGTCGCCAATCCCGCGCTGGTCCAAAGCAGAAAAAAAGCTGCCCAGCGGAGGACCTTCAACGCTCGACCACCTTTACTTCCATGCCATTGTGCAGTGGCTGTGCGTTGAGCGCGCCCAGCGCCACCTGCGCGCCGTCGGCTATGCCCTTCACCACCTCCACGCGCGTCAGGCTGGAGATTCCTGTCTGGATCTCCTGCTGCTGGAGTTTCTCATTGTGAATGGTGTAGATGTAGCGCTTGCCGTTCATGTCGTGCACCGCTTCGCGCGAAACCGTGAGCGTGTTGTCGTGCCGCGCCGTTACAATGCCGACATTCACGTTCACATTGGGCAGCAGTTTGTGGTCGCCGTTGTCGATCTCTGAAGTGATCTCGCCCACCGTGCGCGTCCCGACCATGGTTACCGAGCTCGGTACGCGCGTGAGCGTGCCCTGCCAGGTGCGGCCGGGAACGGCGTCCCATTTCACCTCCACCGCCTGCCCCCTGGCCAGCCTGCCGATCTCCGGTTCGTCCACAAAGGCGCGCACGCGGACTTTCTCCAGGTTTGCCACCTGCACCAGCAGCTCTCCGGCATTGACGTACCCGCCGCGCTTCACCGGCAGCTGGTACACCGTGCCGGCAACCGGCGCCGTGACGTTGGAATGTTTGAGCAGGTCTTCGGCTGCGGCATGCGCGGCCCGTGCTTCCGCCGCCGCCGCCTCAACCTTGGCGACCTCCGGCGAAGAGAAGCGTCCGGTCAGCTTCGACTGCAGCAGCTGCACATCTGCTGCTGCCTTCTGCAACCGGTTCTGCGCCGCCTCCACCTCCGCGGGCGACGCGGCGCCATTCTGCTTCAATCTCTGGATCGCCTGCAGACTGCGCTGTGCCTCATCGCGCTCCGCCTGCGCTTTGGCCAGGTCAGCGCGCGTCGTCAAAAGTTCTTCCTGCGTGCCGCCGGTCTTCACCGCCTGCAGTGACGCTTCTGCCGAACGCAGCTGTGAAAGTGCCCGCGCCGCCTGGGCGCGCGCATCGGCGTCGTCGAGCTGCACCAGCAATTGCCCGGCCTTCACGTGATCGCCTTCGGCCACCAGCACGTTTTTGACGATCGCCGGCGCCGGAGCATGCGCCTCAAAACTATCCACCGGCTCGATCTTGCCATTGGTGGAAATCACGCTGGCGATCTCCTGCCGTGCCACCGTTTCCGCCCGCACTGCGGTCCCGTTGTGCCGCTGGTTGAGCCCGGTGAACAGCACCACGGCGACAACCACCATCAGCACCACAATGATCAGGCTGCTGCGGCTGTGTCCGCTGATTTGCCTTGTTCTTGCCATGAATTACGCTAAGAGGACCAAATCGCAGTATAACGAAGCAATCGGCATCGCGGGCACAAGAATCGCCCGCCTGCCCCGCCGGAGAACCCGGCCAGCCACTTCCACATTTCCTGCAATTGAATTCCCAGTTTCTTGGATGAGCGCACCGCCCCTCCTTGGGGCCCCCCGGCGCGCCGTTTTTTTGCGCGCAGGGGTTGGGTTACGCCCGCGCATGCGATTGCTACAATAAACGTGATGTCACATCGTACAGGTTACACCGAGCACCATGCAAAAGCGGGCCTCGACCACCGCTTCCCGGAGATCGACACCTGGCCCAACCAGTTTCCCGCCTATGAAATCGTCATCGACGTGCCCGAGTTCACCTCGGTCTGCCCCAAAACCGGCCTGCCCGACTTCGGCGTGCTCGAACTCCGCTACATGCCTGCAAAACTCTGTCTCGAACTCAAATCTTTCAAGGAATATCTGCTGCATTACCGCGATCTCGGCATCTTCCAGGAGAACATCGTCAACCAGGTACTGGAAGACGTAGTCCGCGCCGCCAGGCCGAAATGGGCCGTGGTGAAGGGCGTATTTCGTCCCCGCGGCGGCATTGGCACCACCGTGGAAGCAAGATGGCCCCGGCCAAAACGATAAGCCCAGGACGCTCGCGGGTATAATCCCTCCATTGATGCCGCCAGAACTCTATCCCCGACTGCTGCTGGCGGTGCTCACCGGGCTGAACATCCTTAATTACATTGACCGCAATGTTCTCTTCGCCGTGCAGTCGGAAATCAAAAGTGAATTTCGCGTGAGCGACGCGAGCATTGGCGTGCTCACCAGCGCTTTTTTCTTTACCTACATGTTTGCCGCGCCGCTGATCGGCTGGCTGGGTGACCGCTTTCCCCGCAAAAACCTGATCGTCATCGGGATCTTCATCTGGAGCGGCTTCACCTTCTTCACCTGGTTCGTGCACGACTACAGCCAGCTCCTCTTCCGCCACGCCATCGTCGGCATCGGCGAGGCCAGCTACGCCACCATCGCGCCCACGCTGATCGCGGATTCCTTTCCACCCACGCGCCGCGGGCGCATGCTCTCTATCTTCTTTCTCGGGCTGCCCGTCGGCAGCGCTGCGGGATATTTTGTCGGCGGATACATCGCGCATGCCTTTCACAGCTGGCGATTGCCCTTCATGGCAGCAGGCGTCCCCGGCTTTCTGCTCGCCATCCTGCTCTGGACGCTGCCCGAACCGCCGCGCGGACAGCACGAAGAGCACGCGCCTGTGGATGTGTGGACGCTTCTCCGCGGTCTGGTGCGCAACGGCGCATTTCTCACCGCCACCTTCGGCATGGCGATGTACACCTTCGCCGTCGGCGGCATGCAGGTCTGGATCCCCACCTTCCTCCAGCGCTTGCGCGGCCTCGACGTAAGAACCGCCAATATCGACTTCAGCATCATCGTGATCATCAACGGCATCGGCGCCACGCTGCTGGGCGGCTGGCTCGGCGACCGCCTTCTCCGGCGCTACTTCGGCGCGTATTACACGTTTTCCGGCGTGGCCATGCTGATCGCGGTCCCAGCCATGGTCGCAGCCATTTATGTGAGCGGGAAATTCATGTTCCCCGCCATCTTTGCCGCCGTCTTTTTCATTCTGGTCGGCACCGGCCCCAGCAACGCGGCGCTGGTCAACTCCGTGAGCGCAAGCATCCGCTCCACCGCGCTGGCGGTGAACGTTTTCATCATCCATCTTCTCGGCGACGCTTTTTCGCCCACGCTGATCGGGCGTCTTTCTGACAAAACCGGTTCGCTCCAAACCGCGTTCTGGGTGGCCTTTGGCGCGGCTGCAATCTCCGGCCTCATCCTGCTTTTCGGCGCGCGCTTTGCTCCGCGCTTCCGCAGTGAAGAGCTCAAGGTTGGCCAGGCATGAAAGCGATGAACCTGGTGGGGAACCGGGATATCCGTGTGAAGAGTTGCGCACGAGACGATAAGCAGCGAATGTACGCCGATAGACGCGAACCAGAACTGGTATTCGCCCCATCGCGTTTTGCGCGTTGGTTCGCGGCTGAATATCCTACCGGAACAGGTTCTTCAGAATAAAAATCGCGTTGGCCGGGCGCTCAGCCAGGCGGCGCATCAGGTAGGGATACCACTCGGTCCCGAACGGAATATAGACGCGGCAACGCCAGCCTTCTTTGATCAGCTTCTGCTGCAGGTCGCGGCGCACGCCGTAGAGCATCTGGAACTCAAAGGCCGAAGCCGCGATCTTCTCTCTCTGTGCGAACTCGATCGTTGCCTGGATCATCTTCTCATCATGCGTGGCGATCCCGTGATAAACGCCGCTCTGGAGCAGCATCTTCATCAGTTTCACGTAGTTCGCGTCGACATCAGCTT
>DASTJB010000290.1:0-2448 GCA_035717005.1 Candidatus Angelobacter sp.
TGCGTGAGATCTCCGCGCCGTTGGCATTCGGGTGGTCGGGCACAATCTGGGGAAATCTTCTGACACCTGCTTTGTGGCGCACGTCTGGAAATGGCGCCGCATACGCAGCACTCTCTGCAGCCGCTAAACCCGGGCACGCACGCTCCATCAGCTTGGCAACATCCATGTCCGGGTTTTGCGCAACCCATGCCCGCCATTCAAGGAAGCCCCTTCCGAGCGGCAGGTCGCCGGTGGCCAGGGCGGTATTCATGACTAGAAGCCGTTTGAACCGGCTCGGCATTTCCATTGGCAGTGTCAATCCCAATAGACCGCCCCAGTTCTGACACACGAGCGTGACGTTCACCAAATTAAGCCTCTCGATGAGGCGCATTAACATCTCGCGGTGCAAGGTAAACGTATATGTTGATTCGTCCACAAGCTTGTCTGAGCGACCAAAGCCAATAAAGTCGGGGGCAATGACGCGGTGGCCCGCAGCCACGAAAATCGGGATCATCTTGCGGTAAAGATAGCTCCAAGTCGGCTCGCCATGAAGACACAAGAACACGTGATTCGTGCCGCTGGGACCTTCATCGACATAATGAATCCGGATCCGCTCGTATCCCGGAAGATCATCCAGGTAGTGGGGCAAAAACGAAAACCCTGGCAAGTTGTAAAACCTGTCGTCCGGTGTCCGAAGAATCTCTGCCATCCTGAGCTCCGGTGTAAGTTTATACGGAATTCCATTATGTTCCATCGCGCGGCCGTTGCTGAAACATTGTGGGCGCCTCTCCTGCAAGAGCAAAGGCAAGGTTCCTTTCTTCCGCGCACCGTTAAGCGAGGACGCGCATCATGCCAGTATTTACGCCACACACTCTGGTGCCCATTTCAAAGGCGGCCGCATCGAGAAAACGCCCGGAATCGGGCTCTTTTGGGTGGAATCAGAGAACCGTTCTCTGTTGGGCAGACTGAATGGCGGAGAGAGTGGGATTCGAACCCACGTTAGAGTTTCCCCTAAACACGCTTTCCAAGCGTGCGCCTTCAGCCACTCGGCCATCTCTCCGGCGCAGATTGGGACTCACTCATTATACAAGTATCGGTAGCGCCGCATTCCGAATCGCGGAGCCACTCTGGTTTTATATAAGCTTCTGGAATTCGCGGATAGAAACTCGAATTATGCGATTACCAGATTGCGCAATCGTCAATTTCCCCTGATTTTTCCTGCAAGAAATCCAGCTACTACGTTCTACCTTCAACGACCACCAGTGGGCCGAAGGCCAGGCCGCCTGTTACTGCCTGACTTCTGTTCGCGGAAATTTGTCTCCCCACCGAACAGCCGTCCCCACCGGCTGCGTCCAGGTTCCCGTTTCGAATTCGTGTGAATGAGAGGCGTTCCATGAGATGGTCTAGATTAATTTCGTTCCTGTTTCCGCCGGATCAGTCGCGGTCGGCGGATCGCAAAAATTCCAAACCCGCAATTTCTTCGTGTCTCCATGCCTCCCTGGTGAAGAGCGTGGCGTGGGGCTGCTGTGCTTTTTTTTTCGCGTGGACTCTGCTCGCGCCGCGCCCGTTGTCTGCACAAGCAGCCGATGCTTCCCGCTCCAACGGCTGGGTCGTAATCTCCGTGAGCGACTATGAAAACCTGCGCGCCCGCGCCTATCCCGGCGAGCGCGAGCCTGAGCCGCCGCCCGTCGATGCCACCCTTACCCGCGTTGACTACGATCTGCACATCCTGGGCGAGCTCGCCACCGGCCGTGCCAGCCTGACCATTGACGTCCTCAGGGATGGCTGGGTCCGCGTGCCCATTCCCGCCGGCCTGCTCGTGCGCGAGGCGCGCCTTGACGGCAAGTTGGTCTCGCTCGTCACCAGCACGTCGATCAGCAAGAGCAGCCACCAGCCCGCAGTCGTGCTCTCCCATGCCGGACGCGCCATCCTGCAGCTCGATATCGCGTTGCCGGTGAACGCTTCCGCCGGTGAAGAGCGCATCTCGCTGCCCTCCACCAGTTCCGGCATCACGCGCGCACATGTGCAGCTTCCGCGCCTCGGCGTTGACGTAAAGCTCTCCGGCGGGCTGCTCGCGGAAAAATCAGAGAGCGGCGGAGAGAGCCTCTGGCTGGCCTATGCGCGCGGCAATGAGCCGCTGACCTTCACCTGGCGGCGCAAGATGGAAGACCATCACGTCACGCTGCCGCTGCGCCAGCGCGGATCGCTCACGCAGCTCACCAGCCTGGGCGAAGATTCAACCTCGCTTTACGCCGAAGTGAATGTGGAGGTCACGCAGGGAGCCGCCAAAGAAGCGCGCATCCAGCTCCCCGATAACATCACCATCAACCAGGTGTCCGGCGCCATGGTCGCCGATTGGGAGGTCAAAGCGGGCGAACTTGCCGTCACCTTCCTTGAGCCGGTTGAGTCTTCCGCTCGCTTCGTGATCACCGGCGAAAGCAAAACGCCGCGTGACGGCAAGATCGAAGT
>DASTJB010000291.1:0-3373 GCA_035717005.1 Candidatus Angelobacter sp.
TTCGCGGCGCAGGGAGCTGCTCGCCGTCCGGCGGGAGGATGTTCGCGCTTTCATGAACCAGCTGTTTTCCCATGGGGTGATGGACCGCTCGGTGGCGCGGAAGCTCTCGACGCTACGGCACTTTTACAAATATCTGCTGCTTGACCGGCACATTAAACACGATCCCACACTCGAGATCGATTCGCCGCGGCAATGGAAGGTTTTACCGAAATCGCTCGCCGGCAGCGAGATCGAGACGATGTTGCGGCGGGCAGGGAAGCGAGACACTGCTGGCGCTGAAGTTGCGCGAAAACCCAAAATCGATCCCCGGAAGGCGGCGGCGCTGGCGCAGCGCGATGTAGCCATGCTTGAGGTGCTTTATGCCGGCGGGCTTCGCGTCTCGGAGATTGTCGGCCTGAGAGTCGAGGACCTGAAGCTCGAGCTGGGGCACGCGCTGGTCCGCGGCAAGGGCGACAAGGAGAGGATTGTGCCGCTGGGCAGGGCGGCGCAGGAGCAGCTTACGCGATATCTGGCGGAAGGACGCGAGACGCTGTTGAAGGGAAAGATTTCGCCGATGCTGTTTGTGCGCAGCGGCGGCGGGCGGCTCACGCGGCAGCGGGTATGGCAGATGGTGAAGAACGCCTCGGCAGACGGCCGGCATGCCAGCCCGCACATGCTGCGGCACAGCTGCGCGACGCATATGGTGGAAAAAGGCGCCGACCTGCGTACGGTGCAGACGATTCTGGGCCATGCCGATATTTCAACCAGCCAGATCTACACCCACGTGGCGCTGGACCGGCTGAAGAAGGTGTATCGGGAGTTTCATCCACGGGGGAAGGCGACGCGCTAAGCGCGCTTCTCCCCAGGATGAGCCGCGTTAGGAAACACAAGGTCCCTCCGGGCTGCTCGCGGGCTGATGAAATCGCCGGCTCGCTTAACGCCCGTCGGGATCACGAAAGTCTTGAGAGTCGGCGAGTAATGGAACAGTCGAAAGAAAACATTAATCCGCAGATCGAGAAGGGCATCAGGAAATTTCTGGAGTCGCTACGGGCGGAGCGGAACGCATCCGCGCACACGCTTAGGGCCTATGGCAGCGAGCTGGCGCGATTTGCCGAATATCTTGGCCCGGAGCTGCGCTGGAAAGATATCGATCACGTTACGATTCGCGGCTTCCTTTCGCATCTGCATGAGATTGGGCTGAGCAAGGTGTCAGTGGCGCGGGCGCTGGCGGCGCTGCGCTCGCTCTACAAGTGGCTGGCGCGGGAAGGCGTGGTGCAACAAAACCCGGCCAAGCTGGTGGCCACGCCGCGGCTGCCGAAGAAGTTGCCGCGCGTGCCTACAACGGAAGAAATCAATGGCCTGCTCAACAGCGCGATGCCGGAGAGCGCCAGCTTTCCCGAGCGCGACCGCGCGATCTTTGAGCTGCTCTACGGCTGCGGGCTGCGCAACTCGGAGCTGGTCGGGATCGAGCTGGGCGATATCGAAGAAGCCAACGGCGTGATCCTGGTGCGCGGAAAAGGGAAGAAGCAGCGCTATGTGCCGCTGGAAGGCGCGGCGGCGGAGGCGCTGCAGGCGTATCGCCAGAGCAGGCAGCAGGTGTTGCATGCAGCGGGGAAGAGCACGCGCCGGTTGTTCATCAACCAGCGCGGTGGACCGCTCACGACGCGCAGCGTCGGACGGATTGTGAAACAGATCGCGGTCCAGAAGGGCCTGCCTTCCGATATTCACCCGCACACGTTGCGGCATGCGTTCGGCACGCACATGCTGAGCGAGGGCGCGGACCTGCGTGCGATCCAGGAGCTGCTGGGACACGAGCGGCTTTCCACCACGCAAAAATATACGCAGCTCTCGATCGGGCAGGTGATGGAGGTTTATGACCGGACGCATCCGCGGGCGAAGTGAGGGAATCGCCGTCATCGCCGGATTGGCCGGATCGCCGTCATCGGAAGCAGGTCTCACCACGGAGGCACGGAGACACGGAGACAGCTGGTATCAAGAGATCATTGTGGGGTTGTTCCGGCGCTTTGTCCGAGCACCGAGCAGGAGATGGAACATGAAGAAAGCAATCATACTGTTAACTTTGACCTTGTGCGCGGTGCCCGGCCTTGCGCAGCAGGGCGCAGCCAAAGCCGCGAAGCAGGCTAAATCGAAGCAGGCGGCCCCGCTGCCCGCAGATGCGCCCAGCCGCGAAGAGGTGCTGAAGCTGTTTGAGATGTTGCAGATCAGCAAGACCATGGAGATTGCGATCCAGGCGGCCAAGCAGCAGAGTTTTGAGATGGCCGAGCAGATGATCGAGGAGCGTGCACCGGACGCGACACCGGAACAGAAGAAACAAATGCGCGAGATGATCGATGAGATCATGGGCCAGGCGCTGGGGCCGGCGGCGATCAAGGAGATGCTGGAGGCGACGGTCCCGGTGTATCAGCGGCACCTGAGCAAAAACGATCTTCAGGCGATGATGGCGTTTTATTCGTCGCCCGTGGGACAAAAGGTGCTGCGCGAGCAGCCGGCCATGGTGCAGGAGAGCATGCAGGCGGCATCGGGAATTCAGCAGAGGATCGCGCGGAGCATCTACATGAAGATCGACGAGCGGATGGAAAAGATGATGGAATCGGGGAAAGAAGAGAAAAAGCCGTAGGTCTTGCGGTGGGCTGAATAGTCACGTTTTAGTAAAGGCGAGGTGGAGGCCCTGGGCGGAGTCGAACCGCCGACCTGCGGTTTAGGAAACCGTCGCTCTATCCATCTGAGCTACAGGGCCGTGCTGTGCTTCTTATTTTACAGCAGTGTGCAACCTGGGCCGCGCTGAGCAGGTGGCCGCACCCCTCAAATTATCGTTTGGTTCTCTACGCGCGCAACGCGAGGAGGGCTCATTCAAGAGCACTCCCTGAAACCGCATGGCAGACGCAACATTCTCTCCACCCGCGCGAGGCAAAAAGCGCGCCTGTCGGGGGCCCCGGTCGGGATGCTTGACTGCGCACTCACCTCGGCAAGCCGAGCTGAGCGCTGCGCTCAGCATGACAAGAGGGGAGGATTTCGTTCACGTGAACCACTACCCAGCGGACATTTCACTTGACATGGCGAACAAAAAGCGTCATAATTTGTACAGGATTGCCAGCGATCTCAAGCAGCTGCTCTTTGACAATTTGGCGGCCGGCGGACCCCGGGTGGGGGTAGCGCGAAATAGGTACTTAGTAGTAATTCTGACGAAGTTTTCAGCGAGCCGATCGTGGGACAGTTTAGGACCATCGGGAAGACGCAAGGTCCCTCACCCCTACTCGCAAGCTGATGAAAACGCTTGCTCGTTGACGGGGTTCGGGATGACGCGCCCTAAGACAATTTCAAACGGGCCACCACTGCGCGGGAGAAGAGGGGGTTAGAAGTCCTTCAACCCATC
>DASTJB010000292.1:0-16113 GCA_035717005.1 Candidatus Angelobacter sp.
CCGGAAATAAGACGGTGTATCGAAGCAATCTCCCGGAGCCAGCAGCACGCCACGTTCGGCGGCGGACTGGCAGAATGGGCGGGTATTCTCTCCGCTCAGGAGCCACAGAAACGCGGTCATGCCGCCGCGCGGCGGGATCCAGCCCAGCACGTCGCCGTGCTCCGCCATGAAGCGCTCCAGCAGCTTCAGATTGCGGCTGGCCACCTCCTGCGCCTTGCCCAGCACCACGTCACGTCTGCGGACGGCGATCTCTGAAAGTATCTCTCCCGTGGTTGAATTGGTGACCGTGAAGTAGGCGCGCGCGGTCCAGTATTGCTTGCGCCGCTCGGCATCATGCTCGATCATCCAGCCCGTGCGCACGCCCGCAATCGAAAACGCCTTCGACAAATCCGAAATCACGGTGGCATGCGGCAGCCGGGCCGCCGACCTCGTCGGCCGGCCGTGATAAATCGGATGATAGACCTCATCCACCACCAACTGGATTCCCCGTTCGGCTGTAAAAGCGTGCAGAGCCTCCATTTCATCGTCGGCGATGGTTGCGCCGGTGGGATTATGCGGGCTGTTGATCAGGATGAGCCTGGTCTTCGCGTCGGCCAGCCGCTTGATCTCCTCCACATCGATGCGGAATCCGTTCTCCCGGCGCACGCGATAAAACCGCGTCTCCAGCCCCAGCGATTCCGGAAGCGCAGAAAACGTAGTGAACCCGGGCAAGGGAAGAACCACGTTCGCGCCGGGCTCGGCGGCCAGCCACATCAGCGCCAGGATCGCCTCAGCGGCGCCGGTTGTCACCTGCACCGCCTCTGCCGGAACGCCCTGCATCTCGGCGATCGCCGCACGCAGGCCGTCAGCGCCGGCCGGCCGGCTGTAAACCAGCTTGTGGTTCAGAAAGCGGTGTCGTGTCTCGTCGTCGGCCAGCGCCAGGATCTCGTTTACGGTCCAGGTCGGGCCGGTGCTGGCGCCGAGGTTGAACTCTATGTTGTGTTCGTACTGGTCGAGCCAGGCATCGAGCAGGAAGGGCTTGAGTTGCATGCGCGCACCTCGAACAGGAAATTGTCCCTGTTATTGATTCCGCGGGCCGGGAAAGGATGATTTTTAATTGAGCCGTTTTGCGGGCGTTTAAGCACGCAGGCGAAATCCCGATCCCGCAAAGCGGGAGAGGGATCCCAGCTTGCCGGAGGGCATTCTTCATTCCGTGGGCCTTCCGTTTCGTGTTACCGCAGCGTTCCCCGCTTGAGCGCCCGTTCTTTCATCAGCACAAAGAACACGGGAACCAGAATGAGTACATGGATGGTTGAGGTAATCATGCCGCCCACGATCGGCGCGGCAATCGGCTTCATCACGTCGGAGCCGATGCCGCTTTCCCACAGAATGGGAATCAGGCTGGCGAGCACCGCCGTGACCGTCATCAGCTTGGGCCGGAGGCGCTGCACGGCGCCCTCAATCGTGGCTTCTTCAATGTCCTGGTTCGTGAGCGCCCTCCCGGAGAGCAGCCGCTTGTCCAGTGCCTCGTGAAGATAGATCACCATCACCACCCCGGTTTCCACGGCGATCCCAAACAGCGCGATATATCCCACCCATACGGCCACACTGAAGTTGTATCCCAGGGTCCATTGCAGCAGCAGCCCGCCGGTCATGGCATAAAACGTGGGGAAGATGAGCACCAGGGCTTCGGTGATGGAGTGGAAGACCATGTACAACAAAAAGAATATGGCGGCAAACACGATGGGCAGGATGATCTTGAGCCGCTCTTTCGCGCGCAGCTCAAACTCGTATTCGCCTGACCAGTGGAAGGTGTAGCCCGGCTGCAATTTCAGTTTGTCATGCAGCAGTGATGTGGCCTGATCCACAAAGCCGCCGTAATCTTTGGTATTCAGGTCAAGATAAACGTAGCCGGTGAGCTGTCCATCTTCATCGCGGATCATCGCCGGGCCGCGGGAAAAAGAAATTTTCGCTACCTGCTCAATCGGGATCTGTGCGCCTGACGGTGTAGCCAGCAGAACGCGTTTTAGGGAGCCGATATCGTCGCGAAAGTCGCGCTCATAGCGCACGTTTACGGGATAGCGTTCCCGGCCTTCCACATTCTCCGTGAGATTCATTCCGCCAATCCCGGAAGTTACAACCTGCTGTACGTCAGCCACGGTCAAGCCGTACCGCGCAGCCTCGGCGCGGTTGACCTCGATATTGATGTAAAAGCCCTGTGAGACGCGCTCCGCAAACATCGAGCGCACCTGCGGCAATCCTGAAATGATCTGCTGAATCCTGGCGCCGGTCTCCTCAATGCCGTCCAGCGATGGACCTTGAATCTTCATGCCGATGGGAGTCTTGATGCCGGTCAGTGCCATATCCAGGCGATTTTGAACAGGCATCGTCCACGTATTTGACAGGCCGGGAAATTGGAGCTTCTGGTCCATCTCCTGAATCAGCTTCTCGTAGGTCATTCCGGGACGCCATTGCTCGCGGGGCTTGAGCATGATGGTGGTGTCATACATATCGAGCGGAGCATTGTCGGTGGAACTGTCAGAGCGCCCGACCGTGCCGAATACCGTTTCCACTTCCGGGAAGGAACGGATGATGCGGTCCTGCTCCTGCAAAAGTTGCGTGGCCTCAGTCACGGCGATCCCCGGCAATGAAGTCGGCATGTACAAGGAAGAGCCTTCGTACAAGGCCGGCATGAATTGGCTGCCCAGCTTCCACATCAGAGGGAACGTGAGCGCCAGGAACAGCAGATTGAGCAGCAGCGTGGTTTTCCGGTACCGCAGGCAGAGTTTCAAGACCGGTAGATACAACGCCTTGGTCGCTCTGGCAGCCGGGTTTTTCGATTCCGGATGCAGCTTACCCCGGATAAACAGGACCATCAGAACTGGAACCAGGGTAATGGCCAGCAATGAAGAGAATGCGACCGCCAGGGTCTTGGTCCAGGCCAGCGGTCTGAACATGCGGCCTTCCTGCGCCTCAAGCAGGAACACGGGGAGAAATGAAACCACAATGATGATGAGCGAGAAGAACAGCGCCGGGCCAACCTGCTTTGCCGCGGCAATCAGAATGCGACGGCGCTCCGGGCCGTTCGCCACCTGGCTCTCTGACAAGTGCCGGTACCCGTTCTCGACCATTACAATCGCAGCATCCACCAGGACGCCAATCGCCAGCGCCAGCCCGCCCAGTGACATGATGTTGGAGCTGACATGCAGGTAATACATGGGAATGAAAGATCCAACCACCGCGATCGGCAAACTGAGAATCGGAATCAGGGCAGAACGAAAATGGAAGAGAAAGCCCAGGCAGACAATGCTGACAATCAGTGCTTCCAGCAGCAGATCGCGTTGCAGAGTGCGGATGGAATCCTGAATCAGCCCGGACCGATCATATCCTGCCACGACTTCAACTCCCTGCGGCAACGTTCGTTGAATGTCGGCAAGTTTCTTCTTGACGCCGCTGATGACATTCAGCGCATTCAGCCCGTAGCGCATGATCACGATGCCGCCGACCGTTTCACCCTCGCCCTGCCATTCGGCCACGCCTTCGCGAATGTCCGGGCCGAAAGAGACGTTTCCCAAGTCCTTGAGCAGAACAGGCGTGCCGCTCTTGGCCGCGACCGGAACATTCTCCAAATCGGACAAGCTGCGCAGGTAGCCAAGGCCGCGAACCATATAGCGGGTCCCGGAAAGCTCCATCACACGTCCGCCGGCTTCGTTCGTGCTCGATTTCACGCGGTCGAGGACCGTCGAGAGTGGAATGCCGTAGGCCAGCAGCTTATTAGGATCGAGTTTCACCTGATACTGGCGAACAAAGCCGCCGATGGTCGCCACTTCCGCCACGCCGGGCACAGTCGCCAGCTCGTAGCGGAGATGCCAGTCCTGAAGGCTGCGCAAGTCAGCCAGGCTGTGACGATGCGTGCGATCCACCAGGACGTATTCATACACCCATCCCGCGCCTGTGGCATCCGGGCCGATCATCGGGCTGACTGCCTGCGGTAGCCTCCCTCTGATCTGCTGCATGTACTCGACCACACGCGAACGCGCCCAATACATGTCTGTCCCGTCCTCAAAAATGACGAACACGTAGGAATCGTTCAGCATGGTTTGTCCACGCACGGCTTTCACCCGTGGCGCTGCCAGCAGCGCAGTCACGATTGGATACGTGACCTGATCTTCAATGATGTTGGGCGGCTGCCCTTCCCAATTTGTGTGGATGATTACCTGCACGTCTGAAATGTCAGGGAGCGCATCGAGCGGGATGTTGCTGATCGACCAGATTCCCGCAAGCACCACAGCCAGTGTCGCCGTAAAAACCAGGAAGCGGTTATTGGCGCACCATTCAATGATTCGGGAGATCATGTCACATACCTCCCGTTGCATTGACCGTCAGCTGCTTGCTCACAATCGTGCGGCCATTTTGCTGCGCAGCCACGGTGACCTGCCACGTCCCGCCAGAGCCAAGCTCTCCGCTGCCTTCGTATACGCCGGCGCCTTTGTCTGCGCAGTTCACAACGGTTTTCATCGCGGCCATGCCCATTGCCGGCATTGCCGGCATAAAGAACGTGACCGCCACCTGTGCTCCGGTAATCGGCGCTCCCTTATCATCGGTGAGTTTTACGCGGAAGATGTTGCTGCCTTTGCGCGGCGGTGACGGCTCTGAAGTGAGCGCCACATTGACAGCAGCAGCGTTCATCGCTGCGGCCCCGCCTGCTCCGGGCGGCGGTGGCACGTATGCGCCGGCAGCGGCTTGTAGCTGACTCTCTGAATCAATAAGGAAATTGGCTGACGTGACGATGGATTCTCCGGCTTTAATTCCCTTGGTAATCACGATCTGTTCCTCCACCTGTACCCCGGTTTGCACGTCGCGCGGCTCGAGCTGCCCTTCTCCGTGGTTTACGAATACAACCTGCCGTGTGCCGGAGTGAAAGACCGCCGATGCAGGCACGACCAGCTGTCGGCCTAACGGCTGCTTCATTACTACGTTCACGTACATGCCGGGAGAAAGTTTCAGGCCAGGATTCGGGAAAACCAGTCGCACTTTTGCGGTGCGCGTATTCATGTCCACTTGCGGCAGGATGTAATCCACTCTCCCGCGAAACGCCCGTCCCGGATACGCATCGACCGTGACTTCAGCAGGATTCCCCGTCCTTATCTTGCCTAAATCTGTCTGGAACACCTGCGCATAAACCCAGACAGTCGAGAGATCCACCACGGTATAAAGCCGCGTTTCCGGCTGAACGTACATGTTGGGCAGCGCGTTTCGTTCTGTGACGTACCCGGAAACGGGTGAATTGAATGTGAGATCGGTAATCACCTTCCCGGTCGCGTCCAGCTTTTCAATCTCACTTGCGGGGACCTCCCATTGGGCAAGGCGCTCCCGCGCTGCCGTGAGCAGTGTTTGTGCGCCGGTTGCGACTCCGCTGACCGTGCTGGTTTTCAGCGAATCGGAATTTTTCCGGGCCAGCAGATATTCCTGCTCTGTGGTAACCAGGTCCGGGCTGTAGATGGTGAACAGCGGTTGTCCTTTGCGAACGTATTGATAGGTAGAGTCGGCGTACACGCTGCGGAGCCAGCCAGGAAAGCGGGTTTGCACGTAGGAAATGCGTCGCTCATCCGCCTCCACCGTTCCGGTGACGCGCAATTCAGATTCCACCAGCTTCAGTTGCGCGGTTCCCAGTTTTACCCCAATGCTCTGCATTCGCTGCGGGGTCATTTGTAGCGGAGCAAGCGGGGCATCCGATACCGGAGCAGTCGCGCTCATGCTCTCTTGAGTATTGCTGCTCTGTCCCGATGAAGCCGGAGGATTCTCAGCTGCGGGCCTGCGGGACTTCCACCACCAGAATCCTAAGAAGGCCAGCAGAACCAGATTCAAAAGCAGCGCCAGCGTAAAAGCATTTCGATAATTGCGATTGTGATTGGTCATGGCAGTGTTACTCCCGTGAGCGCCTCTATCTTCGCCAGCGCCGATTCGTGGTCGGCGAGTTCCCGCTGATATTGGAGATCCAGGTCAAGCGCATCCAGGAAAGAGGAAAACAGAGTCTGGAAATCCTGCCGATTGGCCTGGTAAGCGGCCAGCGCTGACCGGAACGCGGCTGCGGCTTGCGGAATCAACCCTTCTTTGTAAATCTTCAGTTGCTCTGCCGAAGTTTGCGCCATCACAAACTGCTGCTGGAGTTCGGCGGTTTGCCGCTGCACTTCGGCCCGCAATTCCTGGTTCGCTCTCTCTTGCTTCTCGGTGGCCTGCGCGAGTTCGGCCCGGCGGCGGCTTTTGTTCGGCAGCGTGACCGCGAAGGTGAGCATGTAGTAGTCCCGGAATTTGCGGTCGGTGTTCTGATACATGTATTGCAGGCTGAAATCCGGGCGAAATTCTCTTTTCGCCAGTGCGACTTGGGACTGAGTCTGATTGAGCATTGCCTGCTGCACTCGAATGTCGGGGTTTTGCTCCTGTGCCAGCCGCAAAAGCTCCGATGCGGAGTACGGCAGGGCCCTTTGCGTGAGCGGCTCGGTGATAATGTCCGGCGAGTCCTGGGCACGATCCAGGTACTGCTTGAGTTGGGCCTCAAGCTGTCCCTCTTCGCGGCGGCTCATCGTAATCTCTTGCAGGATTTTGGTGTGCTGAAGTTGCGCCTTCAGTACCTCTTGCTGGTTGCCCTGTCCCACGCGGTAGCGTGATTCGGCGACCTGCTGCATCTCGCCCAGGACCTGATCGTGATGCTCAAGCACATGGATGGATTGCTGCACATACGCCAGCCGGAAATAAATCGACTTGACGCGCTCAATCACGTCGCGCGTGGTGGAAGCGGCCTGCGCTTGTACTGTTTCCGCTTCTCGTCCCGCGACTTCGGCCCTCAGCCCTCTCTTACCCGGATAGGGAAACTCCTGAGAGATGCCAAGGCCGATGTAAGCGAAGTCGCTATTGGTGTAGCCGGCGAACGGGCGAGGGCTGCCCACAGATAAATGCTGGACCATTACCTGTGTATCGGGCAGTGCGGCTGCGGCCGCAGGAGCGTGGCTCGCCGCTTTGTACGCGTGTTGGGCAGCGAGAATCTGCGGGCTTTTTCTTGTTGCCTCTTCCATCAAGCTGGCCAGCGGCGTAGCGGCGGGATGTTGCATCGTATCTCTGCGCTCCTGCGCACAAGCCCAGGTCGCAGAGACCAGCGCCAATGCAGGCGCAATCATTCTCAAGCAATAGAAGACTTTCATCTTTCCTCCAGATCAAAGACACGTTTGCGCAGACACACGAATGTGCCTCCGCCGGAAAGAGAAAGCCGGCTAGATTCTCAGGATGGAAAGTGCTTCAGGTGGTGAGACAGGCGGCGAATGGGTCTCTGATGGTTGCGCGTCAGCTATAGCCGCGGGTGCGTGAAAGTTTGCTACCGGAACCTGTATGACCGCCGGATGTGAATAACTGAAATCGAAGCGGGAATTTGCCAGATAGGGATCCAGCTGTTGCACGGCAGTATTGCAGCAGGAGTGCGAATCTGGCATCGCGGAAGAACCGCAGTTGTCAGCCATCTCCTGACAGCACTCGCGCTCCGCCTCCGTTAGAGTATCGGAGATCATGCAGGCCATGACTGGCGATGCCCACACGGCGAGTGCCAGCACCAGGGCAGCGAGTTTGCAGGTCCACTTCACCATCAATACTCTAAACGCTCTCATTGCCCTTCTGCAATCTTGGCAGTCGCAGCGGCAAAGTTAAGTTTCCCGCGTGATCCGTGCTTGGTCTGTGATGCGGGTCACAAACGAGACAGTTTGGGGCTTTGGCGCCAGGGAATGTGTACGTCCTCTTTCGCAATGTATTCGTTTTATCAGCTCGAGGAAATGAGGGCTTCTGCCTGTCGATGATACTTGCGCCTTTGTTTCGAACAAAACGTGCTGAAGGGAAAAGGATTACGCGCGATTACGGCGATCATCGAGCCTGATGGCCCGAAAGTCTGCCATGTCAGGAAGAAACTTGCAACGGCACCCGCCGAGGTTTTGCCTTTCCGATGTCCCGATGTCCCGATGTCCCGATGTCCCGATCTCCCGATGCTCCGCCACTGTCATCTTCTGGTGTATCGTGTAAAAGCCAACATGCTGCGGTACGTGACATCCCGCCTGCTCTACATGGTGCCAGTGCTCTGGCTGGTGGTGTCGGTCGTCTTTCTGCTGATTCACCTGGTGCCCGGGGATCCCATTGCGCAGATGCTGGGCGAGGGCGCCGCCTCGGCTGACATTCAGGCCGCCCGCCACGCCTACGGCCTCGACGTCCCGCTGCCGCAGCAGTACGTCAACTACTGGAAGGGCGTGCTCAAGGGCGACCTCGGCCGCTCGTTTCGCTATGACCAGAACGTGAGCAAGGTGATCGTGGAGCGCTATCCCTGGACCCTGGAGCTGACCGTTGCCTCCATGATCGTCGCGCTCATCATCTCCATTCCCGCCGGCGTGCACTCGGCGCGGCGGCGCAACAAATGGGACGATCGCCTGCTCAGCTTCGTCAGCCTCTGGGGCCTCTCATTCCCCAACTTCGCGCTGGGCCCCATTTTGATCTTGTTTTTCGCCATCCGTCTCGGCTGGCTGCCGGTTTCGGGCTCAGGGACAGTCGCGCACCTGGTGCTGCCGGCGATTACCATGGGCGGCGCGCTGGCCGCGATCCTCACCCGCATGGTCCGCACCGCGATGCTTGAAGAGCTCAGCCAGGATTACATCCGCACGGCGCGCGCCAAGGGCCTTTCAGAGAACGTGGTGGTCTACAAGCACGCGCTGCGTAACGCGCTTGTCCCCGTGCTGACCGTCGTGGGCCTGCAGTTCGGCGCGCTGCTCGCCGGCGCCATCGTCACCGAGACCATTTTCTCCTGGCCCGGCATTGGCCGGCTTACCATCACCGCCATCAGCAGCCGCGATTACTACCTCGTCCAGGGCTGCATCCTGATGATCGGCCTTACCTACGTGGTGGTGAACTTCATGACCGATTTTCTTTATTCCCTGGCCAACCCGCGCATCCGCCAGTGATCTCGGGTTTATCGATATAGCAGCGAGCCCAGGGTCCCCGGACCGCGCTGGTTTTGCGCGGGCTGGGGTGGGAGTCCGCCTTGCGCGGCGAGCTGCTTGCGTCAAGCGCAGAAGATGCCTTCTCCGGTAGGGCGCGCGGGCGGTTTGGAGCGAAGCGACAGAAAAAAAGATGATCCGCGAATCAACGCGAATAAGCTGGAATCAGAAATCGATTCGCGTTCTTCACGTTCATTCGCGGCCGGGTTTTGGTTTAGCTAATTGCCAATTGCTAATTGCTAGCTGCTACTAAATCGGCTTCCACGCTTTGCACTGCGCCATCGTGAGCGGAGCGTCCACTCCGCCGGGCTTCGAGCGGATCACCGCATCTGTCGTGGTACAGAAACTCTTCGATCCCGTGCTGTCTGGATTGACCGGAGTTGCCGTGGCCGTGTAGCCGCTGCAACGGCCCGCCGTGCACACGCCCCGCACGGTGAACTTGTAGCCGTTCTTGATGCACCACATGCCCGATCCGCAGGTTGGCGCGCCCAGCTTCTCGTCCAGCAGGCACGCATGGCTCTCACTCGGCGTTGCGCAGTCGTTCTTGGGCCCGGGTCCAAGCACCGCCAGGCTCGCCGCGTATCCCTTGTTCGGATACATGGTCGCATACGTGACCTGGGCAGTATTGACAGTGCGCAGACTGCTCGCTGCCGCCGCATCGTTCGCGGCCGTCCTGGAGCGCAGCAGGTTGGGAATGGCGATGGCGGCGACAATCAGCGCTACGCTGGCGTTGGTGCCCGCGCTGCTGTTTGTGGTCATGCGAATGCTGGTCTCGTCCGCGTAGCCGGTGGTCACGTTCGTGGTCGGCTGCGACTGGTTGAGCATCTTTGACACTACTTCGCGCGACTCCGGCGGCAGCTGGCTGATCATCGAGGTAAAGAACAGGTTTGAATTCTGATGAGCGAAAATCGACGCTTTCACCGGCTGTCCCTGCGCCTTGGCCACCGATCCGCCGTTGCGATGCAGGCTCACCGCGTCGTGCGCCAGTTCGCGGCTGCTCGCCAGCACCAGATACCCATCCTGGAAGAAGTAGTTCAACTCCTGTCCCGAGGGCAAGGCCACCGAGTAGAAGGTCAATCCGCCCTCGACCCGCTCCTGCGCCTGTATCGGAGATTCCGCCATCAAGCGCTTGATGGTCTGTTGCAACCCCGCGGCGTCAGTCACGCTGAGCAGAAATTTCAGGTTTGGCTGCGCGGCCGTAGTGCCCGGAGCAGGCGGCAGCGGCGGCGTTTCCAGCTCAAATCCAATCTCGCCGCCAAGTTTGTTCAGGATGTCCTGCTTCAGGTTGACGTTGAACTGCGCTTCCATTTCCGGCAGTGACCGGAACGCAGCCGGCCCGGCCAGCTCCACGATGTCGTCAAACATCTGCGCCGGACTCTTCAGCTTGAACGCCTCCACAATCGCCGACTTTGGCGACATGAAGTCCAGCGAACCCAGCGGCGCCGACGCGGCGATCCACGAAGCGATCCCGCGCCGCGGCTTGTTGAATGCCAGCTCCATCTCCGTGGTCGAACTCTTGCCGTGGCCCTTGCTCTCTATCACGGCAAACTTGGCGTCGCCAAAGCCGGTCTTGTCCAGCATCTCCGTCATCTGCGCGCCTTTGCGGTCTGAGGGAATCAGCGCCATCAATTTCTGCAGATCGGCGCCGAACAGCGTGCTGGTCCCGCTTTGATACGACTGCGTCAGCCGCTTGCCCAACCCGCTCGCAGCAAACGATACACCGCCCTTATCGAGCTGCGCATTGGCTTCCCGCAGCGTGGCCGCGTTCAGCCCCACCAGCACGAAGTCGGGCCTTACCAGCACAATCGGCTGTTCCTTGGCGTCGTCGGTGGCGGTTTGCAGCTGCTGTGGATCGACAATCCGAAGGTGCTCTTTGGTTTTAGACTCGGCGTTGAGCAACTCGTCCAGGTGCTGCAGAAACGCTGCCAGTCCGGGTTTGCGCGCCTCGGCCACCAGGAACCCGCTGGGCTCCTTGCCTTTCATCCCCACGCTGATCACCATCTCGTCGCCCAGATAATCCGCAACCTCGATCAGCTTCTGCACCACCTCTTCAAACTTGGGTTCGCCCTCGGCGAGCTTGTTCTTGGCCAGAAAATTCTTGATCGCCGGACTGTCATGCAGCTCCTGCTGCCAGATCTCCAGGCACTGCCGCAGCACCGGCCCGTAATTCGGGACCGCTCCGTAGAACAACGTGGAATCGGAAAGCCTTGGCAGAATGCGGCTCTGCGTCCGCGACGCCGGCAGCTGCAACTCCGTGGTGAGCCGGTCCGTCAAATGCCCCACTGCCTTCATCAACTCGGGGTCTTTCAGCGCCTGCTCCAGCCACTCCGTGTCGTCGGCCTTTTTCGGGGCCGGCTTCTTCGCCGCCGGGGCCGTTTTCTTGGCCCCGCTCTGCGGTGCCTTCGTCGCCGGCTTGGTCTGGCCCTGCGCAAAAAACGGTGTCATTACCGCCAGCAGCGCCACAATCACGGCCGAAAGAAGAAGTGTTCTTGGAATTCTGGACTGCGCCTTGCCACAGCGTCGCATGTGCTCTCCTTGAATATCTTTAGGGGGGAACGCTAAAGATAATATCCTTCATTGAGATTTACGAGAAATATTTGCAGAAAGTTCAACCGAGGTGCCATTCTCGGCATGAACGTATGAGGCTATCCTCACAGTCCAGGCGTGTTTATTCCCGGATATTCAGCGTGTGCAGTCTTCCCTGAATTCCCCCTGCGCCAATCTCCAGCCTCCCGATACTTACCGGCAGGCTGAACCGCCGCGGCCCCGCGCTCCCGGGATTGAAGTACAGCACGCCGTCTCTGGTCGACTGTGCCGGCTTGTGCGAGTGCCCGCTGATTACGGCCGCGAATCCGGCCACTTTGGGGTTGAGATCGAGCGCGTTCCCATCATGGATCACGTAGATTTGCGATCCGCCCAGCTCGACCACCTCAGTCTCCGCGAAGCGCCGTGCCCACGGCTGAACATCCACGTTCCCCCGAATCGCCGTGACCGGCGCAATCTTCTCTAATGCCGGCACGATCTCCGGCGAACCGATATCGCCGGCGTGAATAATGTGCTCTGATCCGCGCAGAAACTCGACCGCTTCCGGCCGGAGCAGTCCGTGTGTGTCAGAGATGATGCCGATGATCATGGCATTCAGCACTCAGCAATCAGCAAAAATCCTCACCGCAGAGGACGCGGAGGGCGCAGGGCAAGAAGGATTCATGAAATCAAATTCAAGCAGACCTTTCTCTCTGCGGACTCTGCGCTCTCTGCGGTGAAATAGGTTTGGCAGAATGCTAAGTGCTGACTGCTGAATGCTCCTTTACAACCCCGCTTCAATTCTCGACCGCGGATCCATGTAATCCCGCAGCGCGTCACCGATGAAGTTGAACGAGAGCACGGCCAGCATCACCGCCAGGGCAGGGAAGAGCACCAGGTGGGGCGCGTCAAACAGGTGCGCCCGCGCGTCATTCAGCATCGATCCCCAGCTCGCCGTCGGCGGCGGCACGCCCAGCCCCAGAAAGCTCATGGTCGCCTCGGCCAGCACCGCGCCGGCCATCCCGATGGCCGCCTGCACGATCACCGGCTGAATAATGTTGGGAAGAATGTGCCGCGTCACGATCCGCCAGTCGCTCGCGCCCAGCGCCCGCGCCGCCTCCACGAATTCCTTTTCTTTCACCGCCAGCACCTGCGCGCGCACCAGCCGCGCGTAGCCGACCCAGCCGCCGATGCACAGCGCCAGAATCAGGTTGAAAATGCCCGGGCCAAGAAACGCCACAAAGGCGATCGCCAGCAGGATCCCGGGAAAAGAGAGGAATGCATTCATCAGCACCACGCTGAAAAATTTGTCGGCGTAGCCGCCGTAATATCCGGCAATCGAGCCCAGCACCAGCCCCAGCAGCAGCGACCCCGCCACGACGCTCCCGCCCACCAGCATAGAGATGCGCGCACCGTAGATCACGCGTGAGAGGATGTCGCGCCCCAGTTCGTCGGTCCCGAACCAGTGCGCAGCGCTCGGCGGCTGCAATCGCGAAGGCAGATCAATGGCGCTGGGACTCTGCGGCGCAAGCCACGGCCCGAACAGCGCGAAGATCACAAAAATCACGACCATCACGACACCGGCCGTCGCCAGCCGGTTGCGGCGGCCCAACGCGGTCGCCGTCTGCCATGTCGTCGATGCCATCACTAATTCCTTTACCGCCATGGACCAAATAAAGATTCACCGCAGAGTACGCAGAGAACGCGGAGAAAAAGGTTTTTACAATCTACTCAAAGTCACATGTTTCTTCCTCTGCGCTCTCTGCGTTCTCTGCGGTAATGGGGTTTGCTGATTGCCGATTCCTACTTGCTAATTGCTGGCTCCGCCCGCACCACCTTCTTCAGCGCGCGGATGAACGTTTCATTTTCTTCCGGCGTCCCGATGCTCACCCGGATCGCATTGGCAATGCCCCACGGCACCAGCGAGCGCACAATCACGCCTTCGGCCTGCATGCGCTTCGAAAATTCATTCCCGTCTTCGTCGATGTTGAAGTAGATGAAATTTGCGCTTGTAGACACGGCGCGGATTCCCAGCTCGGCAAAGCGCTCCATCAGCCATTTCGCTCCGGCCGCATTATTTTCCACGGTCTTGCGAACATGGGCTTCGTCGCGGATCGCCGCCAGCCCCGCAGCCTCCGCCATAACTGAAACCGAAAATGAATTGCGCACCTTGGCAAAGTAGCGCAGCAGCTCCGGATCGCCGCAGGCGTATCCCAGCCGGATTCCGGCCAGCCCGTGCGCCTTGGAAAACGTGCGCAGTACCAGCGCGTTCTGCCGGCCCGCGCGCACGTGATCGAGCGCGTGCGAATAGACAACTCCGCGCTGCCGGGTGAAGTATTCGGCAAAGTCGGAGTAAGCCTCGTCAAACACCACCAGCACATCTTCCGGCACGCGCTTCAGAAAAGCCTCGCCCGCCGCGGCGTCAAACATCGTGCCCGTGGGATTGTTGGGGTTGGCCAGGATCACCACGCGCGTCTGCTCATCGATCGCCGCCGCAATCGCGTCCAGATCATAAGCATCGTTGCGCATTGGAACGGGAACGAACTGCGCTCCCGTGCCGCGCGTGACCAGCGGATAGCTGATGAACGTCCGCTCGCTGCTCACGCACTTCCTTCCCGGCGCCAGCAGCGTTCGCGCCAGTACGTCCAGGATGCCCAGCGAGCCGTCGGCAATGAAGATCTGCTCCGGCTGCAACTGGTGCCGGCCGGCGAGCGCCGCACGCAACTCCGAGGCATCATTGTCTGGATAGAGATTGACCTCGGTCGCCGCCGCGCGCATGGCTTCGATCGCCAGCGGCGAAGGGCCAAAGGGATTTTCGTTCGAAGCCAGCTTGACCATGCGGGCCCCGGATTCGCGCCGCGCCTGCCGCATGGATTTTCCCGGAACATATCCGGCCAGCGCCCGTATGTGCTCCGGAATTTGCTCGACCACGTTTTTTTTCATCGACGGAGAAGGGCCAACAGAAGTTTGTATCACAAATTCACGCGGCGCGCTGTGAGCCGGCGGGACCGCCGCATACGCTGCGTTCGCTGTCTTCGTATCAGCGCGATTAGGCCAAATACCGGGTGCCCAGCAACTCCCGAATTCCGATTTGAACCGGGGTGGAGCAGGCCTTTAGGCCTGCGGTCCGCTGCCTGAAGAAATCGGCTTCAGCCGCTGAGGGTAAACTAAAACTTCTTGCGCCGCTCCCTATGGCGATTGCCCATGCGCTTCGCGCCAACCGCCTTGCGCTGAAACGGCTTTCCACCCTCGCGCACGCTCCTGCGCAGGCTCGCCACTTCCACCGGCGTCAGCTCCCGCGCCTGCCCGGGCTCGACGTCCAGTGTCAGCGGCCCGTACTTCACGCGCTTGATCTTCTCCACGTGATGGCCAATCTCTTCGAACATCCGCCGGATCTGCCGGTTCTTGCCCTCGATCAGCGTCACTTCATACCACGGATTGGCCGCTACTTTCATTAACCGAACCTGCGCCGGCGCGGTAAAGACCTGCTGAACGGGCTTTTCATATCTCGCTCGCGCGCCTGCGCCTTGCGCCGGCCGCGCGCCAATCCGTATCCCCCGCCGCAGCTTTTCAATGTCTTCTGCGCTCGCCTGTCCGGCAATCTTCACCAGATATGTCTTGGGCACATGCGACGAAGCATGCATGAGCCTGCTGGACAGCTCGCCATCGTTGGTCAGCAGCAGCAGCCCCTCGCTCGACCAGTCGAGCCTTCCCACGGGATAAATGCGCGCGTTCACGTGCTTCACCAGGTCCATCACCGTCGGTCGGCCCTCGGGATCGGAAACCGTGGTCACGTAACCCTTAGGTTTGTTGAGGAGAATGTAGACGTGGCGCTCCGGCCCGCGCAGCAGCTTGCCGTCAACCTTGATATGGTCGGTCTCGATGTCGGCCTTGCTGCCGAGCTCCGTCACCGTATGGCCGTTTACCGTGACGCGCCCGCCGCTGATCAGCTCTTCCGCCTTGCGCCGCGACGCAACTCCCGCTGCGGCAATGATCTTTTGCAACCGCTCCGCCGCCACGCTAGCCTCCGGTGCTTTCAGAGGCGATCTGTTTGGTGGCCTGCTCGTCTGCCTGATCGTGCCGCGGATCGGAAGAGACCGTGGGCTCGGTCACGTTCTGCGGGACCTCGGCCTGGTCTTCCGCCATCTGCTCCACCCCGCCGTCCTCATTAGGAGTTCCAGTCGCGTCGGGGATTGCGCCTTCGCCGGGCTTAAACAGCTCGTCCTGCAGCTCGCCCGCGGCCAGTTTTTCGAACTCCTCCAGGCTGGGCAGCTCGCTCAGGTCGCGCAGCCCAAAGCGCATAAGAAAATCTTTGGTGGTCTTGTAGAGCATCGGCCGGCCGACGACGGCTTTGCGCCCGGCGGTGGTGATGAGTTTGCGTTCCAGCAGCGTGCCGATCACGGCCGCGGCATCGACCCCGCGAATCTCGCTGATCTCCGGCACCGTTACCGGCTGCTTGTAGGCGATCACTGCCAGCGTCTCCAGCGCCTGCAATGAGAGCCGGACCGGCGGCTTCAGGCTTCTGGAAAACGCCTTCACCACATCGTGGTGCTCCGGCTTGGTCGACATCCGGTAGCCGCCCGCAACC
>DASTJB010000293.1:0-7069 GCA_035717005.1 Candidatus Angelobacter sp.
CCAGCGCCCACGCCCGCAAACCCCCCATTGCCGGCGCAGTGCAAGATTACCGGTGGATGGCTCGAGGTAAACAACACGATGATCCGCGTTCCCCAGAACGTGGTCGCCATCGGCCCCAACGTTCTGATCACGTGGGAAGAATTGTTCGAGCTGAATCCGAATACGCACCAGACCGATGCGGTCTTCCAGACTGGTATGGCCATGTCAGACACGGTGCGTTTCCCCGGCACCTACCAGATCCATGTGCACGGCAACATCGTCAATGGCCAATACATCGCCGGCCTGGTTTTCTTCTTCCAGGACCCAGCGAACTTCAACCAGGGCTTCATCGAGAAGATCGACTACGCCAACGGCATTCTGTGGGTGAACGGCCAGAGGATCCAGATCAACGATCCTCCGATCACCTTCACCGTGCCGAATCCGGACGGTACGCCGCAGCTTGACGCGCTCGGCAATCCGGTGGTCCTGACCAAGGGCCGTTACAGCGCAGGGCAATCGCCTGATCCGCGCTTTGCGGTCGACCAGAACAACCCGACCATAGCTGCGCAGACCGGCTATCCCATGTGCATCCCGCGTTGGAGTCCGTATCTTGACGGTGGCGATGGTTCTGCAGGTCCCGCGGTGGCTCTGCTGCTGCCTGATGCACAGCAGGACCCGCAGTGTCCGGAGAAGAACCGCCCCCGCGACGTTAGCGGCGTGACGCTGGTGGATATCTTCACCATGAACGCGCCGGGCGCCGCGCCTACGGCCGACAACCCGATTCCCCAGGACCCGTACGTGGAGGTTCCATTTGAAGTTGGCGATTTCGTCAACATCATCGGAACGCTCGAAGTTGATGCGCAGGGTCCGTACATCACCGCAACCGACATTATGGACACCAACGTGGGCGCCTACACCTGGCCCGCGACGGACCCGGCTTACGTCCGCATTGAAGTCGTAATCCAGGGCACCGGTGGCGTTCCCAACAACCTCTTCCCGCAGGAAGCCGGCGTGCGTACCCGCGTGGAAGGCTTTACCACTGACTGGCAGCGTCCGGTTGACGTTTCGGCAGTCGACGCCGATTGCAACGGCAACCTGACCTTCCGCGAGCCTGCATGGGCCGCAAACTTCCCCATTGAGCCCGGACCTCCGGGAATCGGCGTGAAGGGCCGTTGGCGCATGCGCTTCCCCCAGGGCGGCGACTTCCTGCCTCCAACCCTGAACGTGGGCGCGCGCGTGAGCGGCAGCTCGCCCGGCAAAAACAAAAACGGGCTGACCTTCTCTGAATATCAGCTCCCCAGCGGCGAATTCATCTTCCCGGAGAACCTGGTTCCGGGTACCCGTCCGCCGCGCGCGAACTTCTCTGACATCGCTTTCCTCGATAACGGCATGGGGCCGTTGCCGATGGTCAGCGACGTCTTTGACAGCACGCAGATCCAGTTGGGCCAGCAGCCGCTTCCGTTCTATCCCAACCAGACCATGACGCAGCTGAATCCGTTTCCTGATGCCACACTGCCTCCGCTGACCTGCGTATCCGGCCAGCTGGCAACAGTGGCGCTGCCGAAGTTCTCGTCCACGCCCAATCCGCCGTTCGCCGGCGTGACGGTTACGCTGGATGGAACTGCCAGCACTCCGCCGACCGGTCCGTTCCAGTGGACGCAGATCGTCAATCCTGGCGACCCGATCGTGACTATCAACAATCCGACCAGCGCCAAAGCCACGTTTGTAGCGCCGGTAGTTGCCGGCCCGCAGAACCTGGCGTTCCAGCTGATCGTCGGTGATGGCAGCCTGGTGCCGTTCTCGGCGCCCGCCAACGTTACCGTTCCGATCGTGATCGCGCCGCCGAATACTCCGCCCGCAGTCAATGCGACGGCTGCGTTTGCCGGACCGCCGGCGGTTGGTCCCGCTACTACTATCACCGTTCCCAGCAATGCCTCACCGGTCCAGCTTGCAGCTACCGGAGTGGATCCTGCGAATGGAACGCTTACCTTTAACTGGGCAGCTCCCGCAGGAAGCGGAATCGTCTTCCTGGAAAGCGGAGCAGCAACGGCAGCCGGTCCTAATGTGAGCTTCACCGCGCCCGCCGTGCCTGAACTGACGCCGAGCCAGTCCTTCACCTTCACGGTGACGGCTTGCTCCGGAGTGTTCGATGCCGCCGGCAATTGCACCACCACCGGCGCACCGGCGAACTCCAGCGGTCTCTCCAGCACCGCGACGGTCACAGTGATCGTGCAGCCGGTAACCGACAGGATTGTGATCAGCAACGTGGTTTACCGCCGTACCAAGGGCCGCTTGATCATCAACTGCAGCGACTTCACGCCGGGCGTGACGCTCACTGCCACACTGGACATCATCAACCCGGCCACAGGCCTACCGTGGTCCGGAATCATGGGACCGATTATCCCGTTCGCTCAGGGCGTGTTCTCGATCCGCTTCAGCAACATCCCGCCGCCGAATTTGGTGACCATCACCTCGGATGCGGGTGGCGTAGCGACCTCGGGTGTCACCTTCCTGAGGTAAACAGAAAACCTAGAGCTGCCGGGTGCGTGGCCCGGCAGCTCTTAACCGCAATACCCTCCCCGCATCGGACAGGAAAGAGGCGGGACGGCACGAACTAGCAGCATTAACAGAGAGGAACCGACCATGACCAACCTAATGCGAGCATCGAAACAGGCAGCTTCGCCGCGCCTGTCAACTCGCTACTTTTGGAAACCAATTCTTGCACTGGCACTGATGTGCTTGTCAGCCGCCACTGCTTTTGCGGAACCCAGCAGGCAAATTGCCAATGCCAATATGTTCCGTCCCCGCGGGATGGTGCGCGCTACGGTGCATCTGCCTGGCGGCGGCGAAATTACGGATTACTGGGTTTCAGACGGCGCCTCCGGCTTCTGCCGCATCGATCAGCTCCCCGATCCTGCAAATCCCGGACTCACCCATGGCGTGCTGAACCTGAGCACCTGCTATCTGCCCGCTGTGTTTGAACCGACGGATCTCCAGGCGGAAACGCGCGGGGTCAACGGCTCCAACGGTTACGTGTTCGTTGGCGGCATCAAGGAGGTGACCCGGCTGGAGTTCATGCCATCCCCGACCGAGCCCGGCCGTACGGTCATTAACACGGCCACCCAGATCTCGATCTTCAGCACCGCTTCAGTGTTTCCCAACGGCGCACCGGCGCTCGGGCCTCGGTTCGTCCAATCGACCAGGATGGGACCCGATGGAAAGCTCTACATCTGTTTCCAGGGCAGCGGTGATATCTGGCGCATCCGCAATCCTCTGTCTCCGACCTTCACTCCGCTTGGCAATGCCGTTGAGCGCGTCGGCACCTCCGACAACGGCAAAACCCTGCTGAGCATGGGCTGGATCGGCCACGATCTGTGGATGCAGCAAGCCGGCTTCCTCAACCGCCTGCAGAATGCTGACAAGTGCAATTACACTTTGCCCGCCTGCGTCGCGGTCCTGGAGTTCGGCAAACTGCAGACCCAGGAAGGCATGGCCACTGACCAGTACATCTCGTCCAGCTTGACCGGACGCTGGCTGTACTGGGGCAACGGCAACCGCGTGGTGCGTTATGACACGCTGAGCGCTGACATCATGCAGCAATGGAATCAGAGCGGCTTCGTGAACGGCAGCGTCATTCCTCAGCAGTACACACTGATCATGGGCTTGAACTTCATTCAGCCGCAGCATCCTACTCCGGGAGATCCGCAGCAGGACCTGTTCACGCTCGCTGATGGCAGCCAGGTCGCGGACATGACCATCACCATGGACAAAATCATCGAAGCGCCGCCGCCGGCCGTTGCGGGGCCAATCGTCAGGACGGGTGTGACCTATATGCTGAAGTCGCACGCTACCATGGTTCCGGAGCCTTGCCTCAGCACGCCTCCGAATCCGCCGCCCTGTGTCAACAGCCAGATCGGCAATGACAGTCCTCCGCAGAATTCGCCGACGGCCATTGCTGCTCGCCGTGCCGTGCTGTTGCTCGCCGGCGTGACCCATCCGCGCGGTCTCCTGTTCCTCGGGACCAAATGGTGGGTTTCCGATGAAGACAACGGCTTCTGCCGCATTGACCAGAACCCTGTCACCGGCGCTGCCACCATGGCCGCCTGCTTTAAGCCGTCACCAGGCTTCATTCCTGGGCAGCCGGCGGCAGACGCGCCGAGCGTTACCGGAACCCAGAACGTCTATATTCCTGACGTTTCAGGGACCGCAAAAGGCATTGTCCGCGCAGTATTCACCCCCAGCGCTGCGGGTGGAACACTGTCAGAGACTGGTCTGCTCAACTCCGGTCCGGGTACGGCGGCCGCAGTAGCCATCCCGAACGGCCCGTTCAACGATGGAGCCATTTACATCGGCTACATCGACAACGGCCGCATCAACAAAATCCAGCAGCCGGCGACCGCTCCAACCGCACCCATCGCGGTGGGCGGAGTTGGCAATGGCGTTGGCGTACTCAGCCTGACGTTCATGGGTAACGACCTGTACCTGGCAGAGCTGGGACCGCCAGCCAATGCCGCAGGGCAGCTCATCAAAGGCGGGCAGATCACGGTGCTGCAGGCGGCCTCGCCTGATCTGCAGCGCGGCGGCGCTCGCGTAGTCACGAAGCCTATCTCGCGACTGCAGAGCCCCACGCTCAACACCACGCCTCAGCTGTTCGTCAACCCGGGAGCGATTGTTGTGGGCCCGTCCTATGATCGCCCGGCTTGCCTGCCACCGCTTGGCGTGGCCCTCTCCATCCGGGTCCCTAAGGATCCGACTACGACTCCGACGCTGTTTTTCGGCAGCTACGGTGTCAACCCGACCGACGCAGGAACAAGCCCTGCCCAGCCACCGGAGGTCGATTCGTTTGACTCCGTGTGCACCACGGAAATTCCGTGGGTGCTGGAAGGCGCGCTTGATCCGGCCCGGTCGCTCAACGTGCCGCTCAGCGCCATTACCGCGCTGGGTGTCAGCAGCTACTCTGATCCACTCGGACAACTGGCGATCGGCGACGATCCCAACACCATTCCTGAGGCGGCGACCCTGCAACGCAGCAAGATCACGCCTCCAGCAACGGGTCCCATCCATGGTCAGGGACACGTTTACATTGTTCCGTAATTGCAACACTGAACCACTGGGCTGGCGGATTCATCTCCGCCAGCCTTTTTTCACTGTCGACGGCTTACGGTAAACAGCTAATGTTGGCCACTTCCGGCCTGAGGTAAACTCCTGCTTATGCGAGCCCCCTATCTCGTACTGATATCTCTCTTCGCTTTTCTGGCTTTTGCCAAGGACACACCCAAACCGGTTCTGGTGACCAGCAGCTATTTTCGCGGCCTGGACGCGAGCGATTCCCACAAGGACCATCTTGAGATCTTTGCCGACGGCCGGGTGCACTACACAGAAACGCCTGCCCAGGGCAAAGAAGAAACCTATGACCTGAAGCTCACGCCGAAAAGCCTGCAGAAGCTGACCGCCCTGCTGAATGGCAAGGCCATGCAGGCTGTTCCGGCGGTAATCGTCTCGCAGATCAAGGTGATCGACGGGCGGACCGACAAAAGATTCCAGATCAACCGCGGCGCAACGCAGCAGACGATTGACATTGAGAATTTCTATCCGCAGTTGAACAGCCACAGGCCGGCCTATCCCCGGGTCCTGGTCCAGCTCGAGTGCCAGCTCCAGGAAATCGAGCGCAAAGCCGCCAGGCGCCCGGATCCGTCCCCTGAAGAAAACTGGTGTCCTGACGCGCTGGAAGGCCCGGCGAAGAAGAAGTAATGGTCCACCCTCCCTGGCATATGCAGGGCGGCGCGAGCCGTCCTGCATCTGTTTTTGCGGTAAACACGGCCGCCAAATGCATTGTCACAATCGCATCTACTATATTGAGACCGTACTCGGACCGATATGGCGGCATATTTCGGTGACGTGTGGCTGGTCCGGCTGCTCTTTCAGAGGACGCTGGCGGCCATCTATCTGATTGCGTTCATCGTCGTGCTGCGGCAGTTCAAGCCGCTGCTCGGCGAGCGTGGCCTGCTTCCCGCGCCGCACTTTCTGGAGCGCGTCCGCTTTCGTGACGCGCCCAGCCTCTTCTGCTGGCGCTATTCTGACCGGCTGCTGAGCATTGTGGGTTGGACCGGGGTCGCGCTGTCTGCTGCCTCCGTGCTCGGCATTTCCGAGATGGGCCCGGTCTGGTTCTCAATGACGACGTGGCTTGTCCTGTGGTTTTTGTACCTCTCGATCGTCAATATCGGGCAGAAGTTTTATGGCTTTGGCTGGGAGTCCATGCTGCTGGAAGCCGGCTTCTTCACTGCGTTCATGGGACCAGCACATGTGCGGCCTTCGTTGATTCCGGTTCTCATTCTTCGCTGGATGCTCTTCCGGACTGAATTCGGCGCGGGGCTGATCAAGCTTCGCCATGACTCCTGCTGGCGCGATCTGACATGCCTGTATTACCACTATGAGACGCAGCCGCTGCCGAATCCGCTGAGCTGGTACTTCCATCGCCTGCCGAAATGGATGCACCGTTTGTCGGTTTTGTTCAGCCACTTCGTGCAGGTGATCGTCCCTTTCGGGCTGTTTGCTCCGCAGCCCATTGCGGCGATCGCGGGCCTGCTGATCATTGCTCACCAGCTTCTGTTGATCGTCAGCGGCAACTATTCCTGGCTGAATTGGCTCACCGTCACGCTGGGCCTGCTGGCATTCAGCGATTCCACCCTTGCGATCGTGGCTCCGGTGGCGTTGCCGCAAGCTGCGCCGGGGCCGCTGTGGTTTGAAGTCGTGCTCTATATTTTGGGTGCAGCGGCCGTGCTGCTGAGCATCAAGCCGGCCCTCAACCTGGTTTCCCGCAACCAACTCATGAATTACAGCTGGAACCCGTTCCATCTGATCAACGCCTACGGCGCTTTCGGCAGCGTTACGCGTGCGCGCTATGAAATTGTGATCGAAGGCACGAATGAGGCGGTGCTGAGCAATGGGACGCGCTGGCAGGAATACGAATTCAAGGCCAAGCCGGGCGATCCGCGGCGCCGCCCACCGCAATTTGCTCCCTATCATCTGCGGCTGGACTGGCTGATGTGGTTTCTTCCTTTTGCGGTCGGCGTGAGCGAAAGTGGGATTT
>DASTJB010000294.1:0-9507 GCA_035717005.1 Candidatus Angelobacter sp.
GCAAGCGCGCGATGGGGTTTTACGACGACTCCGATCTGCCTTTCTATTACTTCATGGCGTCGAACTTCGCCACGTCTGACCGCTGGTTCTCTCCGGCTCCCACGCGGACCCATCCCAACCGGTTGTACTGGATGGCTGCAACCTCGCAGGGATTTGTGGTGCCGCCCACTCAGCAAATCACGGCCAAGACGATCTTCGAGGTCATGGACCAGAACAACGTCTCCTGGAAGATCTATACCGTGGACGGGCACACATATTTTTCGTACTTCGGTTACTTCAATAACCACCACGCCAACGTGGTTCCCATCAGCCAATACTTCACCGACGTGAAGAACGGAACGCTGCCTCAGGTCGCGTACATAGAAACCGGAATCGAGGTCAATGAAGTCAGCAGCAGCGGCGTGGATGAGCACCCGAAGAGCGAAATCCAAATTGGCGCCCAATTCGCCGCCAAGCTAATCAATGCCCTGATGACCAGCCCCTCATGGAAGGACTCGGTCTTCATTGAAACCTTCGACGAAGGCGGTGGTTTGTTCGACCACGTAGGCCCAATCTCGGTCCCCAGCCCGGACGGGATTCCACCCATCATGCCGGTGACCAATCAGCCTGGCGACTTCACCCTGACCGGCTTCCGTGTACCGCTGATCGTCATATCGCCGTTCAGCAAGAAGAACTTCGTTTCCCACACGCCCATGGACTATACGGCGGCGCTCAAGCTGATTGAAACCCGCTTCCACCTGCCCAACCTGACCGCGCGAGACGCCGCCATGCCGGACATGAGCGAGTTCTTTGACTTTTCCACCAATACGGGCCCGTGGGCAACGCCGCCCGTTCCACCTTCCCAGCCGGCGAACTTGCCGTGCACTTTTGGGGTTCCTACGGGATAGCAGCCTACTGTTCAACTTCATGCAAGAGTTCACTTTCTTCAGGAGAGTGAACTCTTTTTGTTTAGGCCTCTGGTGCTGTCAGCGTTTTTCGCGGCTTAGCAGGTTGTGTGATCCTGCTCACAGTTTGACGCGGCCAACTCAAGGTTTCATAATAAAGAGTTTGCTTTCAATCTCCACTGGAACATAGGGAGTTCATGGCCACTGTTGCCTCGCCTGTCAGACGCGGAGTTCCCCCTCTGCGCGCCGGTCAGGGTCATTCATTTCTCTGGCGCCGCCTGCATTCGCTGAGCGGAATCATTCCGGTCGGCGCGTTCCTGATCGAACACTTCATCTCCAACGCCTTCGCCACTCGCGGCCCGCAGGCCTATGCTGACCAGGTCAAGTTCCTCACCGGCCTCCCCTTTGTCCTGACGCTGGAGATCATCGGGATCTACATTCCCATTCTTTATCACTCGCTCTACGGCTTTTACATCTGGTTTCGCGGTGAATCGAATGTGAGCGACTATCCCTGGGCCGGCAACTTCATGTATGCCGCTCAACGCTGGACCGGCGCCATTACCTTCGCCTACATCGCGTGGCACACCTACACTATGCGCTTCAGCGGCATTCACCTGCTGACTGAGCCGGAAGCGGCGTTCCACAAGGTCCAGGCTGCATTGCAGACCCCCTGGGCCGGGATGTTTTACCTGGTTGGGATCATCGCGGCTTCGTGGCATTTTGCTTACGGGCTTTACCTGTTCTGCGCCAAGTGGGGCATTACGGTGAGCGAGAAGTCGCGCCGCTGGTTCGGCCGCGCGTGCGTTGTGATCGCACTCACGCTGATCGCGATTGGCTGGTTCACCATGGCGGCGTTCTTCAAGAGCCAGTGGCGCAACACGCCGGAGCATCTGGCGCCGAAGGCGCAGATGGTGGAAACCGCAAAATGAATTCTGCGATTGGAAAAGGTTTTTGATGGCGACAGCACCCAAAATCATCGTGGTTGGCGGCGGGCTCGCCGGGCTGGCAGCGACGATCAAGATCGCCGAGGCCGGCGGGCACGTGGATTTATTTTCCATCGTTCCGGTCAAGCGCTCGCATTCGGTCTGCGCCCAGGGCGGCATCAATGCCGCCAAGAATCTCAAGGGTGAAGGTGATACCACCTGGCAGCATTTTGATGACACCATCTACGGCGGCGACTTCCTGGCCAATCAGCCGCCGGTGAAGGGCATGTGCGAAGCCGCTCCCGGAATTATCGACCTGCTGGACCGCATGGGCGTCACGTTCAACCGCACGCCGGAAGGCCTGCTCGATTTCCGCCGCTTTGGCGGCACGCTCTACCATCGCACGGCCTTTGCCGGCGCTACTACGGGCCAGCAGCTTCTCTATGCCCTCGATGAGCAGGTGCGCCGCTACGAATCCGAAGGCAAGGTCACCAAGTACGAGCATTGGGAGTTCCTGAGTGCGGTGCTGGACGGGTCACGCGTCTGCCGCGGCATCTGCGCCATCGACCTGCGCAGCATGGAGGTGCGCACCTTTCCTGCCGACGCCATCATCATGGCCACCGGCGGCATCGGCGCCATCTTCGGCAAGTCGACAAACTCCGTGGTCTGCACCGGTTCGGCACAGTCCGCGCTTTATCAGCAGGGCTGCTTTTACGCCAATGGCGAGTTCATCCAGGTGCACCCAACGTCGATCCCTGGCGAAGACAAGTTGCGGCTCATGTCAGAGTCGGCGCGCGGCGAAGGCGGCCGGGTCTGGGTGCCGAAACAAAAAGGCGATAAGCGCGAATGGAAGAGCATTCCCCAGTCAGAGCGCTGGTACTTCCTGGAAGAGTGGTATCCCAAATACGGCAACCTTGTCCCGCGCGACGTGGCGACGCGCGCCATCCACAAAGTGGTTTACGAGCATGATCTCGGCATTGACGGCCAGCCGATGGTTTATCTCGACCTGACGCATATCGATCGCGAGACGCTCAATCGCAAACTCGAAGGCATCCTGGAAATTTACGAGAAGTTCGTGGGCGACGATCCGCGCGACGTGCCGATGAAGATCTTCCCCGGCATGCACTACACCATGGGCGGGCTGTGGGTGGATTACAACCAGGCAACGAACATCAAAGGCATCTTCGCCGCGGGTGAGTGCGAATACGGCTACCACGGGGCCAACCGCCTGGGCGCGAACTCGCTGGTTTCGTGCATCTACGGTGGCTTCGTCGCAGGACCGCAGGCTGTGCTCTACGCAAAAAACAGCAAATCGGCCGACGGCGCGAGCAGCCAGACTTTTGACGCCGAGAAAAAGCGCCAGGAAGAGTTCAACAATCGCCTGATGACCTCCAGCGGCACAGAGAACCCATTCCGCATCTGGCGCGAACTGGGCGAGCTAATGACGCGCAACTGCACCGTCATCCGCTACAACAAGAATCTCGAGCAGACCGATGCCCGATTGGTAGAGCTGCTGGACCGCTTTGGCCACATCAACCTCAGCGACAAGAGCATGTGGGCCAATACGTCGTTCGTCTTCACCCGGCAGCTCTATAACATGCTGCAGCTTTCGCGCGTGATCGCGCAGGGCGCGGCAATGCGTAACGAGTCCCGTGGCGCGCATTACAAGCCGGAGTTCCCCGACCGCGATGACAAGAATTTCCTGAAGACCACGAAAGCGTATTTTGCGCCCGACGCCGATGAACCCAGGTTTGAATTTGACCCGGTTGATATTTCTTTGTTGCCGCCGAGGCCTAGAAGATATGACATGGCTAAATGATTTTTTCATATCCCGAGCGTAGCAAGGGACCCCTATAGCCGGAGGGATGTTAAAGGGAAGACAAGCAGGACTAAAGGTTATCGAAGCCGAGAGTGATCCCTCGCTCTGCTCGGGATTTCAAAAGAAATGGACCCAACTCGCCCATCATCACCGCGCTTTTACCGCAATGCCGCAATCCTCTTCTTCGTGATCGGCGCGGTGCTGCTCTGGGCGGCGATCACCCGGCATGACTGGGTGTACTGGGCTTTCGCGGCGATCACGATATTGAACGCCCTGATGAGCGTGTTGAAGCTGAAGCAGGTGAGGGAGACAAAAAGCTGATGGCCAGGACCGTAGTTCTCAAGATCAAGCGCCAGGAAGGCCCGAACACCACCGCGCGCTGGGAGGAATTTGAACTTACGTGGAAGCCGGGGATGAACGTGATCTCGGCCATGATGGAGATTGCCGCCAATCCGGTCACACGCAGCGGCAAACAGACCACGCCTATCGCTTACGACTCCAACTGCCTGGAAGAGGTCTGCGGCTCCTGCGCCATGCGCATCAACGGCCGCGCGCGCATGGCCTGCTCCGCGCTGGTTGACAAACTGGACCAGCCGATCACAGTCGAACCCCTGAGCAAGTTCCCCATCGTACGCGACCTTGCCGTCGATCGCAGTGTGCTGTTTGAGAACCTGAAGGCCGTAAAAGCATGGGTGCCAGTGGACGGGACGTATGATCTTGGGCCGGGGCCGCGCGTGTATCCCACCGAGCAGGAGCAGGCCTATCCGATTTCGCGATGCATCTCCTGCTGCTGCTGCATGGAGGCGTGCCCGCAGTTCAACGAAAGCACCGGCTTCGTCGGCGCGGCCACGATCGCGCAGGTGCGGCTGTTCAACCAGCATCCTACGGGCAAGGCGCTGAAACACGAGCGCCTGCAGGCATTGATGGGCGACGGCGGAATTCAGGAGTGCGGCTTTGCCCAGAACTGCGTCGAGGTCTGCCCCAAGGACATCCCGCTGACCAAGGCCATCGCCGACACCGGCCGCGAGGTCATGAAGCAGGCGATCAAGGATTTCTTCCGCGGATAGCGGGTCAGTCCTGACCCACTGTCCGGTAACAGCGTCTAGCGTCCCGCCACGGCGGGACGCGGGTCTGTGCGGGGTCCCTGACGCGCCGGGTTTTGGCGCGGTGGGGTGCCGACAGACGTCATCGCGTAGCGATGAGTTTTTAGTTCTACCGTGCGGGCAACGTCTTCTTCAGCTCCTGCCCCATGGCACGCGCGTGCTCTTCGACGATCCCGGTAAAGGTCTTGTCGACCAGCGCATAGAAGCCTTTCAGAGGTTGCATTCCCAATTCCCCGGCATACTGCAGCAGCTCAGGCCGGGTCACGCCGTGGTAGGTCACGCTCATGCTGAGTTCAACGTTGTTTTGCATCTGCGCCTTCAGGTCCTGACGACGCGCTTCGAACTGAGTAATCAGCTCCTGCGGCGCGCCCAGACCGGTCATCATGCCGCGGGTCATTGCCATGACCATGTCGGTAACAAAGTCGCTGGCGCCCATGCTGGAATCAATCGCGTCCAGGGCTTCCAGCCGTTCATCGGTGGGCGGGGCCGTTTTGGCAATGTTGATATATCTCTGCAGCTTTTCCTGTCCCTCAGGCGTGTTCGTCGCGGCCTCAAGCGCCAGCATTCTGGCCTGAAAGGGGGTTTGCAGCAGCTCTACCGTTCGCGCCATCTGTTCCGCATTGCAGCCGGCGCTGACCCTTTCATGCATCTCCCGGCGCAAGATCGCCGGATTGAATTCCTTGAGCAGAACAGGCCTGAAAACAGAGATGAACTGCTCGTACGATTCCTTTCCGCGAAACTGCTGCATGAATTCGTTCGAAGCGAAGATCGAGGCCATGCGGTCGATGCTCTGGTCAAAGCCGCTCAACTCCAGCGCTTGACGAGTCAGAGTGGAGCAGTCCGCCGTTTGCGCCGGAGCACACGCACACGCGGTTAACAGAAACAGCAAAACAACGCTTCTTCTCATTCGTATTCCGGGCCTTTTTAAGAAAGTTTCGGGTAGGGTAAAGCAGATTGGCACTTTAAACAATGTGACGTTGGTTTATCGGCCGCGTTCAATGCCGATTCAGGGCCACCAGTTTGGGTGGGGCGAAATGAAAAGCCATCGTGTGAGATGAAAAAACAGGGGCGCGGAGAAACAGATGGAATCCATCCGGTCCAGGATGCCGCCATGGCCTTCAATGGTGTGGCCAAAATCCTTGACTCCGCGGTCCCGTTTGATCGCCGACATCGTGAGCCCGCCGGCAAAGCCCATCAGCGCGATAGCGAATGACATCCCAAGCGCCTGCAGCGGCGAAAACGGGGTCATCCACCAGAGTCCCGTGCCCAGGGCGACAGCTGTGGCAACGCCCCCAACAAACCCTCCCCACGTTTTGTGCGGCGAGATAGCCGGTGCAATCTTTCTTTTTCCCAGAAGCTTGCCCCAGACGTACTGAAAGACGTCGCTCAGCTGTACCACGATCACCAGGAACAGCAGCAGCTTGGCGTCCTGTCCTGAATAACCGGGAATTTGCAGTGTGAGCAGCGCAGGCGCGTAGCTGATGCAGTAAACGCAAACCATCAGCCCCCACTGAATACGCGCGGCGCGGTCCAGAAAACCGCCCACGTCGCCCGCCAAAGCCAGCCGGATGGGAATAAAAAGAAAGGCGTACACGGGAATGAGGATGATGGCCAGTCCGTACCAACCTTGGTACCAGAACCAGTATTGCAGCGGGTTGAAGACAAAGAACGACCAGACCAGCGTGCGATGGTCGGCGCGCGTGGAAGTGATCAGGCTTACATATTCGCGCAGCGCCAGCAGTGAAATGAAGGCAAACAGCAACATGGAGCCCGCCGGTCCAATCACAAACGAGATCGTGAATATTCCGATCATGATCCACCAGGCGCGGATGCGGGCGTTAAGGTTGTCGATGGCGGCCTTGCGCTCCTCGGACTCGGCGCGGCGCGCGAGAACGTAGCCGAGCGCGCTGGCGACCACCAGTCCCGCGACCACGGCTCCCAGGATCCAAAGCATCTGCTGGTCCGATTTGAATTTCATATGTCCTTGAGCCCGCAGAGTGCGTCGTGTGCCTTAGTCAGGAAGGATTCCTTGCTTTCATTCGGCTCTGGCCGCAGCGGCGGCCCGAACGTCACCCGACTGATCACCGGTACCGGCAGAAACTCTCCTTTAGGCAGAATCCGGTTCAGGTTGGAAAGATACACCGGAACAAACTGCACGTCAGGACGCTCGCGCCAAAGATAGTAAATCCCGCTCTTGAAAGGGCCCACCTGCAACCCCTCGCCGCGCGTACCTTCAGGGAAGACGATCAGCGAGTTCTTTTCGCCCAGCGCCTCCAGCAGCATCTCCAGTGTGTGGCGCGCAGCGGCAGCGCGATCGCCGTTCGCCGATTTGACGTGACGTTCGACCAGCAGCGCGTTGAACGCATTCACCGCGATCCGCTTTCGTAGTCCGGAACTCCAATAATCCCGGGCTGCGACGGGCCGCGTCTTTTCCCGCACACTTCGCGGCAGGACGGACCAGAGCACGACGAAATCCAGGTGGCTGGTGTGATTGGCAAAATAAACGCGTTGCCGTGTGGATGGCCGGCAATTCACCCATCGGACTGAAGGGCCGGCGAGAGCGCGCGCACACGCCGCAATAATGCTGGCTGAAAGCGCGCTCACCGGGACTCAAGCTCCCGCGCAATCCGCGCTGTGCGCCGGCCGATCGTCAGCAGGCAACCCAGGTTGACGACGATGAGGGCCGCCCAAACCACAGTGCCGGTTTCGAAAAACCTGCTTTCAAACATCGATATCACGCAGCCGGCTGAGAGCAAGGCCATGCGGTGTTGCTTGGCCATGGGGCCAATGAAGCTCTGTTTGAGGCCCGAGGCGCCGCCCAGCATCCTGACGTAGGCGGTGAAAACTGCAAGCACCGCCGCGATGTAGCCCAGTTCGATTCCGAAAGCATGTTGCCGCGCCGCATACCCTGCGGCTATGAAGATCACGGCATCCGCAATCCGATCGGGCAAATCGTTGAAGATCTCGCCCGACTTGGTCTGGCGGCCGCCTTCAATCGCTACCATGCCATCCAGCATGTTGCACAACAGCCGTCCCTGAATCCCCGCAACAGATAACAGCAGAAGCAGAATGCGTTCGCCTCCATTGGAATCCGCGGAGTAGTACAGGCCGGCAGCACCGCCCAGCGCGAAGAATACGCTGGTGATCGAAATTGCGTTGGGAGAGACTCCTGACCGCACCAGCAGGCGGGCCAGCGCTCCAGCCCAGGCTGCCTGGCGGGTTTTCAACGGTCTTCGGGCGGTGGTCTCCATACAATGCGCCGTCAGAATACCTCTTGTTATAACATTCGAATGCTACGAACAGGCAGATTCCTGGCCACGGCAACACACGACGAAGAACGACACGAACCATGAGTACCGCCGGCGCACGGATCGCAAAATCGCTGCTCCTCAGCGCAGCCATCGCGCTGGTGGCGGCGCTCGGCTTTTATCTGTTCGTGCGCGCCCATCAGGAGCTCGAAATCCAGCCCTCGCGCTGGTGGCAGGTTGGAGTAGTGGTTTTCGTAATCACCGCGATTTTCAGCTTGGTTTATTCCCGCATGCGAGCAGAACGCTAGAATGCCATCGCCACCGGTTGTCTGGGGAGGAATTCGAGAATCGATCCACCGCCCATGGGTGCTCTGGACCGGCTTTCTTTGGGGCTTCGCCGAAGCCACGCTCTTTTTCGTTGTGCCTGACGTCCTGCTGACCTTCGTCGCTCTTTACTCACCCAGACGATCACTCAAATTGATAGCCACGATACTCGCGGGCGCGTTGGCTGGGGGTACGCTGATGTTCTATCTGGGAGCACGGAACGCCGGAAGTGCCGAAGCAGCGGTGCTGCATGTTCCATTCGTCTCGACCGCAATGTTTGAGAAAACGCATCGCGGCTTCGAGCACGATGGCATATGGATCCTGGCCAGAGCGCCTGGAAATGGCATTCCTTACAAGGTTTATTGCGTTCAGGCCAGCCGCTACGCCCATTGGAGCAGGTTCATCGTTGTAAGCATATTGGCCCGTCTGGAGCGATTTGCGCCCTTCTGGCTGCTTTCCGTGGCCATCGGGCTGGCTTTCCGCCAGCGAATCCAGCGCAAGCCGCTCATTCCCGCGCTGGCGCATATCAGCCTCTGGATTGCGGGCTATGCCTGGTACTGGAGCAGGATCGGTTAGCGAGATAAATTTTGTCTCAAAAAGAGACACATCCAGGAGCGCCCAAAATTAGAAATTCACACTGCCCGATGGTAACGACGGCCTGAAACCACAGCTGACAAAAAATGTCAAAACTGAGCTAAAAGATTGATTACCAAAGTCGCAGCTCAAGCTCTACCCTGCCGTTTTGCACAAAATATGAAATTCAGGTAAAACTCTGGGTTCAAATACGGCAGCTCTGAATTAAAATTTAACATCTAAGCCGATGTTGTGAGTTGTCAGGATATTTGCAACGGTATGAACCCGATGGGCGCTAAAAGGCTATTAATTTCTTCGTCGATCTTCCTGCTGGCCCTTGCGGCCGTACTGCCCGCCTTCGCCGCGAGCCGGTATACCCGCCATCATCGCGCACGTGTGCGTCGCGTGGCGTGGAACCCGGTGCTGAAGGGCTCCATGGACTCGATGATCCGCCAGAACGAAGAGATCGACCGCCTGCAACTGCCCCGGATCACGGACAACGAACAGCTGCTGGAACTGGAACGCACCGCGGAGCTGGTCCAGATCGAAGAGACGCCTGCTCTGCGGGTCAGCCCGGCCATTCAGTCCGACAAGAAATATTGCCGCCCCTGGTGCAATTATTTTCTCCAGGAC
>DASTJB010000295.1:0-3636 GCA_035717005.1 Candidatus Angelobacter sp.
CCGGTATGCTCGGTGAAGTCGCGGCCCGTTTGCTCGGTGAAGTCGCGGCCGGTTTGGTCGGTGAAGTCGCGGCCTGTTTGTTCGGTCGAGTCGCGCCCTGTGGAGTTGGGGGATGTTTTATTGGGGTCTGGCATAATTCTACTTCTCCTTCTTTTCAACCGCGGCCTCGCGTAGCTGGAGCGGGGCCCGCGGATCTTTTCTCAGGCGCTCAAAAATGGGTGTCTTTTTACCATATTCGAGAGAGAAACCCAATTCCAGGGCCCGGCTCAGCGTTTTCAGTGCCTGTTCACGCTCGCCGAGCAGCTCATAGGATTCGGCCACACGCTCCTGAACATCGGGATCATTGGGCGCGAACACCAGCGTTTTCTTCAGCAGCGGCAGCGCGTGCCCTGGATCATGCAGGCTGGCATAGAATCTTCCCATTCTCGACACCAAATACGGATCGTCCGGAGTGATCTTCAGTTGGGGCGCCCCCAACTCCACGGCTTTCCGATATGCTTCCTCCGCCGCACGTCCGCTGAATTCCTGTGCCGTTCCCAGGCTTCCCCAGGTGCGCCAATCCGCTGGACGCATTTCCACCGCCCGCTGGTTTGCCGCGACCGCCTCTTCGTACCGCTGTTGCAGCGTCAACACATTGCCGAGCGCCACCGCCGCCTGAAAATAAGAACCATCCAGCTCCAACGCCTGCCGGTACGCTTTGCTCGCCTCCTCAAGTCTTCCCTGCTTGCGATAGACGAGCCCCAGGTTGTACAGCACGCGCGGATTGTCCGGCGTCTTGTCCAGCGCGATCCTCAAATTCGACTCCGCCGATTTGAAGTCGCCGGAATCAATTTGCAACGCGGCCATCAGATAGGACCAGCGCCAGTTCTCCGGCGCCAGGTCGATGGCGGTTTGCAATTCGCTCTTCGCGTCCGGAACGCGGCCCTGCTGACGATACGCTTCGCCCATGGCAGCGTGGACATCGGCGCTTCGCGGATCGAGTTGCCCGGCCTGCTCGAGTTCCTGCATGGCGAGGCCGACTTTGCCCTGCTCCCCGTGGATGATGCCGAGCGTCATCTGCACCGGCGCCAGGTTGGGATTCATGGAAGAGGCGGCGGCCGCGGCCTGGCCAGCTTGGTCCACCCATTTCTTGTCCGAGGTATCCAGGTACATGCGCCAGTAGGCACGAGCCAGACCGGCTTCAGCCAGAGCGAAGTTGGGCGAGCGTTCCAGGGTCTGTTTGTAAAGATCGATGGCTTTCTGGGTATTGCCGGGCTTGTCATAACGCAGGAGAGTGTCTTCAGCCGCCAGGTAGTCCTGATAGGCCGCGCGGTTCGTGCCGGCGAATCGCGCCTGCACTTCCCTTCTGACCTGCGGAACCAAAGCTGCCAACATAGCTACGAGTAAGAGTGCGGCAACGATCCAGATGATCCTCGTACGCAGAGACTTCCTGGCGGGCCGCGCCACAATAGCCGAGGCGGGAAGCGCGGCCGCAAGCGCCTCGCGCAACCTGGCTGCGCTGCTGAAGCGCTGTTGAGGATCGGGATCGATTGCGGTCTCGATCACTTGCTTCAGTGCAGCCGAAACCGGCGGTTTTTGATCGTCTTGACCAAATTGGGTTTTGCCGCTGCGCAGAAACAACAGCAGCACACCCAAGGCGTAGAGATCAGTCTGCACGGATGGGGCCTCGCCGGCGATCAACTCCGGCGCCATGTATCCGAGAGTGCCGCCCCAGCGCGACGGTTGAGAAAGCTCCTGGCTGAGACCAAAATCCATGAGCAAAATGCGGCCATCTTCGGCGCGCATGGCGTTCGAAGGCTTGATGTCGCGATGCAGCAGGCTGGCGTGGTGTACGGCGCTCAGCGCGTCGCAGAGCGTCATTCCGATTTCAATCGTTTCCTTTTCCGAGCGAGGGCCTTCGGTCTCCACCCAGCGGGCAAGCGTTTGCCCGGAAATGAAATCGCTCCAGAGGCCGACACGCCCTTCGTGGCGGTCAACGCCGTAAACGGAGACGGTGTTCGGGTGGCGTACTCGCGCCATGGCGCGGGCTTCAGCAACGATGGAGGCGTATTCTTCCTCAGCCTTGAGGCCGCGGGGCAGGAGGAGCTTGAGCGCGACTTCACGCTCAAGAGTCACGTCCCAGGCGCGATAGACTTCGCCAAAACCTCCGGCATCAAGCCGCTGCAACAGCTGGAACTGGCCCCATTTTTTGGGGTGCTCTGTGGTGCTCGCCGAAGTTGACATTGAGACGGTGCGGTCGTCGCCCGCCATGGATCACTTCCGTCTGGGAAACTGGGCTTAAGTGGTTTCAGATTATAACCCGCTATTGCCGATCAGGAAGCAGGAAAGCATGTATTAGCAGGAAAAATGTGCGTCGTTTTTAGCGAAAGCGCCAAAATGGTTAAGAAATGAAGTCCCGATGAAATTCATCGATAGAAGAACCTCGACCCGCATCTCTGGTTGAGAGTACAATGCTTCCCAACCAAGGTAGAAGCGCTCCCCCAGAACCTAGATACCCTCAACTATGGACGGGCCAATGCAATCCTACATAGTCCCTCAGGAAGTACGTCACCATCCTCTTTTTTCTGCGTTGCTAAGACTTGCGGTGTTCATCCTTTGCCTGTTAAGCACCGCGCTTCTGCACGCGCAAACGATTTCAGGTCGGGTTGTCGATCCCTCGGGGGCCGTAATACCCGGAGCACGCATTGAGATCACCGGCGGCGATCTTACGCAGCCGATCGTGCTTACTTCCGATGAGAAGGGCAACTTTGCTTCTCCCGAACTCAAGCCGGGCACTTACTCGGTGCGGGTCACGCGCGACAGCTTTGAACCTCTGGTGAAAGCGGTGGAGCTGAAGGGAAAGACGGAGCTGGACTTCAAGCTGGCAATCGCCGCGAAGCGCGAAGAGGTCACGGTCTCCGGCAAAGGCCGCGCGTACGCCAATTCCGATCCTGTCTACAAGCAGCTGCGCAACGTTGGCCTGGGGCCGACGTACCGCTTTGACGACTTCACGGTGCAGATAGATTCCGCCACGCTGCGTTTTCAGAAAGGCACGCTGACGCTGCTGAGCCCGGTGAACGGAATGGTGACCGGGGCGATCTTCATCGGGGGCGGCCATCTGAATCTGAAGGCGGCCACGCTGCTGGATGCGGCGGAACTCAAGCGCCGCACCGGCGCATCAGAGTTCGATGAGGATTTCAGTGAGGTGGTATTTCGCTTCACCGGCGACGAACAGCAGAAGTTCGCTCCGGGAATGAAGGAGAAAGTGGAAGCGCCGGCTGAGGCCGTGAGCGCGTTTGGCCGATGGAAAGAAAAGGTGCGCAAGCGCCGGGAAGAAGCGCAGGGCTTCACCGAATATCTGCTGCACGGCGAGGACATGGACAATGTGGACGCCGACATGCTGAGCGCGGTCTACAACCCGACCCACCCGCCGTTTGTAAATGCGTATGTTCGGGGCGCGAAACATAAGGACCTGCGGCTGTTCATGCGAACGCGCGTGGGCGCGCTGCCGCAGCTGGATTCGCCGGAGGAAGTGGCGCTGATCAATTATGACCAGGAAGCCATGGACGATGGAGTGTGGTATCTAGCGCACCTGCAGCCGGAATATGCAACCCGGACGGCGAGTTCCAGCGAAGACCGCCGGCTGTTCGCGACGCG
>DASTJB010000296.1:0-10372 GCA_035717005.1 Candidatus Angelobacter sp.
GGAATTTTCCGCGTCGCACTACTATCACAACCCGGAATTTACGCCCGAGGAGAACCAGCGCGTTTTCGGCAAGTGCAACAATCCGAACGGGCACGGACATAACTACACTCTTGAAGTCACGGTGAAGGGCCGGGTGGACGCACGATCAGGGTTTGTGGTGGATCTGAAAGAGCTGAAGGACATTATGAACCGCGAGGTCCTGGACGCCATGGACCATCGTTTTTTGAACAGGGAAGTGCCGGAATTCAAAGAGGCGATTCCCACAACGGAGAACCTGGCCATCAGCATATGGCGGCGCTTACAGCCCAAGTTGAATGTCGCTCAGCTCCATCGTGTGCGGGTCTATGAGACGCCGGATTTGTTCGTCGATTACTACGGTGAAGCATGAAAGCTTATCTGACCAGGCGGTATTGGTTTTCCGCCTCGCACCGGTTGCATTGTGAGGGCATGACCGACGCCGAAAATCAGGCCACCTATGGCAAGTGCAACAACCCGCACGGCCACGGCCACAATTACGCGCTGGAGGTTACGGTCGCCGGACCGGTAGACCGGCGGACGGGCATGGTTTGCAACCTGGCCGATCTGGACGGCTTTGTGAAGGAAAAAATCTTGGAACGTTTTGACCACCAGAATCTCAATATGTTATCCGAGTTTCAGGGAGTTGTGCCGACCACGGAGAATCTTTGCGTCGCGCTATACGGAATTCTTGAGCGGGAGTTTCGCTGCGCCGGCGTGGAAAAAGTCCGTGTGGAAGAGACGATGCTCAACTCCTTTGAATATGCCGGGGGCAGGGAAATCCGTTATTAGGAGATTTGGGTGAAATCAGGAGCCGCTGTGAAGAAGATCTATGAAACCCCATTAGCCGCAGCCAGCACGCAGGAGTTGCTGCGCGAACTGTTATTGCGCCTGGGCGAAGACCCCGAGCGCGACGGGCTGCTCCGCACGCCGGAGCGCATGCAGAAAGCTCTGGAATACCTGACCAAAGGCTATCAGCAGGACCCTGCTGCCGTGCTTCAGGGCGCGCTCTTTGAAGTGAGTTATGACGAGATGGTCATCGTCAAAGACATAGAGATGTTCAGCCTTTGCGAGCACCACCTGCTGCCGTTCTTTGGCAAGGTGCACGTGGCGTATATCCCCAATGGAAGAGTGCTTGGACTGAGTAAGATTCCGCGCCTGGTCGACATCTTCGCACGCCGCTTGCAGGTCCAGGAGCGCCTCACCGTGCAGATTGCCGAGACGATCCAGGACGCGATCCAGCCCCAGGGAGTCGGTGTGGTGATAGAGGCGCGCCATCTCTGCGTGATGATGCGGGGCGTGGAGAAGCAGCATTCGTCCGCGGTGACCTCGCATATGCTGGGCAGCTTCCGCAGCTCAGACAAGACGCGCGAGGAGTTCCTCTCCTTGATTCGCAACGGAAAGAACGGAAATTCGTTCTGATGCCGAAAACAACCTCGCCAGCGAGGGTTGCCGTGATCACCGGTGGCAGCCGCGGCATTGGGCTGGCGCTGGCCAGGGCATTCTCCCAGGCCGGCTATTCGGTAGTGATTACAGGCCGGGATCAGAAGCGGCTCCAGGCCGCGGCAAAGCACCTGAGGGGATCTTTGGTACTCGGGATTCAGTGCGATGTTCGCGATGCGAGCTCGGTGATGAAGCTGTTCGCCAGGATAAAGCGTCAGTATTCCGCAATCGATGTTCTGGTAAACAACGCCGGCATCGCGCATGCACTGGCGCCGGTCGAAAAGCTGCCGGTCGAGGCCTGGCGTGAGGTCATCGACACCAACCTGACCGGCACTTTCCTGGTCACGCAGGCCGCGCTGCCGTTGATGCACGCGGGCGGCAGCATCGTGAACAATCTCTCCGTTGCCGCTGTACAGCCCTTTGCGGGCATGGCGGCATATAACGCGTCAAAGTTCGGCGCCCTGGGTTTTACTCAGGCGCTGCGCGAAGACCTGCGCAAACGCGGCATCCGGGTGCTCGCGCTGCTGCCCGGTGCGACTGACACTGAGATCTGGAACCAATTCTGGCCGGACGCTCCCAAGGAGAAGATGATTTCGCCGGAGACGGTGGCAGCCGCCGTGCTGCACGCGGTCTCTGCGCCGCCGGACGCCTCGATTGATGAGATCAGGATTGGGCCCACAGCGGGCGTGCTCTAAGCTTGTGTTGCGAACTCCGCTGCGGTCGCTTATATTTGCCCAACCGTGACAGCGGTGAGCCCATCCGCCGGTGTGAGTAGTGCGACAGATCAAGTCACGCACGCCCAGCACCCTTTCATTTTCTTCCTGCTTAACCTGCCGTTCGGGATTACCACGGGTTATATCGTTGTAGTGGTTCCATATCTTGCGACGCACGCTGGTTTGCCGGTTAGCACTGCTGCTTCCATCGTTGCCATTGGGATCGCGCCCAAGGCATGGAAAGTCCTATGGTCGCCTCTGGCTGATCTCGGCTTGACTCTGAAAACCTGGTATCGCATTGGCGCAACGATAGCCGGTGGCATGCTCATTGCGTCCAGCTTCATTCCCTTCAACCGCTCGACAGTGCCGTTCATCGCGGGTGCGCTTTTCGCCGCTGAATTCGGCTCCAGCCTGCTGTCACCCGCCATCGGTGCTTTGATGGCCGATGCCATGCCGGATGAGATGAAAGGGCGGGCCGCAGGATGGTACCAATTGGGTGGAAAGCTTGGCCGGGGAATCGGAGGCGGGGCCGGTCTCTGGCTTGCCGTGCGTGGGGCCACGCCGACTACCGCGGCAACGGTGCTCGGAATTACCTGCGTTGGCTGCATTGCCGGATTGAATCTTCTCGACGAACCGCAGCGCCATCTAGCCGGCAAAGCAATGCAGCGCGCGGTTGAGATTGGGCGCGAACTTTGGCGACTGTTACGCTCGCCCGATGGCCTGCTGGTGGCGATGCTCTCAATTGCTCCGATCGGGATCAGCGGCGCCGACAATTTTTTCTCGGGCATCGCCGGTGAATGGAAAGTGCAAGTGGGGACCATTGCGTTGGTAACCGGATTTGCCGGAAGCCTTTTCGGCATGGCAGGCTGTTATATCGCAGGCTGGTGGGCCGATCGGGCGGACCGCCGGGCCGTTTATCTGATTACAGGCGTGCTCGTTGCTCTTTCCTCGGCAGTGCTCGCGCTGGCGCCCCATGTTCCTGGCTCTTTCGTCGGCGGCACAATGGCGCAGCGGGTTTTCCTTGGAATGAGCGATGCTGCCTTGAGTGCGCTGGTCTTGAGCGTAATCGGCCGCTCAGCAGCAGCCACAAAATTCACCATCCTGGCGGCGTTAGGAAACATTCCTGAGGTTTATATGACTGTCGTCTCGGGCAGAATCCACGATAGCTGCAACACCGCCATCATGCTCTTGGTTGAAGCGGCGCTCGCCCTGCTGTGCCTCGGCGCAGCTGCCTTGTGGCTGAGACGATCCGGAGCGGCCGGAAAGCAGAGCGTAATGCCCTCTGCAAACGGTTAGAGGATTCCGAGTGCAGTGACGATACGTTCAGTAGTCCTCAAACGCGTACACATTTTTCCTGGTCGGCAATAGCTGGATCAGCAGGGCGCCGCAGATGAACCCGCCGACGTGCGCCCAGAACGCCACACCGCCGGCAGGTCCGCGCGAGGTGGTCAGAAAAGACGCAGCCCCGCTCAGGATATTCACGATCAACCAATAGCCCAGCACCAGCCAGGCCGGGAGCCAGAAGACCAGGATGCCCCACCAGGTCAGCACGCGCGCCCGCGGATAGAGAATGATATAAGCGCCCATCACGCCGGCAATCGCGCCGCTGGCGCCGACGGTCGGCACGGGAGAGTTGAAGTTAAACATGAGGTGAGTGACGGCTGCCGCCAGCCCGCAGGCCAAATAAAAAATCAGATATCCAAAATGGCCCAGCCGGTCTTCCACGTTGTCCCCGAAAATTGCCAGGCCCCACATATTCAGAAGAACGTGGGGCCACGAGGCGTGAAGGAACATCGAGCTCAGGAAGGGAATAAAGACGACTGAAGCCGGGACGCCATAGCCGTGCATCCATGCACCGAAGCGCTGTGGCACGAGGGCGAACTGCATTTCAAAACCAGCCATGGCGCGCATTCCGCTCGTGGCCTGCAAGCTCCATTCGTAGAAAAAGATGCCGATGTTCAGCGCAATCAGAAGATAGTTGATATACGGGACTGTCGACCGGGGAGCGTCATCTTTGATGGGCAGCATGCGTGGGTCGTTTCTTTGAGTATGATGCTTGATTACGCGGAGTTACTTCAAGTGGACGGCGTCCTGATCATCAATAAACCGGCAGGCATGACATCGCATGACGTGGTGGCATGCGTGCGCCGGATTACGGGAGAAAAATCCGTCGGGCATCTGGGCACGCTCGATCCCATGGCCACCGGCGTCCTTCCTCTGGTGCTTGGCCGCTTCACGCGGCTGGCCCAGTTCTACAACGAGGCCGACAAGCGGTACCAGGGGGTGATCCGCTTTGGCATTGCAACCGACACATATGATGCGGAAGGCGAACCCGCAGGACCGGAGAAGCCGGTGGAGCTGAGCGCCGAACAAGTCCGCGAGTTGGCAAATCGATTTGTGGGGAAGATTGAGCAGCTGCCGCCGCCGTTTTCCGCCAAGAAGATTGCCGGGGTTCCGGCGTATCGCATCGCGCGCAAGGGCGAGCCCGTGGAACTGAAGCCAAAGCAAGTAGAAATCAAAGAGCTCGAGATTGTGGTCTGGGATGGACGTGACGCTGAGTTTAAAGCGTGGGTAAGTTCGGGAACGTATCTTCGATCGCTGGCGCATGACATGGGCCAGCTTGCCGGGACGGGGGCGCACCTGGCGAAACTGCAGCGGACGGCGGTGCGCGAGTTCACGATCGACCAGGCCCACACCCTGGAAGACCTGGAGCGCGCCGTAGCTGCGAATACAACAGAGCAGTTTCTCTTACATCCACGGCTGGTGTTGCCAGAGTTTCCCGCGGTAAGCGCCTCAGAAGAGAGCGCGGCCAGGATTCGTCACGGTGGCGCCGTGAATCTGCCGGAGTTCAGCAAGGCTCCCACGGTGCGGGTCTTTGCCGGCCAAAGGGAACTGCTGGCCATTGCTAAGCGGGTGGCCGGAACGCTGTTTCAGCCTAAAGTAGTACTTCAAGGATGAAAAGCGTGCCCGTCCATCGATTCGCAAGTTTCTTGCCGCAACTCGTTCTTCCAACAACAGTAAAATATGGTTGATGGGAGGATGCCCGTGACCCATCGTGCCGCAGTCGCTCTTGTCGTCCTGCTCGGCTCCGCTGTGCTTGCGCAGACAGGCAAGTCCCCCGGTGATTCTCCCAGCCCCACCCGAACTCCTCAGCCGCCCACGGTCGATAAGGCCGCCTCGGGACTCGGCGCCAATTTGCCTTTCGCGTCGGACGTCCGCAAGGCGGTAGATCGTCTCAAGGGTGCGGGAAAGGAGCCGCCGGCCTGTGAACCAAAGGCAGACAGCGAGAAGGCAGCAACCCCCAAGTAGCGAGCCTATAGAGAACGTCTGATAACAGATATTATGTAAACTTCTCCAACCCTCTAACCGCTGCTGCTGAAGGGCTTACACCGATTTGAGTTCCTCCCCCGCGAGAATTGCCTTTAAATCCTTTCGAAATGCTTCCAGAGCCGCGATTCGCGCAGGGGTCGCCTCGATCACCTCCTGCTTGTGCAGAAAGACCTTTTTCCCGGCGCGCTCAACCAGCGGCCCCAGGCTTTCACCCATGCGCAGACCGACATTCCCCAGGATCTGGAGTCCGTCAGGGCCGGGCACGAGAAAGGCGATGCAGCCGTCGCGCAGGACGCCGATGGCCTTGGGAAAGCGGTCAAAGGTTTCGAGTTCGAACCCGGCGAGATAAAGGCGTTGCAGTTGTTCTTCAGGAAGCATTCAGCACTCAGCAGTCAGCATTCAATCCGCATCTTTTTTGGGAGCACAAGACAGCAACGTCGAATTGATGTTCAGAGGCTGAATGCTGAGTGCTGATGGCTGGGTGCTACATCTTATAACGGCCCAGATCCTCGTCATTCAGGCCTTCCAGCCATTTGCGCAGATCGTCAGAAGAAACGCGCTCGGCGGACGTGCTGGCCACTTTGGAGGTCTTGAGGACCTCGTCTTCGACATAGATCGGGCAATCCAGCCGCAGGGCGAGCGCCAGGGCATCTGAGGGACGGGAATCGATGCTGATGACTCTTCCCTCCCGCTCCATCCAGATTACGGCGAAAAACGTGTCATCGCGCAGCTCATTCACCACGATTTTGTGAACGTGCGTATCCAGACCGATAAGCAGGTTCTTAATGAGATCGTGCGTCATGGGGCGCGGCGTGGTGACTTTTTCGATTTCGAGCGCGATGGCGTTGGCCTCATAGACGCCAACCCATATGGGCAGGACCGTATCACTGCCTACGTCTTTCAGCACGACGATCGGCATATTGGTGACCGGGTCCATCATCAAGCCTCGGATTTTCATTTCTATTTCCATGTCGCTCCGCTCCAAACTGCCTCCGGTCGACGTTCACCCCGTCAGCCTTCTGCTCCTCAAGTTCATCGGCTCGGCGCGCGTTCGGCCTCGCCTCCTAATGCGTCAGCTCACCATTTCGCCCACCAGGCTGTTGGGAAAACTCCTGCTTACCCGCACGTTAACATAGCTGCCCACTGCCGGAACTGAATTTTCAGGCGCCGTGAAATTCAGGGTGATGTTCTGCGAGGTTCGGCCGATGATCTGCCCGCGCGCCTCGTTCAGACCTTCAACCATTACTTCATAAATTATTCCTACACGTTTCTGATAATTAGCTCTCTGGATTTCCCGCTGCCGCTCCTGCAGGATCTGCAGCCGGCGGGATTTCTCGTTGTCTGCAATGCTATCGATCATGCTGAGCGCGGGCGTGTTCGGGCGCGGCGAATACTTGAAGCTGAATACACCGTCAAACTGGCATTCGTCGAGCAACGTCATCGTTTCTTCGAATTCTGACGCGGTTTCACCAGGGAAGCCGACGATAACGTCAGTGGTCATCGCGATCTCGCGTTGCGCAGACTTGATCCACGAAATCTTCTCCAGGTACATCTCGCGGGTGTATTCCCTGTTCATGGCTTTCAGCACACGGGACGAGCCACTCTGCACCGGAAGATGAATGTGGTCGCACAGGCGCGGTGAAGCGGCGATTGCCTCGACAATGTCCTTGCTGAAGTGCCTCGGGTGTGAAGTGGTAAAGCGCACGCGACGGATTCCAGGAATCTCCCCGACTGCGTACAGCAGCTCAGCAAAGCTCATCCTGCCCAGCGGATCGGCATAGGCATTTACGTTCTGGCCCAGCAATTGAATGTCGGTGTAGCCGAGATCGGCCATCTGCCGCGCTTCCGCCAGCACAGAATGCGAGGTCCGGCTGCGCTCCTTGCCGCGCGTGTACGGCACCACGCAGTAGGCGCAGAACTTGTCACAACCTTCAATGATGGTGATGTAACCGCGGTGCGGATTGCTGCGGGCGGTGAGCTCCGTCTCAAACGTCTGGTCGGTCTGGCGGTCGTCGAGCCCGGTGACGCGGCTCTGCCCTGCCTCGATCTGCACCAGCAGGGCAGGAAGATTGCGATATGAAGCAGAGCCGGCCACCAGGGAAACGTGTGGGGCCTTCTCGAAAATCTTCTCACCTTCCTGCTGGGCAACGCAGCCCAGCACGGCAAATTTCTTGCCCTGCGATTGAAGTTTCTTGTAATCGTTCAGGCGGTGAAAAACTTTTTGTTCGGCTTTATCGCGGATGGAGCAGGTGTTGTAGAGCACCAGGTCGGCCTCTTCCACGGTCTGCACCTGGCGATACCCCTGGTGCACCAGCGTTCCGATGACCTTCTCCGAGTCATGGACGTTCATCTGGCAGCCGAAGGTCTCAAGATAAAACGTCTTTTGCGGGGCCTGGCTCACAGCTCCAGTATAACGCAGCATTTATGCGGGATTTTAAGATCGCTTTGGGCGGATTCTTCCGTGTTAGGTTGTAAGTTGATGGCAATCGACGAGAAGTCCCTTTGGAACCGGAAGTACAGCGAGGGTTCGCATCGCTCGCTCGATCCTGACCCGCTGCTGGTCAGCGCCTACTCAGAGCTCTTGTCAGATAATAAGCCGGGATTTGCGCTGGACATTGCCGGGGGCGTCGGCCGGCATGCCGTCTGGCTGGCGCAGCGAGGATGGAGGGTCAAGCTGATCGACGTCTCCGACGTTGGGATCGAGATAGCCAAAAGGAACGCTGCTCTCGCGCTTGCAGGGAGTGGGAAAGAGGGGCTGATTACGGCAGCCACCGCCGATCTGAATTCACTGCCTGACCTCGGCCGCGGCCAGTACGATTTGGTCCTGGTCTTTTACTATCTCCAGCGCGAACTCTTCCCTGCTCTGATTTCGGCGCTCAAGCCCGGTGGTTTTCTCATTTACAAGACCTACACGACCGAACAGAAACGCTTCGGCAGCAGTGGCCCAAGCCATCCCATGTTTCTGCTGGAACCGAACGAGCTGCTGCGAGCATTTAATTCATTGCGCGTACTGCACTATCGCGAGACGGTGAGAGAAAAAGGCTTGGCAGAGCTGGTGGCGATGAAGTAGGGCCGCAAGGGCGGTTCTCAGCGATCGTCCGGATTATTGCTCCTGCCCGGCTTCAGCGCTCGCCGCCATTGGCCTGGAGTGTCGGTTGAGGATCATGAATCCTATCAGCACGGCACAGGCGAGCATGAGCACTCTTATGTACACCGCCACATGCATCTGCTCGTCGCCCAACAGCTGGCGTAACAGACCAAAGACCGCAGCGCCGGTACATAAGCCAAAATAGAAACGCTCGCTGCCGCGGCCTGAAAGTACGGTCAAAACCAGCAGAACGCCACTGACGATCACATAAATCGTGGCGATGATCCACGCCGAAGGAGGCGCGCCACGGTGTAGCGGCCGGACGACAGCAAGTCCCGTCAGCACTGCCAACAAGAGAAAAAAGACGGTGTGGACGAGCGCGATAATCGCCCGCTTGCGGCTGGTGAGAATGACGAATCGAGCCATGAAGACTGCTTCCAGTATAGCTTCATCTCAATTGCTGATTCGCGAATGTTAAAATTCCCGCATGGCCAAGCGCAAAATCTCTCACGGGCATGCCATCCAGGGCAAGCCGGCGCCGCGCAGAAACCACTGCTTCGCCTGCGGCAAGGACAACGCCGCCGGCATGCACCTGAAATTCTTTCTCGATGACCAGGCCAAACGCGCTGTTTGCCAATTCAAGCTTTCCCGCAAATACACCGGCCCGCCGGGATACGCGCATGGCGGCATTATCGCCACCATTCTGGATGAAGCCATGGGCAAGGTGAATCGCTTCCGCAACGTGCTGGCCCTTACCAGCTCGATGGAGATCCGCTATCTCAAGCCCGTGCCGCTAGGCAAGACCCTTACGGTTACTGGTTTTGAGGAAAGGGTGGAAGGACGCAAGCACGTCAACGTCGCCGAAATCAGCAACGCCGAAGGCCAGCTGCTGGCGCGGAGCACGGGGACGTTTATTGCCATCGACCCGGAAAAGATGTTTCCTGGTCGGGTACAGCCCTCTGCAGCGCAGCCCACTCCTCCGTTCGCAACCGGCCAATAGCCGCCGCAGAAGCGCGCGAAACGCGGTAAAATAGAGTGTTCACCCTCACAAAGTGACGTGCGCAGGCACGAGCGGGAGTTTTTTATGTCTGAACTGAATGGCAACACGGGATTGCGTCTGAAGACCGGGCTGGCGGAGATGCTCAAGGGCGGCGTGATTATGGACGTCACCGACGCAGCGCAGGCCGAGATCGCCGAGAAGGCCGGCGCAGCGGCCGTGATGGCTCTGGAGCGCGTGCCGGCGCAGATTCGCGCCCAGGGCGGCGTAGCCCGCATGGCCTCGCCCAAAAAAATTCGCGAGATCATGGCGGCCGTTTCCATCCCGGTGATGGCCAAGTGCCGCATCGGCCACTTCGCCGAGGCGCAGATTTTGCAGGAGCTCGGTGTCGACTACATCGACGAATCCGAAGTGCTCACGCTCGCCGACGAGGCCCACCACGTCGACAAGCACGCCTTCACCGTCCCGTTCGTCTGCGGTGCCCGCAATCTCGGAGAAGCCCTGCGCCGCATCGCCGAAGGCGCGGCCATGATCCGCACCAAGGGCGAAGCAGGCACCGGCGACGTTGTTCACGCGGTCAAACACCTGCGGCAGATTGTTCGTGATATGAAGCAGTTGACGGTTCTTTCTGAAGAGGAGCTTTATGCGCAGGCCAAAGAGTTGAAGGCGCCTTATGAACTGGTTCGCATGGTGGCGAAGACGGGCAAGCTGCCTGTGCCGAATTTCTCTGCCGGCGGCATCGCCACTCCCGCGGATGCGGCGCTGGTTCGCCAGTTGGGAGCCGAG
>DASTJB010000297.1:0-21354 GCA_035717005.1 Candidatus Angelobacter sp.
TGCCGAGGCGCAGATCCTCCAGGAGCTGGGCGTTGATTACATCGACGAGTCGGAAGTCTTGACTCCGGCCGACGAAGCCCATCACGTCGATAAACACGCCTTCAAGACTCCATTTGTCTGCGGCGCGCGCAATCTGGGCGAGGCCCTGCGGCGCATTGCCGAAGGCGCAGCGATGATTCGCACCAAAGGAGAAGCCGGAACCGGCGACGTGGTCCACGCCGTAAAGCACATGCGGCAGATCGTCCGCGAAATGAAGGCACTCACCGTCCTGTCCGAAGAAGAGCTCTATGCTGAGGCCAAGAACCTGCAGGCGCCGGTTGAGTTGGTTCGGACCGTAGCCAAAGCGGGAAAATTGCCCGTGCCTAATTTCTCTGCCGGCGGAATCGCTACGCCCGCCGACGCGGCCCTGGTTCGCCAGCTTGGGGCTGAAGCCGTGTTCGTAGGATCGGGAATCTTCATGGCGGATGGCCTGAACTTCTGCGAGCCAGCCGAAGCGGAGAAGCGAGCTCGCGCCATTGTCCGCGCCACCACGCACTTTGACGACCCTAAAGTGTTACTTGAAGTCAGCGAGGACCTGGTTGGGGCGATGAAAGGTCTGGCCGTGGCCGCGATGAGCGAAGCCGACATGCTGCAGACACGGGGCTGGTAGGCTTCTGAAATCCCGAGCGCAGCGAGGGAACCCTATCCATTTGCACGCTTCATTAGGAGCGCGCGAATTTGAAACTTCCTGCGCTTAAAAGAATCTCTATTTGCGGTTCCACTAAGATTGTAGGGATCCCTCGCTCCGCTCGGGATTTCAGACTATGACCATCGGCGTCCTCGCAATCCAAGGCGACTACGAAGCTCACAAAGCGCGACTCGAACACCTGGGCGCTGAGGTCGTGCTCGTTCGGAAGCCCGAACAACTGGATGTGATCGACGCAATCGTGATTCCTGGCGGAGAGTCCAGCACCTTCCTCAACTTCCTAGCCGAGCGCGGCTTTCTGGAGAAGTTGCGCAACTTCGTCAAAACTAAACCGACTTTCGGAACCTGTGCAGGCGCCATTCTGCTGGCGACCGAGGTTGAAAATCCGCCGCAAGACTCGCTTCATGCTCTGGATATAAGAATTCGAAGGAACGCCTACGGCCGGCAAAACGAGAGCTTCATCAGCCAGGCCTCCACTGAACTTGGCGCCAGGCCGCTGGAAATGGTCTTTATTCGCGCGCCCAAGATCGTTAGCACGGGAAAGAATGTTGAAGTGCTGGCCTCTGAAGGAGGCGATCCGGTGCTGGTGCGCCAGGGCAAAATCATGGCGGCCACCTTCCATCCCGAACTTTCTGACGATACGCGCGTGCACCAGGAATTCCTGAAGCTGGTAAAGAACGGAACCGGCGAGCACAAATCCTGATGGCCATTGCGCTGCGCATCGCGTTGGTTCTCATTACGCTCGGTTGCGTATTCCTCTTCGTCAGTCACCCGCTGTGGTTCCCTGCTGGAGTTTCGGCCCAGGCCAGACCGCTCGACCACGATTTTTACGTTGCGTTCTGGGTGCTTGGAGCGTTGTTTATTGCCGGGCAACTCGTGCTGGTTTGGGTGCTGGCGAAACGGAGCACCAACCAGCGATCAACCAGGAACTGGTACGGCAACGGACGGCTGGAGATCGGCTGGACGGTTATTATCGCCACGATCTTTTTATGGTTCCATCTTTCCGGAGGCCAGCTATGGTCGAGGATGATGTCGCCGGTGAAGGAGGCAGGACAGCTTCACATTGAGGTAACGGGCGCGCAGTTCCAGTGGTACTTCCGCTATCCAGGGCCAGATGGAGTTTTCGGACGGACGGAACCCGTCAAATTCGCGAAGCCCGAAGAAGGAAATCCGCTGGGCATCGATCCCGCTGACCCCGCGGGACGCGACGATATTGTCTCAACCACCATGGTCTTGCCTGTAGGTCGCTTAGTGCAATTGCATCTTCGCGCGCAGGATGTCGTTCACAGCCTTTTCATTCCTGCTATGCGCTTCAAGCAGGACACGGTGCCGGGGATGGAGATCCATTCCCATTTAATGCCGACGCAAGTTGGAACTTTCGAGATCGCGTGCGCCGAATTGTGCGGATTAGGACACTATCGGATGCGGGCGTTGGTGCGAGTAGTAAGCGAAGCAGAATTTGAAAAGTGGCTAAACGCGCAGATTTCCGCGCCGGGCCAACCATGACCAGCAAGTCTTCGGGGAACTCAACTGTAGAGACGTAGCATGCTACGTCTCTACGTCAAAATTGACGTAGATGCAGAAAGCCTCGCCAATTCCGACAGCTCCGCACACCCAGGGTTTTCTGCGCCGGTACATTTTCACTACCGACCACAAAATGATCGGCCGGCAATATTTCTTTCTTTCCTTAGCTGCGGTACTCGTTGGAGCGTGGCTATCGCTGCTGATGCGGATCCATATCGTCTGGCCCAAGGCAGCGCTTCCCTTCCTCGGCGAGATCAAACCGGAGAATTATCTGGCCTACCTGACCATGCACGGCACGCTGATGGTCTTTTTTGTGCTCTCCATGGTCCCGCAAAACGGCTTTGGGACGTTTTTCCTTCCACTGCAACTGGGCGCCTCAGAGATGGCATTTCCCCGGCTGAACATGTTGGGTTTCTCAACGGCATTGCTGTCGTTTTTTGTTCTGCTCGCGGCCTTCTTCGCTCCTGGCGGGCCTTCGGGTGCGGGCTGGACACAATATCCGCCGCTAAGCGCCATTGCAGCGGCCGGCCCGGGACAAGCGCTGGGGACGGACCTGTGGCTGGTGAGCATCGGGCTGTTCTGCCTCGCCTCGATCATGAGCGCGATCAACTTCGTGACCACAACCCTCAAGCGTCGCGCGCCGGGCATGACGCTGATGCGCATGCCTTTGACCTGCTGGGCGTGGTTCGTGACGGCGGTCTTGATTCTGCTTGCATTCGGGGTTTTAGTGGCGGCGGTGATCATGCTGATGCTCGATCGCCATGCGGGAACCAGCTTCTTTGTGCCTGGAGGGCTGTTGGTGAGCGGGAAGGCGGTGGAACACTCCGGTGGCTCGCCGCTGCTATGGCAGCATCTGTTCTGGTTCTTCGGCCACCCAGAGGTTTATATCGCCATCTTGCCGGCGATGGGCGTTACCTCACACCTGCTCTCAACTTTCGCGCGCAAGCCGGTCTTCGGGTACAAAGCTATGGTCGGAGCCACGCTGGCAATCGGCGGGCTGGGCTTCATGGTCTGGGGGCATCACATGTTCGCGAGCGGCATGGATCCGCACGCGGGGTTTGCCTTTTCCAGCTTGACCACCGCCATCGCCGTGCCCTCAGCAGTGAAAACCTTCAACTGGGTGGGAACGCTTTATGGCGGACGCATCCGCTACACGACCCCGCTGCTGTTCTCCGTGGGATTCGTATCCCTGTTCATCACCGGCGGGCTCACCGGGCCGCTGCTGGCGCAGCCTGCGCTCGATGTCTATCTCCACGACACGTACTTCGTGGTCGCGCATTTTCACCTGATTATGGCGATGGCCGGCCTGTTTGCCGTGTTCGCGGCCACCTACTTCTGGTTCCCCAAGATGTTTGGCCGGATGTTGAATGAGCGCCTGGGCCGCCTGCACTTCTGGCTGACTCTTTTCGGCGCTTATGCCACATTCATGCCGATGCACCTGCTGGGGATTGCCGGGCATCCACGGCGCTATTCGGAATTAACGGGCGTACAATATGTGACGGCGATGCTGCCCCTGCAAAGGTTTATTACGCTGGCAGCAATCGTCACTCTGGCCGCGCAACTGATCTTTTTGATTAATTTGTTCTGGAGTTTGCGCAAAGGCGCTGCCGCCGAGGCAAATCCGTGGCGGTGCACCTCGCTGGAGTGGACGTTGCCTTCACCGGCGCCAAAGGACGGGCTTACGGAGCGAAACCCCTTTGTAAGCCACGGACCGTATGAATATCTTCCCGGAGCGGAGTCAGATGAGGACTTCGTAATGCAAGATGCTCCGGCCAGCTAAAGCTCACGACCGAGCCATCTAAAGTAGTTGTATGCCGATCACCAGTGACCGGGTCGAGATAGAGCGCAAGCCAAAGCTGGGCGGCGGCGGTCCGGGCAAGATTCCCCATCGTCGCGGCTTCGGCGGCGGTGATGACGGCGACCACGGAGGCCCCGAAGATTTCCGCTCGCGCCGGCAGCGGATGCGGCGCTATCGGCTGGTGATGGGACTTTGCCTGTTCTCGGTCACGGTTGTTTTTGTTGTCCTGACATTCCTGTATGTCCTGCGGCTCGGCACCGGCCGCTATGACGAGGACACGCGCAGGCAGATTCAGGACTGGATCCCGCTTAAACTCCCCTATCTCCAACTATGGACCAATTCCCTGGTTCTTCTGTTGAGCAGCTTCACGCTGGAGTTGGCGCGGCGCAGCCTGGCCAGGAAAGAAGAATTCGCTGACATGGGCATTGTTCCTCCGCGCATGAAGCGTGACTTGCCCTGGCTGGTGACCACCGTAGCGCTCGGCTTCCTGTTTCTGGCCGGCCAGGTGCTTGTCTGGCAGAACCTTCAGCACCAGGGCGTATTTCAGGCGACCAATCCCAGCCGCAACTATTTCTATTTGCTTACGGGCACGCACGCCGTTCATCTAGCGGGAGGGTTGCTGGCACTGCTTTATGCCGCGGGCGGGCGCCTGCTGGCGCTGCGGTTCGAATCACAGAAAATCGCGGTCGAAGTCACCGGCTGGTATTGGCATTACCTGGCATTCTTATGGTTCTGCATCTTTGCCCTGGTGCATTTTGCCAAAGGATAGAAAAAGCAAATTACGGCAGAGAGCGCAAAGAGCGCAGAAAAGACAAATTGCAATGCCATCGCTTCAGAGCGCTATGCCAGAACGGCCAGTGCCTTTTGTCTGCTTCTCTGCGATCTCTGCGTCCTCTGCGGTGAAAGTCTTAACCCGGATCGCCTGAGCGCTTAACGCGCACGACGGTGATTTTGGCGAAGCCCTCTTCGAAGGCCGGCGGTTTGAGTTTTGCCGCCATGCGTTGAATCATCTCTTCTTTCACCTGGCGCTCGCGCTTGCGATTGCGCTCCAGGCAGACTTCCAGCGGAACATCGAAGAAAACGGCATGGACTTCATAGCCAAAGCCCTTGGCCATCTTGATCCATTGGCGGCGCTCATGCGGGGCGAGGTTGCTGGCGTCGACGTAGTTCCAGGGCATCCTTGCGATGAGCCGCGCGCGCAGCAGCGATCTCAAAGTGGAGAAAACCAGGCCCTGGTAGCGCTGCTCGGTGATGTCGTCAAAAAGGATGGAGCGAAGCAAGTCACTTGAAAGCGGGGTGACACCACGGCGCTTGAACCAGGTGGTTTTGCCTGAACCTGGAAGCCCGATCGCCAATACGACCACACCCTTTGGTGGGCGGGCAGACGCTCGAGCACCGGGCGCTGCCGGCTTTTGCTCCGGAGGACCTGGAGGAGGCATCGAGGGCGATTCCGGTTGGACCTCGGTTTCCATGCGACGTTCTTCCGCCGAAGCCGGGGCCTGGGCAGCGGATTCGGCAGAGCCCGGGAGCATGTCATCATACGCGGGGACTATCGGCTCCGGATGGCCGGCGTCAACCGGAGGCTTCTGCTGGCCGACCTTGCCCGTTGCCTCGGATTCGTTCTCGACTTTTTTCTTACGGCGCTTCATGCGCTCGCGCATCCAATTGCGCATGCTTCGTGTGTAACACAAGAAACTAACTTGGTGCAAGCAAAGGAGCTTCTAAAGCCACGTCTGCCGCCTCCTGAAAACCCGCCGTGCAGGTTGCGCATCGTACGTCTCAGGAAATTTGAGGTTTTCAGGGGGATTTCAATGAAGATATTCGCTATTTTGGTGCTGGCAGTAGCTCTGAATGCGGCCGGCCAGGAAGCTGGCAAACATCCAACCAAGGCGCCGGCCGTGAAGATCACCAACGGGCCGAAAGTGGAGGGCGTAGGCCCAACGTGGGCTGTGATTGCCTGGACAACCAACACCGGCGGGAGCACTGTGGTGCACTATGGCACAAGCAACAATAGTCTTGGCCAGACTGCCCAAGCGCCGTATTCCGACAATGAAAAGACCAAAGCCCAGAATCATCGGGTGCATTTGAAAAATCTGAAGCCGGGCACGAGATACTTTTTTGTGGCCGACTCCGGGCAAGGCGAGGGTACCGGAACGGAAGCCAGGAGCCCGGTGGAAGAGTTCACGACCAAGCCTAAGAATAAGAAATAGGGCGGGGGGAAATTTCGCACCAACGCCGTTTGCGCAATAGCGGCATCAAGGAACCAAAAAAGTTAATAATTTTTCACGTTCCTGCATTCTTTTGTTGCGCTTCTGGTGCAAGTTGCTATAATTCGCCCCGCAACCAGCCAAGCCCATCAAACCAGCCTCCTGGCAGGAAACAAGTCCCTGCAGATGGTCACGGATGTATTGCAAAGGCATGATGCGCAGAAGGCTTTCTGGCGCGTCCTTTTACAAGTCGGACTTGAAGGCTCGAATGTTCCTGCCCAGGCCTGAATGTCAAGGAAGTGAGAACAGCGCTCGCTAGAACATGCTCGGAGAGAAAAGAGAAACGGGACTCAACAGGAAACCGAACCAGGAAGAAAAGCGGTACAAAGGCACGGCGGACGAGCGGTCTTTATAAATGCGAAAGCAAGCCACTTCGCTCCAGCCGAGGCATCTGTCGGGGAGAGGCCAAGCCCATGGATCTTAAGGCCAGGGTTTGACGGCTGAAGCTTCGGCAGGTAAAGAGCATCGAGCAAATTAGCGCAAGCTGGCGCTCCACGCGGCGGCCCAGACAAGAACGGGCCGAGGATCGCCAGAAGTAGACGCGAAACCAAGGACCCCTAACACCAACCAGGACAAATTGCACAATAAGGCCGCGGGGCTTGCGACTCGCGGCTTTATTGCTGGCGACATCAGCGTCTGCGCGCTGGTCGAATCCACTTCTTAATCCCGCAGATTTTGCGGCATCTCAAATTGTTTCAGGCGTTTGCGCCCTGCCAATCTACTCTGCTAACCTGAGTAGTTTCAGCTTGGTGCAAGTGCGCTCCTGTGGCACTTTCTGCATCCAATGGTTTTCGTCCCCCGCACAGGATTCATTCGAGGAGAATTAATTCAACATGGCAATCAAAGTTGGCATTAACGGCTTTGGCCGCATCGGACGGAACGTGCTGCGCACAGCCATTGACGATCCGAATATCGAATTTGTGGCCGTAAACGACCTGACCAGCCCGGCCACGCTGGCGCACCTGCTCAAGTACGACTCCATCCTGGGCAACCTGAAGCATGACATCAGGGCTTCTGGCGATTCCATCAGCCTGGGCGGCGGGAAGTCCGTGAAAGTCTTCTCCGAGAAGGACCCGGCTGCCATCAACTGGGAATCAGTGGGAGCGCAGGTGGTGATTGAATCGACGGGAAAGTTCACCGATGCGGAACAGGCGAAGAAGCACCTGCGTGGGCCGGTGAAGAAGGTCATCATCTCCGCGCCGGCGAAAAATGAAGATATCACCATCGTGCTTGGCGTGAATGAAGGCAAGTATGATCCGGGCAAGCACCACGTGGTTTCAAACGCCTCCTGCACCACGAATTGTCTGGCGCCGGTGGCCAAGGTGCTGCATGACAGCTTCAAGATCCAGAGCGGCACCATGACGACGATCCACTCGTATACGAACGACCAGGTGATTCTGGATTTTCCGCACAAAGACCTGCGGCGCGCGCGCGCGGCCGCTCTTTCCATGATTCCGACCTCGACCGGCGCGGCCAAGGCTGTGCACCTGGTGATTCCCGACCTGAAGGGCAAGCTAGATGGATTTGCCATGCGCGTGCCGACCCCGAACGTCTCTGTGGTCGATCTGGTGGCGTTCGTCGAGAAGAGCACCAGCGTTGACGAAGTGAACAATGCGCTTAAGGCAGCGGCTGATGGCCCGATGAAGGGCATTCTAGGATATGAGACAGCCGAGCTGGTTTCAGTCGATTATCGAGGTGACGAGCGTTCGTCAATCGTAGACGCGCCCTTGACGCGGGTGGTCGGCGGGAACTGCGTGAAGGTGATCGCGTGGTATGACAACGAGTGGGGCTACTCGTGCCGCGTCCGCGACCTGATCCACTTCATGGTCAAGAAGGGGCTGTAAATGGCGGTAGCAACGGAGCAGACCATGGCTAAGCTCTCCATACAGGACCTGAATCTCGACGGGCAGCGCGTCTTTATGCGCGTGGATTTCAATGTGCCGCTGACGGAAGACGGCCGCGTTTCCGATGACACACGCATTCGCGAGACCCTGCCGACGATCGAATATGCGCTGCGCAAGGGCGCGCGGCTGATTCTGGCCTCGCATCTGGGCCGTCCGAAGGGAAAGTTCAACGCCAAGATGAGCCTCAAGCCGGCGGCGGAGCGCCTACGCATTCTGCTGGACGGAAAGCTGGGCCGCGGCTGCAACGTGGGCTTTGCGCCGGATTGCATTGGCCTGGCCGCGGAAGAGATGGCGCAGAAGCTGGAGCGCGGACAGACGCTGCTGCTGGAAAATCTCCGCTTCCATGCCGAAGAAGAAGCCAATGACGAGAACTTCTCCCGCAAGCTTGCTGCGCTCGCCGATGTTTACGTGAATGATGCTTTCGGCTCGGCGCACCGCGCCCATGCTTCTACGGCCGGCATCACCAAATTTGTCGACAAGGCGGCGGCCGGGCTGCTCATGCAGAAGGAGCTCGAGTACCTGGGCAAGGCCACGACGAATCCGGACAAGCCGTTCGTCGCCATCATCGGCGGCGCCAAAGTTTCCGACAAGATCGACGTGATCCGCAATTTGCTGAACAAAGTTGACGCGCTGCTGATCGGCGGCGCCATGGCCTATACCTTCCTGAAAGCCCAGGGCAGGCAGGTGGGCAAGTCGCTGGTGGAAGAGGACAAGCTCGAGCTGGCGAAATCGCTGCTCGAGGAAGCACGAAGCAAGAGAGTTCGCCTGCTGCTCCCAACGGACAACGTGATCGCCGACAAGATTGACGCTTCCGCCAAGGTTCAGGTCGTCAAAACCGATCAGGAAATCCCTGCGGAGCAGATGGGGCTTGACATCGGCCCGGAAACCGTAGCGACGTTCGCCAAAGAGATTGCCGGAGCCAAGACCATCGTGTGGAACGGCCCAATGGGAGTGTTCGAGGTGGCGCCCTTCGCCAAAGGAACCATGAAGATCGCTGAGGCCGTTGCCGGGAACCGCAGCGCCACGTCGATTGTGGGGGGCGGCGATTCGGTTGCGGCAGTACATCAGTCGGGCCTGGCCGACAGGATCACGCATATTTCGACGGGTGGCGGCGCGTCCCTGGAATTTCTGGAAGGCAAGAAGCTGCCGGGAGTGGAAGCCCTCACGAACAAATAAAATGGCGTCCAGCTTGCGATATCGCGTCGGTGCCAAAGCCGCTCTTGAGCTGATTGTGGGCGACATAACTGATGAGTCGACCGATGCCATTGTGAATGCCGCCAACTCTTCCCTGTTGGGCGGCGGAGGGGTCGATGGCGCCATTCATCGCGCCGCCGGCCCGGCCCTCCTGGCCGAATGCAAAAGGATCCGCGACCAGCGCGGCACGTTGCCGGCGGGCCAGGCGGTAACCACCTCCGGCGCTAACTTGAGGGCCCGCTACGTGATTCACACGGTTGGACCGGTGTGGCAGGGTGGCAACCGGAATGAACCGCAGGTGCTGGAAAGCTGCTACTGCCACTCCCTGGAAGAGGCGAACCGCAAACTCTGCGGCAGCGTGAGCTTCCCTTCCGTCTCCACCGGCGCTTTCGGATACCCAGTGGATTCAGCGGCGCAGATTGCTGTCCGCACGGTTGCAGATCTGCTGCAGGCGCCGGGCTCGGTGAAGCTCGTACGCTTCGTTCTGTTCGATGACCGAACCTTCAAGGCCTACGCGCGGGCTGCAAACGAACTGAGCCGCAGCTTTCCCCATCTTCGCATCACGCCGGAGACGAACGCCTCATGAGGAAGAAGCTGATCGCTGCTAATTGGAAAATGTACAAGACCGCGGAGCAGGCGGAGGCGTTTGTCTCCTCATTTTTGCCGCTGGTCTGGGAGCACAAGCGCGATGACATAGTGCTCTGCCCTTCTTTCCTGGCCATTCCGGCCGTAGTGGAGGCAGTGCGCGGAAGCGGGATTGGTGTGGGAGCGCAGGATATGTTCTGGGAAAAAGAAGGCGCCTACACCGGCGAGGTGTCAGCCCATATGCTCGCCGCAACCGGCTGCACGCATGTGATCATCGGCCACTCGGAGCGCCGGCAATACTTCGGCGAGACCGACGATACCGTCAATCGCAAGTTGCGTGCCGCGCTTCGGGCGGGCCTGCAACCTATCGTGTGCGCAGGTGAAGTGCTGGCCGAACGTGAGGCCGGGGTTACGGAAGACGTTCTTCGCAGGCAATGCAGCATTGCATTCCGCGAGATTTCCAGCGCCGAGGCCGCTCCGATCATTATTGCTTATGAGCCGGTGTGGGCGATCGGCACAGGAAAGACCGCCACGCCGGAGCTGGCCGCGGAAGCTCACCGCACCATTCGCTTTGAAGCCGGGCAGGCGTTTGGCGATGCGGTCGCCACGCGGATGCGGATCCTTTACGGCGGCAGCGTGAAGCCGGAAAACGCGCATGCATTGATGTCACAACCGGAGATCGACGGCGCGCTGGTGGGCGGGGCAAGTCTGGACCCTAAGTCCTTCTGCGGCATTGTGAAATGGTAGGGAGAGCGGGGCTTTTCAGGCCCATCGCGCGGCAAAATTTTTGTTCTATTCTCTTTATCTTTGCCGAAAGCGCAGATGCCTCGCTGGTATACTCTCCAGAACTGTCTCTTAGGCATTGCAGCACGACCCTTGATCTGAACCATCATTGGAGACGCGATCCAATCCAGTCGGCCGCTGGAGATCGCAGCAGCTCTCTTGCCCGCGGGATGGGATTTGGCGCGATTGTGCCGGTTCCGGGTCGTGCCAAGCAAGGAAGTTGCAATGAAGCTCGCCCTCGTCGCTCTGCCAGCCACGCTGGCCATGGTTTTGACTTCGTGCATGCGCTTGTCTCCTGAGGTCACCTCACAAGACTGCATTGTCCCGGTGCCTGCCGGGTCCACAAGAATTTTCATCGGCAGCAATGGCCACGCGGGATCGGGCACCAGCTTTGACGATCCGCTGGACGGTTCCACGGCTGAAAAGTTTGACGCGATCCTGAGTTCGATCAGCATGGGCCAGAATCCCACGTGGGGTTCGCAGACGAACATCGCGCAAAAGAATCTCATCGTGTGCCTGACCAGCGGCACTTTTCAAACCAATGGGCAGTATGACTGGAGCATTGCCAAGGGACACACCAAGGGCAGCACTCTTGGATTCACCGTGGAGGAAAACTGGAAAATCCACGGGCGTGGCGTCAGCAGAACCACACTGAAGCTGGCTTCCTTCGTGCCCGACCAATTCACTGACCGCAATGGAGCGCCTTTCAATGGCGGGCGAAATGTCGTGATCGGGACGCATTCGCGACACGCATCCGGAGTGGAGATCTCCGATCTTACAGTCGACGCCAACCATGACGGCCTTACCAGCCCTGGAGGGCTGCCGCTGAACCTGGAAGCCATTGTTTTGCGGTCCACTCAGGGCGGCCACTGGATCCACAACGTAAATGTAGTCGGCGGCTCCGGAGACGTGGGCCTAATAAACGTTGTGTTTGAGACGTTCGCCATAAGGATCTGGGGTTCCACCATCACCCCTGATCCGTCGCAGAACACGGGAAGCATTGTAGAAAGCGTTACGGTGAGTAATCCCGGCCGCGCCGTGATAAGCGGCTCGCCGGCTGGGGGTGCAATGGACGCTATCGTCGTAAACAATGCCGTCGCCGAGATAAAAAACAACACGGTGGATGGATACCAGGTTGCTTTCGGCGGCTGGAACATGGGCGCGGTGAATTTTCACGACAATATCGCGCGCAACATTCAGTACGGATTCAATGCGGACAGCTTCGCCAACACCGGTGTGATACTCCAGAACAACCAGTTCATCCGGCCCTCGTCGTACGGGATTGTGATCGGAGGAAGCAGTTCCAGCGTGACCTTCTCCGGCTGGAACGTAATCGGCAATACTATCCAGCTTGGCACCTCAGGCGCGACGGCGCTGGTCCTCCGCGGGCAGGTGCAGGACTCCACCTTCGCCGGCAATACCATCTCGGCCGACAGCGGCGTGCACAGCATGACGGCAATATGGAGCTATGCCGTGGTTAGCGGCCTGGTAAACCTGAACAATATTTTTCAGGATAACCACATCGATAAATCATTGAGCATGAATCTCGCGCAGGACCCGAACTTCAACACCAATTGCCGCTTCCAGAATCGCGATCTTCAGGGGCAAGCTCTGCCCGCCTTTCCCGACAACAGTTCGGCCACATGTAAGTAGGACGAGGGCAATCCCGGTTTTCGCGCTCGAGACCTGCCGCCCGTCAGTCCCGGACCGGGCTGTTGAGAGCGGCCTCTTCCACAAAATTCGTATAATCGAGTGTCATGCCAAACCTTGACACTCTTCGCAGGCAGGTTGGGCAACTGCTGATCTTCGGCTTTGACGGGCTTGAGGTCGACAGCAGATTGCGGACCACGCTGGCTACGCTGCAACCGAGCGGCGTGATCCTGTTTGCGCGCAACATAGAGGCGCCCGCACAAACGTGGCGCCTGCTGCGGGATTCACAGGCAGCCACGGCCGTGCCGATGTTTCTATGCGTGGATCTGGAAGGCGGCACGGTGGACCGGCTGAAAAAAGTGATCGCGCCGGCGCCTGCGGTGGAACAAGTTTTTGCCACCGGGATGCGCAAGCTTTTCCGCATGCACGGGCACATTCTTGGACTGGAGGCGCGAGCGCTGGGCTTCAATACCGATTTTGCCCCGGTGTTCGACCTGGGGTTTGAAGCCTCGCGATCCGTCCTCACCAGCCGCACCGCTTCCGCCGATCCGAAGGAGACGATTCTTTACGCGCGCGAGTTCCTGAAAGGCCTGAAGTCAGCGCGGGTGCTCGGGTGCGGCAAACATTTTCCCGGGCTGGGCGAAGGCAATCTGGACAGCCACCATGCGATGCCGGTGGTGGAAAAGAATTGGAAAAATCTGTGGGCCCAGGACCTGCTTCCCTATCGCGAGCTGAAAGCGGAAATTCCCTTCGTGATGGTCGCGCACGCTACGTATCCGGAGGTCACAAAGGACAAACTGCCGGCCTCACTCTCCCGCAGGTGGATGCAGGAGGTGCTGCGGAAGAAGATCGGCTACCGCGGCCTGATCATCTCTGACGACCTGGAGATGGGCGGCGTACTTTCGACCGGACCAATCGAAGAGGTTGCGGTAGAGACGCTGCGCGCCGGCGCTGACATGTTCCTGGTCTGCCACAATCAGGAGCTGGTGTGGCGAGGATATGAGGCGGTGCTGCGCGCAGCCGAGCGTGACCGCAGATTTGCGCAGCAGGTTGAGCGCGCGGCCGCCCGGGTGATCGATCTGAAGAAGCGTTCGCGCGAACTGAGAGGTTTCTCTGCCGAACCGAAAGCGCGCGTGGTGGATAGACTGAAACGGCTTGTGAACGACTTCAACAGGATTGTGGACGCAGGAACGCTTGACGACCGGCTGCACACGGCGCAGGAGATCAACGTTTGATCGTCGCCGGGGTAATGAGCGGAACTTCCGGCGATGGCGTTGATGTTGCCCTGGTGCGGCTCAGCGGCGCGGGGTCGAGCCTGGGTTACCGGCTGCTGGGCCATCATCATTTTGAGTATCCCAAAGCCCTGCGCGCGGCGGTGCTGCGCGCGATGAACGCCGCCGAGATCAGCGTGGCGGAGCTCTCGCGCCTCAACTTCCGTTTGGCTGAGTTCTATGCTGAGGCGGTGGAGCAGGCCCGCAGGAAGACTCGGCCGAAGGGCCTGGACCTTGTCGGCTGCCACGGGCAGACCATCTACCATCAGGGCCGCGCGGAGTCCTATCTCGGAGCGAAAATCGCATGCACATGGCAGACCGGTGAAGGATCAGTGGTGGCCGCGAGATTAGGCGTGCCGGTGATTTCCGATTTCCGCCCGGCTGACATGGCTGCGGGCGGCAAAGGCGCACCGCTGGTTCCCCTGCTCGATCTGGTGGTCTTCCGCAGTTCGCTGTATGGGCGCATTGTGCAGAACATCGGCGGGATTGCCAATCTGACGGCAATCCCACCCCAGGCCAGGCCGGAAGATGTGCTCGCGTTCGATACGGGGCCGGGAAATATGGTGATCGATCAGCTCATGCAGCTGCTTTACAAGCGGCCTTTTGATCAGGATGGCGCGGTCGCGAGCAAAGGGAAAGTGATTGAGCCGGTGCTGGAGGAGGCGCTCGCGGCGCCGTACTTCAAACAGAAGCCTCCCAAGACCGCCGGCCGCGAGGAGTTCGGACGCGAGTATGCGCAGCAGTTTTTGCGGCGCTGCGGAGAAGCGGCGAAGGCGGACATCATTGCCACGGCCACGGCGTTGACGGCACGTTCTATCGCCCAGGCGGTGGAGCGTTTTGTCCAGCCATACAAACCGGAGAGATTCGGGCGGCTGATTGTCTCCGGCGGCGGCAGCAAGAACCAGGCGCTGATGAAAATGCTGCAAGCCAATCTGAAGGAGCTCGGGGTAAGACTCCGCCACTCAGAAAAATACGGCATACCCAGCCAGGCGAAGGAGGCGATGGCGTTTGCGTTGCTGGCCTATGAAACCTGGCATCACCGGCCGGGAAACCTGCCTTCCGCGACGGGCGCGAAGAAACCTGCCCTGCTGGGAAAAGTCTCGTATGTTTGACCAGAAATTAACCGCAAAGGACACGAAGAGACGCAAAGGAAGCATCACTCCTACGTGGAGCGAAACTCTTCATGGTTCTTTGTGCTCCTTATGGCTCGTGATTGGTGTGTTGCTCGGCTGGCTGTGCGGGGCCGGTTGCGCCAGACGGCCTGACGCGAACACCGCCGTGGTGCTGATTGAGAGCGGCCCCGCGAATCTGGATCCAAGGATCGGCAAGGACGCGCAGTCAGAACGCATTGACGAACTGATCTTCGATCCTCTGGTGCGCAAGGACGAGCACTTCAATATCACGCCCGGAGTGGCTGATCGCTGGGAGACGCCCGATCCGCAGACGTACATTTTTCACCTGCATCACGGGATCCGCTTCCACGATGGCCGGCCGTTGACTTCGCGCGACGTGAAATGGACGCTCGACACGATGCGGGACGGTTCACTGGCGACGTTGAAAGGCGCGGCCTACAAGCTGGTGGACAAAGTCGAGACGCCGGACGACTTCACCGTCAAAGTGCACTTGACCGAGCCGTACGCTCCCCTGCTCTGGAACCTCACGGGCGGCGCCTTTGGCGTGGTGCCCTATGGCAGCGACAAGAGTTTCAGCCGCGCCCCGGTGGGCTCGGGGCCGTTCCGTTTTGTACGCCTCGCGACCGACACGGACGTGGAGCTGGCGCGGAACGACGATTACTGGGGTGAGCACGCGCACGTGGCGCGCCTGCTATTCAAGATCGTGCCCGACACAACCACACGCGTGCTCGAGCTGCGCAAAGGCAGCGCCGATATCGCGGTGACCTCGCTGAGTCCGGACATCGTGGAGACGCTGCACCATGATTCGACCCTCGAGATTCAGGAGCGGCCAGGCTCAAGCCTGCAATACCTGGCGTTCAATCTGCGCGATCCGATCCTGAAAGACGTCCGCGTTCGCCAGGCCCTGGCCTATGCCATCGACCGCCAGCCGGTGCTGCACTATTTATTTCATGATCAGGCGCGGCTGGCCGACAGTTTGCTTCCTCCGGAACACTGGGCCTATGACGGCGAGGTGCCGCATTACGTTTACGATCCGGAGAAGGCCAATGCAGTGCTGGACGCGGCGGGGTACGGACGTGACAAAGACGGCATACGGTTTCACCTGACGATGAGAATCTCAAACGTGGATGAAACCACCCGTCTGCTGGCCGTGGTGCTGCAACAGCAATTGCGGCGTGTGGGCATTGCGCTGGAGATCCGCAGCTACGAGTTTGCCACGTTCTTCTCTGACGTGATGAAGGGCCAGTTTCAGTTCTACACCCTGCGCTGGGTGGGCTATAGCAACCAGGACCCGGATATTTTTGAAGATGTCTTCCACTCCGCCAGCTTCCCACCGAAGCGCGACAATCGTGGCTTCTACTCGAATCCAGCGGTCGATCGACTGCTGGATGAAGGGCGGCGCACCACGGACCAGCAGAGGAGAAAGCTGATCTATGGCCAGGTGCAGCAGATCGTCGCCACTGAGCTGCCCTACATCAACCTCTGGTATTTCAATAACGTGGTGGTGCACTCGCGGCGGCTGCGCAACGTGCACGTGGGCATCGCGGGCAATTACGATTTCCTGACGAGCGTAGAGCTGGCGCAGTGAACGGCAAGATTGCACAGGCAATCCGCGCCTGATGTTACTATCAACTATTCATGCAAATTCTCTTCATCGGTGACATTTTCGGCAGCGCGGGGCGCAATATCGTCCGCGACCACCTCTCTCATCTGGTCGAGACGAACCAGGTCGACCTGGTGATCGCGAATGCCGAGAATGCCGCCGGCGGTTTCGGGTTGACGCCCGCAATCGCCGACGAACTGTTTGACCTGGGATGCCACGTGCTCACGACTGGGAACCACATCTGGGACAAGCGAGAGATCGTGGAGTATTTCAACTCCGCCAACGGCGATCCGCGCGGACGGGTAAAAAAGGTGCTGCGGCCGGCGAATTACGCCGAAGGAGTGCCCGGAGTCGGGCTGTATGAAGGAGAGATGCCGAACGGGCAGAGGTTCGCCGTGATGAACCTGCAAGGGCGCGTCTTCATGCAGGATACCGATGACCCTTTCCGCAAAGCAGACACGCTCCTGGCCAAAATCAAAAGCAAGGTGATCGTGGTGGATTTTCATGCGGAGGCAACGTCAGAGAAGATCGCGTTGGGATGGTACCTGGACGGACGCGTTACGGCGGTGCTGGGAACCCACACACACGTCCCAACAGCCGACACGCGGATTCTGCCCAACGGCACCGCATACCAGACAGATGTGGGAATGTCCGGGCCGTATGACAGCGTGATCGGCGTGCAAAAAGAGCAGGTCTTGCAGCGATTCCTGACCGGGCTGCCGGGAAGGTTTGAGGCAGCCAAGGGCGATCCGCGGCTTTGCGGCGTGTTGATCGGGTGCGACGGCGCGACCGGACGGGCGCATTCAGTGCAGCGCCTGATGCTCGGCGAATAAAGGAAAGATGCTGGGCGAGTAAATAAAAAGGGCAGCCTTTTCCAAGCTGCCCTTGCGGTCTCTTCTTGTGCCTAAGCGGCTTTCTTCTTCCTGGCGACGGCGCCCTTCTTCTTGACCGGCGTCCTCGGGGCCGGCTTCGCAGCGGGCAGGTCACCCTTGGTCATGGTAAACATGAAGGGCTCGGGTGTGTACTCCGAGATCACGCCGATCACGTCGATGCTGGCGCCCGGGGCCGGAGGTTTAGTCATGGGCTTCTCCATGGCGACCTTCATGTCCACCTTGGGCGGATTTGCCTGCTGATTTTCTTCACTGACCGCGACTTCCATTGCGCTCGGATCGGACACGGTCACGACTTTGACCGGGATCTTCAGCTTGGCCTCACCATTCTTCTGCTTGACCTGGATCGCCTGCCAGACCTGGTCGGCGGCGGCCTTGTTCGCCGGCGACTTGTCGCGGCAGGAGAGCACCAGCTCCCAATCGCTGAAGGAGAGCTGGTCAGGAGCATTCTGCTGAACTGCCTGAGCAGCCAGGTCGCAGGGGGTTGGCGCGAGCTTGATGCTGGCAACAAAGTCGGGCGGAGGCGCTGTCTGCGACGCGGCAGCGGTTACACGCTGCTGCCAGTCATCGAGGCTGCCATGGTACTTCTTATACTTCGAGGTGATATAAGGCGCCATCTGGCCGATCGCCTGCTGATTGCCCTGGGCCAGGCTCAGCGCCTTGGCGCCATACCAGAAGCCGAGCACGTTCATGGGATTGGATTGGAGCATGGCCAGCGACATCCAGTAATTAGCGCCCAGGTCATTGGGCTCGAGCTTTAACACCATGGCTGAATACTTTTGCGTGGCGGGATGGTCCTGCTGCTGCAACGCGCCGAAAGCGGCGGTCCCTGCGCAGATATTGGCCATCTGGTTGCGGAGCTTCTCCTGTTCAGCCGCCGGCACGTCAGAAGGCTTCCAGTTGGGCAGTTCGTTCAGGCAGTGCTCGGCATCTGCGCGGGCTTTGGCGCCGCTCGCAGCGTCCCTGATCTGGCTGCGCTCCAGGAAAACGACGATGGCCAGAGCGCGCACGTTGTTGGGCTCGAGCTGCAGGATCTGACCGGCGAGCTGCTGGACCTTCTGCTGGTTCCCGGCCTGCTGATAGGCGCCCATCGCCTGTTCCATAGCATCGATTTTCACGATGCTGTTTGGATATTGGGCGACAAATGCTTCCATGGCAGCGCCCTTGGCGGCGGGATCGGTGGTGTTCAGCGCGGTAATGTAGGCGTTGTACTCCGCCGGGTCCTTGATGGTCTTTTGGTTGGTGGGAACGTTGCTGCCCTGCTGGTCGGCCGGTTGCTGCGAAGGCGAGGTTCCCTGCGCCAGGGCTGCTGTGGTTAGCGCAAGCACAAATATGGCTAGCACTCTTTTCATTGCGTTTTGCTCCTTCACTCCATCTGCCAGATGTACGGGCCCGGTGCTCGTAAACGCAGTCCCGTTTGGGCCTGTCTTTTCCGCTAAAAACTTAGAGGCACGGATTATAAAAGACACACCCCACATTTAGGCAAGCTCGGGTTTGTCAATGGCAGTTTACTGGTCAGATGCAAAGTAGCTGCCCGAGAGTTATCCTGCTCGGTTTTTGCGGGTTGATTTGCTCCGGAACAGCGGGTCTGATCAGCAAACAAGCGGCATTTTTCGACCAGAACTGCCTTTCTATTGGACACCGCGACGCGGAAAATCGTTCCAGCAGATAATAGGAAGCGGACATCGAGCGGCATGCCGCCACAAAACGGAAAGGGTCGACAAGATGAAACACGACTTGAACGGGAAAGTTGCGCTGGTGACCGGCGCTGGACGAGGAATTGGGGCAGCAATCGCCCTGAAGCTGGCCGGCCTGGGCGCTACGACGATTGTCTGCGGGCGCACCCTGGCGCGGCTTCAGCATACGGCGGGGCAAATCCGCGCGGCAGGAGGCCAGGGCGAAGCGATCAGCTGCGATGTGGCGGACTGGAAATCGGTGGTGGCTCTGGCGGAGCGGGTCAAGACGACCTTCGGGCGGCTGAATGTCCTGGTGAACAATGCCGGGATCGGTGGTTATGGCGGGCCGCTGAAAGACATGCCGCTGGAGAAGTGGGATGAGATCTTCAACACGAACCTGCGCGGGGTCTTTTATATGATCCGGGCGTTTGCGCCGATGTTGATCGACTCAGGCGGAGGCGACATTGTGAATATCTCGTCGATTGCGGGCAGGAACGCGCTGCCGAACGGAGCGGCCTATTCAGCGTCGAAATGGGGATTGAACGGGCTCTCTTATTCGGTGGCGGAGGAACTGCGCGGAAACAATATTCGCGTCTCAGTGGTCTGCCCGGGATCGACGCATACCGAATTCTCACCGCATGCCGGGAAGAGCCCGGAGAAGATGCTGGCGGCGGAAGACGTGGCGCACGCAACCGCAATGCTGGTAACGTCACGCCCGCAGGCATTTATCAGCGAGGTGGTGCTGCGGCCGACGCAGAAACCGTGAGGAGATCGGGTGATCCGGTGAACGGGTGATCTGGTGATCGGATCGCGCAATTATGGCGATTTAAGTCAGGCGCGTTTTTCTGGCACCATCACCGGCGCAGGCTGCTCCAGCGGCTTGCCGGCAGTCGGCGGAATGGGAACCAGCAGGGCCTCTTTGCGATAGACCAGGTTGCTGGCGTTGAAGGTTGCGAGCTTGAAGCCGTGGCCGTGGGTAATGGCGTCTGTGGGGCAGGCCTCGACGCAGTAGCCGCAGAAGATGCAGCGATTGTAGTCGATGTTGTAGACCTTGGCGTAACGCTCGGCGCCCGAGATGCGGTTCTCTTCCGTGTTCTCGGCGGCCTCGATGTAAATACAATTCGAAGGACACGCGGCGGCGCACAGGAAACAGGCGACACACTTTTCCAGGCCGTTTTCATCGCGCTGGAGCTCATGCAGTCCGCGGAAACGCTCCTGAAAGACCGCGCCCTCATTGGGCAGCTTTTTGTTGGGATAGTCCTCTACCACCGTGGGCGAGAACATCTCCCGGAAGGTAACGGACATTCCTTTGGCAATGCCGGCCAGATCGCGAAAGATCGACATGGATTCAGTATAAAGGCTGGGACGAGAAATTGGGAACCGCAGAGGGCGCAGAGAACGCAGAGGAGATTTGGGGCCGAAGGGGCTATCGGTTCTGCCAGAATTCGAGATGCACTTGTGCCAGCAGCCTTGAGATGACTGCTCGATCCACCCTCTCCGGCAACGGCGAAGTGGCGACGGCTTCTTCCACGTCCTTTGCCAGCTGCCTGGCATGCGCCAGCACACGCTCCAGCTTCCAGGCTCCACTGCGGACTTCAATCAGCAAATCTTTTTCGGGCCGCGGCAGGGTGATGCGTTTATGCGTCATGAGTTCAATACATTCGTATAACAGGCGGAGGCCATGCATGGCCGCCTTGGTGTCATATCCGTATTTGCCGATGTACTCAGGGCGCTGGCCTTTCTTGCCGCTTCCCTTCTCGCCAGTAAGACGTTTGAATTGATCGTCGGCAAAGCCGAGAAATTGTTTGGCCGAATTGCGCGATAAAAACAGTTCACGGCCAGCCTGAATCTTCTTCCAGGTTTCAGGCGCGACTTCCTTTGGCTGCGCGAAAAGAAAATGCAGGGCTGTAGCATTGCCTTTGGCGGCCATGCCGGCCCACTTGCGCAGAGAATAAAGCGTTACATCAACGTCATCGGGGCCGTTGCGGCGCTCGTTGCCTGCTGTCGACCAGACAAAATGCTCAAGTGGCTCCAGGCCAAGGACGTGCTCTGGGTCCTCGATGTAAACGCCGTTGATGTCGGTGTCATCGGTATGGCCGAATTTAGCGCCATGGAGTTCAGAGCCTCCGACAAAGAGATGGATGAGATTCTGCGGGCGATCGAAGCCGGAGAGGGCGACGAGATCAAGCAGATTACGCTGTTCGTGCAAGCGCGGCATATGTGAGAAGGTAAATTCGCACAGGCAGGAGTGCCTGTGCCACACAAATCTGCACGGCTATTGTTCCAGGTCCTTGATCACGCTCACCAGCCCGCGCGTCACCACGGCCATGCGATCGTAATCGAGCGTGTCGGGCTTATCTGAGGGCTCGTGGTAATTATGATTTCTGAACG
>DASTJB010000298.1:0-13308 GCA_035717005.1 Candidatus Angelobacter sp.
CAGGATCGCGCCCAGCTGGATCACAATCGTGTACATCTTCCAGTACGGATCGTCGAGATGGATGTTCAACAGCGCTTCGGTAATTCTCAGGTGCGCTGTGGAGCTGACGGGCAGAAATTCCGTCAGACCTTCAATAATGCCCAACAAGACAGAAAGCAGGTAGCCGTGCAAAATCCCTCCGCAGTGTTAACTGATGGGTTTCTTATTCTCCACGTCGTACGTCGGAATCCCCTGCTGCAACACGTACATCAACTCCCGGGCCAGTGGCGCCCAATCGCCATCCGCAGACCGCGCGGCAATCTCCTGCGCCAACTCCATGCTTTTGCGCTTCGCCTTCTCGCTCTTGTCGTTCTCCTTCGCGGCCTTGTACATGTCGACCAGCGCAGCCTGTCGCCATGCCGCGTTATACAATGCCTCGGCCGCCTTGGACGACTGCGGATGCTCGCGCGCGTACTTTTCGTATAGCTCAGACTCTTTCTCCGGACACTTGGTTTCGCCGCGCCACGTGCCGCACAGCTTGTTGTCGATCAGGTTATACGCAGCCAGATCAGACCACTTGGTGCGCGGAAATTTCTTCTGCACCAGCTTGAGGTTGGTCTCGTCCATGCCCTCGCGCAGGCTGGCGTCCACCTCGCGAAATGAGGGCCGCAGGCGGGAATCGAATTTCTCCAGCTGCCATCGTATGTCGGCGGCCCGCCACAGCGCCTCGCCCGCCAGCGGCGAGTTGGGAAAATATTCGTACAGGCGATAGTAGAGCCGCATGGCGTCCTGCGCCGCCCCTTTGCGTCCTCCGCGCTGCTGTGCCTGGTTTTCTGAATCGACCGCTTCGCCGTAGATGATTGGATCGCCGTTGGGCGTGCCCGTCGTTACCAGAACGCTGCTCGGGACCCAGCCTGAAATCTGCCGTTCACTCTGCCGCTCCAGGTCCACCTCCACCACCACCAGGACGTGTGCCCACTCGCGGCCGCCCGTCTTCGCGCGTTCCATCACCAGAATCACGTTGCGCCCGCGCGTGGCTTTCGCCAGCTTTTGTGAAGTCGTATCAGGCGAGACATACATATCGACCTCGGCGATCAACGTGCCCTGCTCCTTCTGCTGCGCCGGCGCCGGCAGCGCTGTCAGCCCCGCCCACAGTGCCAGCACGATTGGTTTGGCGCTTCGCATTGTCCACCTCATTCGATCACCTGGCCGTAGATGGGAATCTTCTTCTCCAGCTTGTAATTCAGGTCCATGCCGCGGGCTTTCCACTCGCTGGCAAATTGACTGATCACCTGCTTGGTCAGTGCCATGGCCCGCGCACGCGCCGCGTCGCTCTTGTCCATCCTGTTTTCGATCCGATAGATATCTGCCAACGCGGCCTGCCGCCAGGCGGCGTTGTAGAGTGCCTCCGCCGCCTTGGGCGACTGCGGGTGCTCCCGCGCGTACTGCTCAAACAGTCCCGTCTCTTTTTCCGGACACTCCGCCATCCCCCGCCATTCCGGGCACAGCTTGGTTTCCAACAGGTCATAAGCCGCCAAATCCGCCTGCTTTGACTGCGGATACTTCGCGATCACCTCGTTCAGATATCTTTCTTCCGGCTGGTTTCCCGAGCGCAAATAATCGGCCTTGGCCAGCTGCCAGCGGATGTCGGCCGAACGCCACATTCCTTCCGCGGCCAGCGGCGATCCCGGAAACACCTCTGCCACCCGGGCATACAGGCGCATGGCATCTTCCGCTGCGCCTTTCCTTCCGCCACGCTCCTCCGCCTGGTGTTCTGACGCGACCGCCTGGCCAAAAATAATCTGGTCACCGTTGGCCGTGGCAGCGGTAACCAGCGCCTGTGCTGGCACCCAGCCGCTGATCTCACGAGTGATCTTGGCCGTCTCATCGGCGGCCATTGCAACCTTCACCCATGGCCGCCCGCCGGAATCGCTGCGCTCCAGGACCGTCAACGCGCGGCCCCGCTCTACCTGCGCCGTCTTCTGCGAATTGGCATTGGCGGAGCTGTACATCGCTGCTTCGCGAATCACCGTGCCCCGCTCAGACGCAAAGCCGCTGCCGGCCGCAATGAGAGCGAGCAGCGAGAGTAGCCGGAATCTTTTAGCGACCTTGAACATCGTTCATCCTAATGTGATGAGAGCAGGTCAGTCACAGCCTGCGCCTCAATGTTGCCGCCGGTGACGATGGCCACAACGTGCTTTGCCGTGGGCAGCTCTTCTGCGTGAAACATGGCTGCTGCCGTGGCCACCGCGCCGCTGGGCTCGGCCAGCACGCGCGCGGAAAACAACAGCCGCCGCATCGCCCTGCGAATCTCTTCTTCGGTCACGGTCACAATGTCGTCCACATATTTGCGTATGTGCTCGAAATTGATTTCGCCGATGCTCTGCGAGCGCAAGCCATCGGCCGCGGTACGCGCCGCGCTCTCACCGGATATCGATTGTATCTTGCCCGAGCGCAGGCTTGCCTGCGCGTCGGCGGCAAACTCCGGCTCTACGCCAATCACCTTCGCCCTGGGGTTCGATTCCTTGATCGCCGTGGCGATCCCGCTGATCAGCCCGCCGCCGCCGATGGGCGCCAGCACCAGCTCGACGTCGCCCATGTCGTCCAGGATTTCCAGCCCAATCGTTCCCTGTCCCGCGATAATTTTTTCGTCGTTGTACGGCGGCACGGGGACCAGGCCGCGCTCGTGCTCCAGCTCTACCGCTCGTTTGATGCGATCTTCGCTGGCCGGCCCCACCAGCACCACTTCCGCTCCCAGCGCCTGCGTAGCATCCAGCTTGACCCTGGGCGCGGTTTTCGGCATCACGATCGTCGCCTTTACACCCAGCGCCCGCGCCGCGAAGGCCACTCCCTGCGCGTGATTACCGCTGGAGTGGGCCACCACGCCGCGCTTCCGCTCCTCCGGCGTGAGTGACGAAATCTTGTTGTATGCGCCGCGCAGCTTGAACGAGCCAATCGGCTGCAGGTTCTCCGGCTTGACGTAGATCTGGCGGTCGTCGGATAGCTTGCACTGTATCAGGGGTGTGCGGACCGCGATTTGGTGGAGCAGGGAACGGGCTTGCTGAATGTCCTGAAGGGTCACCATAGCGGTTGAGCATCCATCTTAAATTCTTTTGGCCCCGGACGCTTGGCAATCGTCGCCCCGCCCATCTACACTCCAAAACCTGGGTGTTCAACCATGCCAACGCAATCTGAAAAAGGCAAGCTCTTCCGCGCGCTCCACCACCGTGACCATGCCTTCATCATTCCCAACCCCTGGGACGTGGGTACCGCCCGCATCCTGGTACACCTGGGTTTTGAAGCGCTGGCCACCACCAGCATGGGCTTCGCATTCTCGATCGGCAAGCGGGATTACGACGTGGACCGCGAAGATGTGCTGAAGCACATTGCGGCGCTCAGCTCCGCCACCGATCTGCCCGTCAGCGCCGATCTTGAAAACGGCTTCGGTGACGCGCCGGAAATCGCGGCTGAAACCATACGCCTTGCGGCCATGGCAGGCGTGGTTGGCGGCTCCATTGAAGATTCCACCGGCCGGCCTGACAATCCGATCTATGAAATCAAATTCGCCGCGGAACGCGTCCGCGCCGCCGTGGAAGCAGCCCGCGGGCTTCCATTCACTTTTACGCTTACGGCGCGCGCCGAAAACTATCTCCATGGCCGCCCCGACCTGAAAGACACTATCGCGCGCCTGCAGGCCTTCCAGGAAGCCGGCGCCGACGTCCTCTACGCACCGGGCCTGAGCACCCGTGAAGAAATCGCCGCCGTAGTCAAGTCGGTGGACCGGCCGGTCAACGTTCTTATGGGATCGCGTGGAGGGAAATTCAGTCTGGCCGAACTTTCCCGGATCGGCGTGAAGCGCATCAGCGTGGGCAGCGCCCTGGCCCGCACAGCACTGGGCATTTTTCTGCGCGCTGCGCGCGAGATGAAAGAGCACGGTACGTTTACCTTCGGCGAAAATGCAGTGAGTCCCAAAGAAATCAACCCGATGTTCAAGCCGTGAAGCGTCCGTACCAAGCTCATAAGGTAGAGACGTAGCATGCTACGTCTCTACGAAAAGGGACTGAAATCCGCTACCTTCGCGCCAAGGTTGAGACTATCACCGCAAAAAAATGGCAGATCGATCCGGCCAGCACGAACAGGTGCCACACCGCGTGGTTGAAGCGCATCTTGGTATCAAACGCGAAGAACAGCACTCCGAAGGAATAACACAAGCCGCCCGCAAACAGCAGGACCAACCCCTTCGTGGGCAGATTGGCAAAGAGCTGCCGCACCGCGACCAGAGCCAGCCAGCCCATGGCGAGATAAACAACCGTCGAAGTGCGCGGGAAGCGTCCGGTAAAAAAGATCTTGAAGGCAATGCCAATCGCGGCGAGCGCCCAGATGAGCCCCAGCAGAGACCAGCCCCAGGCGCCGCGCAGGCTGATCAGGGCGAACGGCGTATAAGTGCCCGCGATGAGCAGATAGATGGCTGCATGGTCCAGCGTTCTCAGCAGCCGCTTGGCCCGCGGCAGCGAAATTCCGTGGTACGCGGTTGAAGCAGCGTAAAGAACTACCAGCGTCACTCCATAAATGCTGTAAGAGACGATCTGCCGCGGGCTGCGGTGCAGGCTGGCGATCACCACCAGCACAGCCAGGCCGGCCAGCCCCAGCGCGACTCCGATCGCGTGCGTGATCGCGTTGGCCAGCTCGCTTTTTCTGGAATCAGGCATCCATCAAAATTACCGGGTCCGGACCGTCCGTGAACGTGACTCCGGTCACGGTCGTGGGATCCAGACTCTAGGGACGGCCGGCCGGTAGCTTGTCCGTCGCGTCCAGCACCTGGGCCATGAAGTCAACCAGCTGCCATTGATCACGCCATTTGATCTTCCCGCCCATGTCTACGTGCACCAGCGCCTGGCTCACCAATGATGTCTTCAGCCACTGCGCTGGAACGTCCCGGGCCAGCCACTGCGTCTCCGACGCGGGAATCACCGTGTCTCCGGCGCCGTGCAGCAGGTAGACCGGCGCCTGCAGCCCTGCCATATGGCCGTGGGGCGAAACGGCGTCCATTTCATCTTTATGCAGAGTGATCTCCTGCAACAGCGCGTCGCGCAGCAGTTCGCGATGGTGCAGCAGCTCATCGAACTCTTTTTGTCCCGCCGGGCTCAGCTTCGCCGCAGCTTGCATCGCCTCGGGCATTTCCCACAGCCACTCGCGCAACGCTTCGCGGGCCGCCGGAACATCCTGTGGAGAAAAAAAGTCTTCCAGATGCGCGTATGCCAGCACCAGCACGCCGTATTCATGCGCCGCCAGAGTTGATTGCGTACCGTCAGGCCGGGCGATCACATTGGCGGCAAAGAAGCGCGCCACGCGTCCCATATCATCATGCGCGCCGATCGCCATCACAAAACCGATGTTCGGGGCGTATTCAGGCTTGGTTGCCGCCAGGAGAGAAAGCCCGCCGGCAAAGCTCAGCCCGATCAGTCCCACCTTGTGCTGCATCCGTGTGCTCAGCACGGCGGCGGAGTCGCCAATGGCGTCGATGGTCCGCGCGGTCACGCGATAGTCGGCCAGGTCCTGAAGTTCCGGCGTCATCACCAGCACGCCCGCTCCGGCCAGGGCGCGCGCCAGATTCCACATGCGCGGATCTTCGATGCCAAGATGATGGACGCCATGCAGCAGCACCACGCCGCCGGGGTTCTTCATATCCTGCGGCGCATAAAGCCGGTAACGCAGCGGGCCATGCGGAGTCTGCGCCACGCCATCCTCTTCTTTGAACGGGTGATGCGCAAAGCTGGCGGCGAACCCGCCGGCATTCTGGTCAGAGAAACGCAGCAGCAGGGAAATGGCGCGCAGATGCGGTCCAATGGGATGCAGCAATACCGCGCCGATCAACACCAGCGACGCGATCAGCACAAAGACAAAAATGAAGAATTTTTGTTTGCGCGTAAATCTTGCCACTAGATCTCCAGGATCACCGGCATAATCAACGGCCGTCGCGACGTGGTCTTCACGATAAAGCGCTTGAGGTCGGCGCGGATCTTTTCCTTGATCACGCCGTAGTCGGCCTTCTCTTCCGCCGTCGAGCTGTCGAGCGTCGCCGCCACAATGCGCCGCGCCTCGGTGACGAACCCGTCTTCCGAACCGGCGGCGAAACCGCGCATCACGATTTCCGGAATCGACTCCACCGTTCCCTTCAGCTTGTTGATGGCGATGATCGGCAGCACGAACCCGTCCTCGCTCAGGTGCCGCCGGTCCTTGATGACCAGGTCTTCCACCACATCCGTGCGCGAGCCCGAGTCAATGCAGATCCGCCCGACCGTAATTTTGTCGATCTTACGCGCGCCCAGCTCGTCGAACTCCAGCACGTCACCGCTCTCCAGCATCAGCACCTGTCCCACCGCGCCGTGCATTCCACGCGCCATGTCGGCATGGATCCGCATCTGCCGGTATTCACCGTGAATAGGAATGAAATATTTCGGCTTCACCAGGTTCATGATCAGCTTCTGCTCTTCCTGGCTGGCGTGCCCGCTCACGTGCACCGGCGGGTTTGATCCGTCTTCATAAATCACGTCGGCTTCGCGGCGGAAAAGGTGGTCGATCATCCGGTAAATACTTTTTTCGTTGCCGGGAATGATGCGCGAAGAAAGCACCACCGTGTCTCCGCGCTCGATCTTGGCATGCTTGTGGTTGTCCACCGCAGCGCGCGAGAGCGCCGACATCGGCTCGCCCTGGGTGCCGCTGATCAACACGCACACCTGCTGCGGCGCAAAGTCCTTGATCTGCCCGGGATGGATCAGCGTCCCTTCCGGCAGATCGAAGTAACCGAGGTCCAGCGCAATCTCCGCCGCCTCGGTCATCGATCGCCCCACCAGCGCGACCTTGCGCCGGTACTCGCGCGCCATCTCCATGGCCAGCTTGATCCGGTGGATCGAAGACGAAAAACACGAGATGAACAGCCGCCGCTCGGCGCGGGCAAAGATCTCGTCAAACTTCCCGCGCACCGCGCGCTCGCTCGGCGTATAGCCCCGGCGCTCGGCGTTGGTCGAATCCTGCAGCAGCGCCAGCACGTTGCCCTCTTTGCCGTACTCGGCAAAGGTGTGCAGGTCGAACAGCCGGTTATCTGTCGGAGTTGGGTCAACCTTGAAATCGCCGGTATGAATAATCACGCCCAGCGGCGTGTGGATCGCCAGCGCCACGCAGTCGACGAGGCTATGCGTCACCTGGATGGGGTTGATGGTGAACGGCCCCAGGTTGAAGCGTGTTCCCGCGCGGATCTCCCGCAGATCGGCGTCATCGAGCAGCTCGTGCTCGTCGAGCTTGTTTTCCACCAGCGCCAGCGTGAACTCGGTACCGAACACCGGCACCTGCAACTCGGAAAGCACCCACGGCAGCGCCCCGATGTGGTCTTCATGCCCGTGCGTCAGCACAATTCCACGCACTTTGTCGCGGTTCTGGAGAAGGTAAGTAATGTCGGGGACGACAATGTCCACGCCCAGCAGCTCGGATTCGGGGAACATGAGCCCGGCATCGATGACGATGATGTCATCGCCCCAGCGCAGGGCCATGCAGTTCATTCCGAACTCGCCCAGCCCGCCAAGCGGCACAAGATGGAGTTTTTGCGAAGGCATGCCTAAAAGAAGATGCTAACAGAGAATGCCGGCGAGACGCGGCGAGGCAACTTTCATCGCGCCACAGCGTCCATCACCGTCGCAGAAGGGGTCGCTTTCCCGAGCTCGCCTTCCCAGCGCGCGATCACCGCGGTCGCCAGGCAGTTGCCCAGCACGTTGGTCGCGGTCCGCGCCATGTCCATCAGTTGATCGATGCCAAAGATCATCGCCACTGGCCACACCGGCAGATGAAAGGAATCCACCGTGCCGGTCAGGATCACCAGCATGGCGCGCGGCACTCCCGCCACGCCTTTGCTCGTAAGCATCAGCGTGAGCACGATTACCAGCTGCTGGCCGAAGCTCAAGTGCATGCCCCCGGCCTGGGCCACGAAAATCGCCGCGAGCGAAAGATAAAGCGTGCTGCCGTCGAGGTTGAAGCTGTATCCCGTGGGCAGCACGAAGGCAACGATCCGCCGCGGCACACCGAAAGCTTCCATCTGCTCCATTGCGCGCGGCAGGGCGGACTCCGAACTGGCCGTGGCAAAGGCGATCGAGACGGGCTCGGCCACGGCCTTGATGAAGCGCTTGACCGGCAGCCGCGCCAACAAGGCGACCGGAAGCAGGACGCAGGCCAGGAACACAGCCAGGGAGGCATACAGTGTCGCTACAAGCGCAAGCAGGTTCTTCAACACATCCAGTCCCATGGTGCCGATGGTGAACGCCATCGCGCCGAGCACCCCGATAGGCGCAAACCCCATCACGATGTTGGTGAACTTGAACATCACCTCCGACAGGCTTTCGCAAAATGCCAGCATGGGCCGGCGTTTCTCTTCGCTAATCTGGGCCAGCGCGATGGCAAAGATGATGCTGAAAACCACCACCTGGAGCACCTGGGCATCGGCCACGGCCTTGGCGATGTTTTCCGGAAAAATCTTCAGAATGATGTCCATTCCTTTTTCCGGCTGCGTCGCCGGCAGCGCAGCGGCGGCCGCCGTATGCGGCACTCCGACACCTGCTTTCGAAATGTTGATGGCCGCCAGTCCGATGAACAGCGCCAGCGTGGTGACGGCCTCAAAGTAGATCAGCGCCTTGATTCCCATGCGCCCGACCTGCTTGAGGTTGGAGTGCCCTGCGATCCCCACCACCAGCGTGCCGAAGATCAGCGGCGCGACGATGGTTTTGATCAGCCTGAGGAAAATCGAGCTTAGTATCTGAAGGTTGGCGGCATAGCGCAGGCGAGTCGCGTCATCAAGGAATTTGAGATCGTAACCGACCTCCGCCCCAACCAGCATGCCCAGGAAAATCCATGCCGTCAGCGATCGCCGCATCATCACCGCATAGCCGGCAAACGCCACCACGGAGAGGCGCCAGAGCCAATGTACAATCCCGGCGCTGATCGAGACGTGCCCGTAGCGTCCCACGGCCCAGACCAGCGCGGCCAACGCCGCCAGGAGTACGAAGGCCAACAGAAATCCTCTTTGTGCTCGAGCCCGATTCATGGATCCGTTTTCCTCTCTGCGAACTCCGCGTCCTCTATGGTGAAACTTTCTACCGCAACAGGTCTTCCAGCTCGATCGAGCTTTGCGTCTTCTGGTCGCGATATTTGACGATCACCGGCGTGTACAGCGCCAGTCCCCACTCGGCGGCCTTGCCTTTGGTGATCGCGCGCGAACCCGGCACCACTACGGCATTCTCCGGAATGATCAGTGGCCCCTCAGCCGAGGAACGATACACCTGCTCGCGCACAATGTCATACACCGGCGTGGCGCGCGTCAAAATCACGCCTGCTCCCAGCACCGCGCCGCTGCGCACCTGCGTGCCTTCATAGATGCCGCAGTTGCCGCCTACAAGTACGTCATCCTCGACGATCACGGGCGAAGCGTTCACCGGCTCCAGCACGCCGCCGACCTGCGCCGCGGCGCTCAGGTGCACGCGCTTCCCCACCTGCGCACACGATCCCACCAGCGCATGCGAATCCACCAGCGTGCCTTCGTCCACATAAGCGCCCACGTTGATGTACATCGGCGGCATGCAGATCACGCCCGGCGCAACGTACGCGCCCTGCCGGACCGAAGATCCGCCGGGCACAACCCGGATTTTTTCGCTCGCGCCGAAGTGCCGCGCGGGAAACGTATCTTTGTCCACGAAAGAAAGTGCCCCGCTGGAGACTTCTTCCAGTTCGCCCAGCCGAAAGCCCAGCAGAATGCCCTGCTTCACCCAGGTATTCACCCGCCACTGGCCGTCGTGCTTCTCCGCGGCGCGAATCTGGCCCCGTGTGAGCGCCGCGCGAAATTCCCGGAATACCTCGCGCGCATGCGCCGTTTGGTCCGGCGCCAATGGCCCGCCGGCGTAGAGAGTTTCGATCTCGGAACGCAATTTGTGCATCGTCAATTCGTGAGCGCCCCGGTTGTGGCGTTACGGTTGTCCGGCTGCTCCAGGGCAAGTGCGGAGTATAAATGCGGATCAACGCAGCGGCAATCCGGGGGCGCGCATCTTATTGCGAGTGGCTGCCAGCATCCTTTATATTGCCTATCCTCTTCTCACCGTGAGCGCAGAATCCGCCGGCGGTGCAGAGCAGGTGCTGTGGACCCTGGAGCGCGAGTTGTCGGGCCGCGGCTTCAGGACCGCCGTGGCTGCTTCCCGCGGCTCGAGTGTGAGCGGCGAGCTTGTGCCCACCGGCGCGCCTTGCGGCCAACTTGACGGCCTGGAACGCCGCAATCGTGAACACCATGAAGCGGTCCTTTCATTTCTGCGCCGGCGCGGACATGGGTTTGACCTGATTCACGACATGTCCGGCAGCTTCTGGACCCGCGCCGCAGAAGTTGACCTGCCGGTGCTGGCCACGCTGCATCTGCCGCGAAGCTTTTATCCCTCCGGCTATTTTGAAAGTGTCGCCGGGAACGTGAGCTTCAGCTGCGTATCGCAGTCGCAGCTCCGCAGCTTCACTGACTTCACGAAACTGCCCGGCGTTGTGCCGAACGGGATTGCGCTGGACCACTTCAAGCAGCGGCGCCCTGCTGACGATCGCAGAGGTTTGCTATGGCTCGGCCGAATCTGTGAAGAAAAAGCTCCGCACCTTGCGCTGGAGATTGCTGCGCGTGCCGGCCTGCCCATTACTGTGGCGGGGCAAGTCTACCCGTTTTCCTATCACCGGCAGTATTTTGAAAGGGAAGTGGCGCCGCGTGTTCAGAACTCGCCGAATTCCACGTTCATCGACTCGCCGGGATTCGAGCATAAGCTTGAACTCCTGCGGCAGGCGCAGGCTGTCTTGATCACCAGCCAGGCCGCCGAGACCAGCTCATTGGTTGCGATGGAGGCGGCTGCTTCAGGTACACCCGTCGTCGCATTCCGCCATGGCGCCTTGCCTGAGGTGGTCGCCGACGGCAGAACAGGATTTCTGGTGGAGAGCGTAGCCGGGGCCGTGGCCGCCTGTGGGCGTCTCGAGCACATCAGTCCCGCGGACTGCGTTAGCCACGCGCGTCAAAACTTTGACTGCGCCACAATGGCCGACAGGTACCTCGATGTCTACGCCAGGACGCTCGCGCATCGCGGCGCTTCGGCGGCGTAGCCTAAACGTGCTGTGACACCGACAAGATATTGCCATCCGGATCTTTGAACCACGCGACCTTGTTTCCGCCCGGGGCCGTCCAGATGCCGTGCTCATCCTGTGGCAGACCGGGAAATTTTTCCAGGCCCACGCCCTTCTGTTCCAGCTCCGCAACTGCTTCTTCGATGGCGGGCACCTGCCAGCCCAGGATGGTGAAAGCAGCGGGCGTAAAGTTGCCCGCTTTGGCCAGCCGGACCGTTACCCCGTTTGAGTCCATCACCAGGGCAAAACCATCATCACTAAGGAAGCGCAGCCCCAGCACACCCTCATAAAACGGGCGCGATTTCTTCGCATCCCGAATAGGAACAAACGCCATCAGCCTGGCTGAACTGAGCATCGCCGCCTCCGATAGTCCGAAGGATCGTACTCCCAGGCGGTTAAGGTCTCAAGCGTACCGGGATGAAAAAATCCGCAAGAAATTGCCATTCGCCCGATCTAGCGTCAGAGGGATGTTCTCCTAGGTGGGTACTTCGAATACGGCTGCCGTTTGAGAATTGAACTCCTTCCCGCCGGCGGCCGTGTTCGGAGGTGGTGCAGAGAGCGGCTGCGCTAACCGGCGTGGCCGCTGCTTTTTGTCCGAACGTCAGCTGAACATCTTCTGATAATGCCGGTACCAGTTGCTCTGAAACAAACCGTCCGGGTCGTACTGTCTCTTCAGATCGAGAAATTCCTTAAACTGCGGATAGCAGATCTCAACCTGCGCGCGCGTTGCGTACCGATGGTAGGTGAGGTAATAATTCCCGCCGTGTTTGACCGCCAGATCGATCAACGAGCGGAAGCTGCGCGCGGCATTGTCAATGCCGGCCGTATCGTGTGTGACGTGCAGATTGAAAACCACGCAAGCATATCTCTGCTTTGCCCAGGGCATGAAGCTCTCATCATCGCGCTCAATCAGCCGCACCACCCCATAGATCACGTTGGCGTGCTCACGGCGCAGGGTGTGCGCGGCCTCTCCCATAAAATCCACCAGAGCCGCCCGCGGCACGTCAATTTCAGTGATCACCTCTGTGGCCGGTGTCCGCACATGCATCTTGCGGTCGAGCTCTTCGTGGTAGTTGTCCAGGTAGTTGCCGAAGAGCTGCGAGTCGGCCCAATAGACCTGTCCCGATGTCGAAAGATAACGCTTCGTGTAAATTTCAAACGCGCGGCGCTTGTAGACATGCGTGTAATAGGTAAGCCGCGCCCAATCCTCGCCGCTGAAGCGTGTCGGGTGCTCCGTAATCGGCGTGCTCATCGGCACCGGCAGATAGCATGAGAAGACGCCGCGCTGGAGAAAGCTGGGCCGGTTGCTGTCCGTGGCGAACTGGAAATCACCGTAAAGATAGCCATCGCGGATGCGCTGCTCAAAGCCGTCCGGAATGTCCTTTAGATCGCGGATCTCGACAATCCGTCGCACTTTCACCAGGTCGCGCAGACGCAGTTTGACCGAGGTGATCAGCCCGAAGAGCCCATATCCTCCGATCGCCAGCCGGAACAGCTCCGGGTTCGCTTGCCGGCTGCACTCGCGCAGTTCGCCTTCGGCGTCAAGCAGCGTGAAGGATTCAATGTTGGCGATGATCGGCTTCTGGTCCAGGGCGCGGCCATGAATGTTCGAGGAAAGCGAGCCGCCCAACGTGAAATTGTCCGCGCCGGTCTGTTTCTGCACGATCGCCCACTGATGCTCCTGATCCTCCTGCTCCTTGTGCAGGTATTGGATCAGCTCCGGCCACTCGATTCCGGATTCGGCTTCGATCAGTCCGCGCTCGCGGTCCAAGCTGAGCACGTGCTTGAGGCTGCGCGTGTCGACCAGCACCGAGCCTTCCGCGAACTGCTGGCCGCCCATCGAGTGCCGGCCTCCCGCAAGTGAGATGAATTTTCCCGCTTGTCGCGCGCCGCGGATGATATTGCGGCACTCATCGAGAGACGACGGTGTGAGGACTTCGCGAACGATGGTCGAATTCAATTGCGAGTGAATGTCGTTGACCCTTACTCCGGCCAGTGGCGGTGCGATCGCACCGGAAAAAGACGAGTAAGGTCGCTTTTCCGCGGCGCATCCGCCCAGCCAGATTCCGGCTCCGGCAGCGAGCGAGGTTTTCAGAAAATCACGGCGGGAAAATCCGGTGTTGCTGTGGGGGCGCTTCATGGCGTTGCTCC
>DASTJB010000299.1:0-9395 GCA_035717005.1 Candidatus Angelobacter sp.
CTTCGGCCAGGCCCAGGTCTCAACCATGTACCGGCAGTTGAACCAATATCACGTGGTGATGGAGGTCGACCCCAAGCTCCTTCCCGGCACAGACGCCCTGCGGAACACCTACGTGAAATCTTCCACCGGCGCCGAAGTGCCGCTGGCGGCATTCACCCGTTACCAGCCTTCGAACACGGCGCTGCAGGTGAATCACCAGGGATTTTTCCCCGCGGTGACCATCTCCTTCAACCTGGCTCCCGGCGTGCCACTGGGCAACGCCGCCAGCGTGGTGGAGCGTGCCCAACGCGAGCTTGGAGTGCCGGCGAGCGTACGCGGCGGATTCCAGGGCACGGCCGCAGCTTTCAAGGATTCCCAGCAAAGCCAGCTGCTGCTCATCATAACTGCATTGATTACCGTCTATATCGTGCTGGGTATGCTCTATGAAAGCGTGATCCACCCGATCACCATTCTTTCCACGCTGCCATCGGCCGGCGTCGGCGCAATTCTGGCCATCATGCTGACTGGCAATGACCTGAACGTGATCGCAATCATCGGCATCATTCTCCTGATTGGCATCGTGAAGAAGAACGCGATTCTGATGATCGATTTCGCCGTCAATGCTTCGCGCCAGGGAAACGGAACGCCGGAAGAGTCGATTTTCCAGGCCTGCATGCTGCGCTTCCGTCCCATCATGATGACCACCATGGCGGCGCTGTTGGGCGGCCTGCCGCTGGCCCTGGGCGGCGGAACAGGTTCGGAACTGCGCCGGCCCCTGGGCATCGCCATTGTCGGTGGTCTGATCGTCAGCCAGGCGCTCACGCTCTACACCACACCCGTGGTGTACATCTATCTGGATCGCATACGCCTCCGGGTAGCACGGTGGCGCGCGTCGCACCGGAAGGTTGAACCGGTAATGGGAACAGGCGACTAGCAGAGGCCGTTGACTCTCGAAAGGCCTTGGTTCATCCCGGAAGACCCGGTACTTCCGCTACGTACTCCGGTAATTTGAAGCTGCAGGGCCGCAGCCGCATAATTTTGTGCTATGCGAGCGACCAAGTTCTTGTTTTTCTGCGCTCTGGTTCTTGGCGTTGAGACATTGGCGGCGCAGCAGAAGAGCTTTGACTGGATTCCGCAGAACCCGAACAGCTTCCGCATCGGGCCGGGCTATCACAGCGGCGTGGCGGTTTTTAACCCGCACGGCTGGGAGCCGGTCCACGTGCGCCTGGACATCGCGGCGCGGCAGCCGGTCTCAGTCGGCGTGGTACGCCTGGAAGACTGGAACAATGCCGTACGCAATCCTGAGATGCTGTCGAAGCTGGACTACGCCTGCCTGACCGAGGGCGTCACCCACGTCACTTACAGCTGCAACTTTTATGCGAGCTACACTTCGCGCGTGGTGGTGGTGCGCGACTCGCGCAGCACCGAACGTCCCATTGTCTCCGGGGCCGCGGCGCCTTTCCTGCGCTACGGCGTCAATGAACTTTTCGCTAATGATGTGCAGGTCATTCCTTACCGCTGGGGCTGCGTCAACAACTGCGATTTGCCCGATCCGCCGCAGTTTGCCTGGGTGGATGTGCGCAGGGAAAAGTTCGAGATCACGCCGGCACTTAAATCCTACGGGCCCTTTGCCCCGCAGCGCGAAGACGAAAAGCTTCGCGTGCGCGTCAAATCGCCGTTCCCCATGACCGCCGCCGTGGTCACCCGCAGCCAGGCAGACCAGCTGTACGCTCATCCCGATCAGGCGCGGGAAATCCTCTCTCAGGCCGCCTGCAAGCAATACGGAGTGCAATCGAGCACTTTTGATTGCACGCTCCAGAAAGACGACGGCGCCATGCAGGTGGTCCTGCTGCCGGAAGTCGAGATCCGGAAGAAGAAGAAAGCCGAGATCACGATTTCTGAAGTCGAGTGCGTGGCGAATTGCCAGCAGTAGCTCGAAGACATTTGCCGAAGTGAAGTCCCAACGTAGAAACGATGTCGCGTCTCTACCTCAAACTGCTCGGCTGCCGTTAAAATGCTCCTACTCATTGCACCGCCAAACGGCGGAAGAGGCACCCTTGGACATTTCTCTCGTATTCATCATTGTTGCCGTGGTCGCTGCAATCCTTCTCTTCCTGCTGCTCCGGACCTACAACAGCTTCGTTCGCATGCGGAATGCGGTGCGCAATGGCTGGTCGGATATCGACGTGCAGCTCACTCGCCGCCATGATCTCGTGCCCAACCTCGTCGAGTCAGTGCGCGGATACATGACTCACGAGCGTGAGACCCTGGAAGCCGTCACCCGGGCGCGCGCCGAAGCGATGACGGTAACGGGAGCGGCTCTGGGTACCCGAGCCGTCGCTGAGATGGCCCTGACCGGGGCCGTGGGAAACCTGTTCGCCGTGGCTGAGCGTTATCCGACGCTCAAAGCCTCCCAGCAGTTTTTGCTCTTGCAGGAACAGCTGACCTCCACCGAGAACCGCATCGCTTACGCGCGCCAGCATTACAACGAGTGCGTGCGCCGGTACAACACTTCATTGGCGGAGTTTCCACGGAATCTGGTGGCTGGGATGATGGGTTTCAGCCCGTCTCAGTTGTTTGCCGCTGACGCTGGCGACCGCACGAATGTGGGCGTGCGGGTATAGGAGAACATTGCAAACCTTTGCGCGGATGACACGAAACAATCGCGTTGCTTGATGACTCACGCGGGCATGTGACGGCCATCACAATTTCTTATTACCAAACTCTGACAAGCGGACGCTTTGACCACTGTCAGAATACAGGGATGAGAAGCGATCCCATCATCATCCAGGGTGGCATGGGCGTCGGGATCTCCGACTGGCGCCTGGCCAACGCGGTGTCGCGGCAGGGCCAATTGGGAGTGGTTTCCGGAACGGCGCTGGACAACGTATTGGCGCGCCGCTTGCAGGACGGCGATAGCGGCGGCCACATCCGCCGCGCCCTCCGTCATTTTCCCTTTCCCGCCATGGCCGAACGCATTCTGCGGGCGTTTTTCATTCCTGGCGGAAAGCAGGAACATGCCTCCTACCAGCGCTTGCCCCTGCATGCTCTGGACAGCCCGCGCGAGCTGCAGGAGCTGTGCATCGCCGCCAACTTTGTGGAAGTTTTCCTGGCGCGCGAAGGCCACCACAATCCTGTAGGTATCAATTTTCTGGAAAAGATTCAGATTCCCCATCTGCCGTCGCTCTATGGGGCCATGCTGGCAGGCGTGGAGTACGTGCTGATGGGAGCGGGAATTCCTTTGAAAATTCCGGGTGCGCTTGACCGCCTGGCCCGGCATGAGCCGGCCACGTATCCGCTAGCGGTGAGTGGCGCGCTGCCGGGCGAGGATTTCAGCACCTCCTTTACGCCGCGCGATTTCATGGAATGCGCTCTGCCGGCGCTGCGGCGGCCAAAGTTTCTCGCCATCATCGCTTCGAACACGCTGGCCACGACCATGGTCAAAAAAGCCAATGGCCGAGTGGACGGATTTGTGATCGAAGGCCCGACGGCGGGCGGGCACAACGCTCCGCCCCGCGGCAAGGTCCAGTTGAATGCCGCGGGTGAGCCCGTCTACGGCGAGCGTGATCACGTGGACTTGGAAAAGATCCGCGAACTCGGGCTGCCTTTCTGGCTGGCCGGTGAATACGGATCGCCGGAGAAGGTCCAGGCAGCGCTGGCGGCGGGCGCGGCCGGTGTACAGGTGGGAACGGCATTCGCGTTTTGCGCTGAATCCGGCCTGCGCCGGGAGTACAAACAGGCGTTGATCCAAAAAGCCGTCGCCGGACAGGCAACAGTCTTCACCGATCCGGTGGCTTCGCCCACCGGCTTTCCGTTCAAGATCGCGCAGCTGGAAGGAACGTTGTCCCAGCCGGAGGTTTACGCTGCCCGGCCGCGTATTTGCGATGTGGGCTATTTGCGGGAAGCGTATCGCACGGCCGACGGAAAGGTAGATTTCCGCTGTCCAGGCGAACCAGTGACGCTTTATGTTGCGAAAGGCGGAACCCGGGAAAACACGGTAGGGAGAAAGTGCCTGTGCAACGCGCTGGTAGCGAATATCGGGCAGCCGCAGATCAGGAACGGCAAACATGTTGAACCTGGTCTGGTGACCTCCGGCGACGACCTGCAGCACATTCCGCAGTTTCTGCCGGCCGGCCAATCGTCCTACAGCGCAGCCGATGTGATCACTAAGTTGTTGTCGCAGTTGGTAGCCGGAGATGTCTTGACCTTGTCGCCGCAGATAACAGCGATCAACGCACATCAAAACTTTGAGAAAGAGGAACAGAGAATGCAGACGAATTGTGTTTTTACCGAATTCACGGTTCGTCCTTTCTGATCTGCGATCATCCGCGTAAATCTGCGGCTAAAGGTTTTTTAACGCCTGCTCCAAATCCTCAATCAGATCATCAGGATGTTCGAGGCCAATCGAGAGGCGCAACAAGTTCACCGGGCTGCGCGTTGCAGGGCCCTCCACTGACGCCCGGTGCTCGATCAGACTATGCGGGCCGCCAAGGCTTGTCGCATGGGTAAAAAGTTTACAGCCTGCTGCGAGCTTGAACGCCTCGGCCTGGCCTCCTCTCACCTGAATGGAAAGCATGCCGCCAAAGCCCGACATCTGCGCCGCCGCAATCTTGTGTTCGGGATGCGAGGGCAGGCCGGGATAATGCACAGCTTCGATTTTCGGTTGCTGGCTAAGGAACTCCGCAATCTTCTGCGCGCTGGCCGCTTGCGCGCGCACGCGGTAAGGGAAGGTCTGCAGCCCGCGCAGCGCAAGCCAGCATTCGAATGGTGACGGCACGGAGCCGCCATCGCGCTGGATGCTGCGGATTTTCTCAAAAAGGGTGCCCTTGTATTTGAACACCAGCGCCCCGCTCAGCACATCGCTGTGGCCTGAGAGATATTTGGTCACCGAGTGCATCACCACGTCCGCGCCAAGACCCTGGAGCGGGCGCTGGAGCATCGGTGTAGCCCAGGTGTTGTCGCACGCAAGTATCGCGTTGGCCTTCTTCGCGATATCCGCCACCTCGCTTATGTCGGTGACGCGCAGCAGCGGATTCGACGGAGTCTCCACCCAAATGAGCCTGGTCGCCGGCGTGACCGCGCGCTCAATCGCAGCCAGGTCCTGCATGTTGACGAAGGAATGTTTGAGGCCCCACGACGAGAGGGTGTGGATCAAAATGGCGGTGCCGTAGAAGACGTCTTCGCCCGCAATGATGTGATCGCCGGGACTGAGAGCATGCAGCAGCGCGAGCGTCGCGGCGTTGCCGGCGGAGAATGCCAGCGCGGCTTCGCCTTCTTCCAACGAGGCCAGCGCTTCTTCCAGCGCCGCGCGATTGGGATTGTCGGTGCGCGAGTATAGAAATCCACCCGGAAGCGAGCCGTCATCGGCCTTTTGAAATGTGGTGGAGAGATGGATGGCAGGGGTTACGTCGCGCGTGCCGCCTTCAGGACGGCGTCCGGCATGGACGGCTCGAGTCTCTATTTTCATCGTCGATTAGGGTACACCAAATTCTGGAGCGGGCTTTCCCACCTGCGCCTCAGCTGTCACAAAACCGGCTCAGAAGGGTCCTCAGAATCGGTCTTCCACCTTCCCCGGGCGCGTCATTAATTCGCGAATGGCGTCGTGCGGGGACTTGCCGTCATGCAGGATGGCGTACATCTGCTCGGTAATCGGCATCTCGACGTTGTATTTCTGCGCCAGGCCAAGCGCGGCGTTGGTGGTGAGCACGCCTTCCGCGACCATTCCGTGCATGCCGGCGATGATCTGATCGAGCGCCTGCCCTTTGCCCAGGGCCTCGCCTACGCTGCGGTTGCGTGAGAGGCCCCCGGTGCAGGTAAGAACCAGGTCGCCCATGCCGGCCAGGCCGAACATCGTCTGCGGCTTGGCGCCACAGGCCACCGCCAGCCGCGTGATCTCGGCCAGGCCGCGCGTAATAAGCGCCGCCACGGAGTTGTGTCCCAGACCCAGCCCGCTGACCACGCCGGCGGCAATGGCAATCACGTTCTTGAGCGCCCCTCCCAGCTCCACGCCCACCAGGTCATCGTTCATATAAACGCGAAAGTTGGGATCGCTGAAGTCCTTCTGCACACGCGACCCCAGTGCGCTGTTCATGGAAGCCACGGTCACAGCCGTGGGATGCCGCTCCGCCACTTCCTTGGCGAACGACGGCCCGCTGATCGCGCCGAGCTTGGGAGTGAAGCCGCAAAAACGGCCCACCACCTCCTCGATCACCTGCGTCATGCGCAGCAGTGTGTCATTTTCCACGCCCTTGGTGGCGCTTACAAAAAGCATTTGCGGTTGCAGCCACTGCGCCATGTGCTCAAACGTCCGCCGGCAGTGGTGCGAGGGCATCACGCTCACCACGATCTCCGCGCCGGAGATCGCCTCCTTGAAATCGTGCGTGGCTTGAATCGCGGGCGGTAGTGGACATCCAGGCAGGAACAGATCATTCGTCCGCGAGCGCCTGATGCTCTCGACAACTTCCTTTTCCAGGGCCCATAGCCTCACTTCATGGTCGCCACGCCGGGCCACCACAGTGGCCAGCGCCGTGCCCCAAGCGCCCGCGCCGACTACGGCTATGCGGCTCAAAGCGGCTTCTCCACAGCCCGGGGCTTTTTTTCCCCGAGCCTGTTCTCATTTCCTTTTAGCAGCCGGGCGATGTTCTGGCGATGCTTGAATACGATGACCAGACTAGTGATGGAGACCAGGAGCAGAGGCAGACGAAGGGGATCTTCGAGAAAGTATGCTGCGATAGGAAACGTAATGGCCGCCAGAATCGATCCCAATGAAACATAGCGGGTAATTGCCACAACCAGAACGAAGATGACAAGCGAGGCCAACACTGCTTTCGGAAATATAAGGCAGAAGACACCCAGCGCCGTGGCAACGCCCTTGCCGCCTTTGAAATTGAGCCATACGGGGAAGACGTGGCCAACCACCGCGGCCAAGGCGGCAATGGACATAAAGCGCTGGGCGGCTTCAATTACAGGATTGCCGAAGACCATATGCGGAGGGAATTGCCGCCGCGCAAGGATCTCTGCAATTAAGACTGCCGCCACTCCCTTCAGGGCGTCCAGCAGGAGCGTAGCGATGCCCAGGCCTTTCGCACCCGATCGCGCTACGTTGGTGGCGCCGATGTTCCCGCTGCCCGAAAGCCGTATGTCCTGTCCGCGAAAAAGGCGCACCAGCAGGTAGCCAAATGGTATTGAGCCGAGAAGATAGGCGATGATCGGAACAATGACGTAAAGCTTCGTCATGGATTGCGGCAGTTATTCCAACTGAAACCTTTCCAGCTTCGTGTACTTCGATCCGCCGCGCTGCGGCTTGCTCTGATACATGAAGAATTCGCGCGCTGTCATTGTACCGAACTGCGGGGATTGGCCATTTCCCGGCTGCGGGGCCCCCAACGCGCGCGGGGTTTGCGCGTGTTGGGGTGAGAACAACGGCGCCAGCTCGCGCAGCGGATGCGTGGTCGCACGCGCCAGCGTCAAATGCGGATGATAAGCCTTCTCTTCCCGCGCAAGGCCCAGCTTCTCCAGCGCCGCATCGATCGCCGCTGCCAGCCGCGGCAGCGCCTCGCCCCCGTCGACGCCGGCCCAGAACACTCGCGGCGATCTGGGATTGGGGAAGCCCCCCACGCCTTCAAATTTCACTTCGAACGGACTGGCCTTCACCCTCGCCAGCGCGCCCTTGATCTTCTCTACCAACTCTTCCCCTGCCTCGCCCACAAACTTGAGCGTCACATGCAAGCCTTCCACACGCGCCCACCGCGCATCCGGGGCATACGAGCGAGCGCGCTGCATGTATTCGTCAAGCCTCCTGCGAATTTCCGCCGGAATATCCAATGCGATAAAGATGCGCATGATGAACAGTAGTGAGTATTTGGTAGGTAGTATTTCGCTTGCTCGTTTAAGGCCGCCCCTGTCCCGCATCGCACGAAAACAGCGGCCCTACGCAGCTCAGCCAAATACCAGCTACTAAGTACTGAGTTTCCTCCGCACCATATCAAGCGCCTGTTGCGAGGCCCATTGGCGGATACGGTCGCGATCGCCCAGAAACTTTCTTTCCACCACTTCAGTCTTTTTACCGTCTGCCAGGGCATGAAAAACCAGGCCCACCGGCTTTTCCTCCGTTCCGCCTCCCGGCCCGGCAATCCCGGTGATGCCCAGGCCCAGCGTCGCTTTACATTTGCTGCGAATGCCTTCCGCCAGCGCCGCAGCCACCTGGCTGCTCACCGCGCCATGTTCGGCAATCAGCAGCGGCGCTACCCCGGCGAGCTCGCTCTTGAGCGAATTGTCATAGACTACCGCTCCGCCCAGAAAATAGCGCGAGCTGCCCGGCACCGACGTGATCCGCTCCGCGAGCAACCCCCCCGTGCACGACTCGGCCACGGCCAGCGTCGCCTGCCTCATGCCCAGGTAATAGCCGACGATCTGCTCCATGCTCTCGCCGTTCGTCGAAAAGATCGCGTCATCGAACTCCTGGTCCAGCGCATCCGCCAGCGCTTCAACTCTCTTGTGGGCCTCTTCCGGTGAACCGGCCCGGGCGCGCAGATGCAGCTGCACTTCGCCCGGCGTGCCCGCCAGGATCGTAGTCTCGACGTCTTTATGTGTGGTGTAGATCGGCGCAGCGCGCTGGTCCACCATCGATTCGCCGAGCATCGCGATCTTCAGCTCGCGCGTCGCGATCGACTGCTGCGGAACCAGCTCACGCAGACGGGGAAGGCACTGGTGTTCGAACATGGCCGTGAGTTCGTGCGGCGGTCCGGGCAGCAGCATGAGGATCGCAGTGCCATGCTCGTCATCGATGTGCAGGAACTGCCCCGGCGCAGAGCCGCGCCGGTTCTCCAGCACATCCGCGCCCTCGATCACATCGCCCTGGCGCTCGTTGTTCTCCGGCATCTTCCAGCCCCGGGCAGCGAAGCGCGCACGCAGGTCTTCCACCAGCCGCGCATGCCGCCGCAGCGGGCGGCCCAGCGTCTCCGCCACGCACTCGCGCGTCAGGTCGTCTTCCGTCGGGCCCAGCCCGCCCATGAAAATGACGACATCGGCGCGCGCCAGCGCGATTCGCGCGGCGCTTACCAGATCGGAGCGGCGGTCTCCCACAATAGTCTTGAATGTGACTTCAACGCCAAGGTCGTTCAGCTTGCCGGTCAGGAACAGCGAGTTTGTGTCCTGGCGGTAGGGAGTGAGCAGCTCCGAGCCGATAGCGATGATCTCAGCGTTCACCTGAGCAGTCTAAATCATTGGCAATTGGCAGCTGGTAACTGTTGATCAGCTGTGTTTCTGAAATCCCGAACCCGCGCGTGAATACCCGCTTATTCTTGGCAATCCTTTGCGCGGGTGAGGGATCCCTTTACTCACCATGCTGCTTGAGAGGAGCACGCGATGGTTTTTGAGGACGCTTTGAAAGAGGGTGGGGATCCCTCGCTCCGCTC